>CACHKZ010000055.1 GCA_902580535.1 uncultured Pelagibacteraceae bacterium | reverse complement strand
TTCAGAAAAGACAAAGAGGTATAATTTACTCTATAAATTCCTGGGATAACTATTTTTATAAACACACAAATGAAAACGCCGAGGATTTTAAAATTGATAAATGTAAAGATTTATTTGAACAAAAATGGGAATCATTTATTGCTGCTAAAGAAGAAGTTTTAATTGGAGGCTTAGTTTTTTTAGATAATTGGATCATAAGATCCGAAACTTCAAATGCGCTTGGTAAAATAATTTTAAGAGATCCTAAAACAAATTATGAGGAAGAAATTCAATTTAGCGATGAAAGGGTAATAGTTCCAAGTGTATCTTTAATTCAAAAAGATAAGAACACAGACAATGTATATTTATCATATTCCTCACCTAAAACACCAGGAAGAACATTTTTATATAACTTAAAATCAAAAGAAAAAAAAATTGTAAAAGAACAGGAAATACCATCTGGACACAATCCAGACAATTATATTGTTCAACGTCTTGAGTGCCCATCGCATGATGGAAGAATGGTTCCCATAACAATAACTAGACATAAAAATACTCCTTTGGATGGATCGGCTAATCTTTTACTTTACGGTTATGGCTCTTATGGAAATTCAATGTCTCCGGGTTTTTCGTCAACGCGTTTAAGTTTAATTGATAGAAATATAATTTGGGTTACCGCACATATTAGAGGTGGCATGGAAAGAGGAATGAAATGGTGGAAAGAGGGAAAACTCTTAAACAAAAAAAATACATTTGAGGATTATATTGCTGTTGGAAAATATTTGGTTGAAAAAAAATATACTTCTAAAGGTAAGATTATAGGAATGGGTGGCTCTGCCGGAGGACTATTGATGGGTGCAGTTGTAAATCAGATACCAGAGCTATTTTTAGGTTTAATTATGGCTGTACCATTTGTAGACTCTTTAACAACCAACCTTGACCACTCATTGCCATTAACTATTGGGGAATTTGATGAATTTGGAAATGCAAAAGATAACAAAGATCATTTTGATTATATTTATTCATACGCTCCATACAACAACATCAAAAAAATGGATTATCCACATATTTTAATCACAACAAGTCTTAGTGATAATAGAGTTCTTTTTGATGAACCAGCGAAGTTTACTGCGAAACTAAGAGATTATAAAACAGACAATAATTTATTACTTTTAAAAACTGAAATGAACGCTGGTCACGGTGGAAAATCTGGAAGAGATGGCGCAATTGAAGAGATAGCTCTAGATTATGCTTTTGCATTAAAAATTGCGAAAAAAATTTAGTTAATTCCCCATTGAATTTTTAGAATTTATTACCATATATGCATTGTAAGTCGCCTAATGGGGCTTACATAAATTAACTTGCTTAACAAAAGGAGTAAATATTATGACAAGTAAGGACCTATCAATCTTTAACTCACTTAGACCGTTTTCAATCGGTTTTGACGATATGTTTGACCAATTTGAAAACATGCTTGGCAATGGTGGGATAACGATGCAATCAAATTATCCACCATACAACATTAGAAAGACTGGCAAGGACAACTATTCTATCGAAGTTGCATTGGCTGGTTTTAACAAAAATGATGTTGAAGTGGAGTTTGAAGATAATTTATTAACTGTAAGAACAAAACAGTTTAATAAGTCGGAAGATAAAAATGAAGATGGTGAAATAATTCATAAAGGAATTTCACAAAGACAATTCGCTAGATCTTTTACTATTGCAGATGATGTTAAAGTAAATGGTGCAGAATTAAAGGATGGTCTTTTGACAATTGCTTGTGAAAGAATTTTACCAGATCATAAGAAAAAAAGACTTATCGATATTAAGTAAATATTTCTAACCTTGCTTGTGGGGTTCGCCCCACAAGTTTAAAAGCAACCGCTAGAACTAAAAGCTATAATAGTCCCGCTAGCATTTACCTCAAATCTTCTCTCACAAGGCATACCATACTTTTTAGTTTTATAAATTAAAACTTCATTACCTGTACTGTTAATAATATCTTCTGAAGGAGCTCCTAATTCTAATTTCATTTTATTAACATCTTCACCAACAA
>CACHKZ010000054.1 GCA_902580535.1 uncultured Pelagibacteraceae bacterium | reverse complement strand
TAACATCTTGAACCATCAAATTAATTGAATCTCTTATTATTTGGTAAACAATAATATCTTTGTTAGAATTTTTAACTTTTGTCTTATAAGATTTATAAATTTCTTTAAAAAAATTAATTTCACATAATTGATTTAATGAAAATAGTTTTGCTTTAATTCCATCTTGAATATCATGATTATTGTAAGCTATGTCATCGGATATGGCTGCAATTTGAGCCTCCAAAGATGAATTCTTTTTGAAATCTATTTTATTTTTGAAATTTTTAAATCCAATTATCGTATCTAAATGATCAGTATTGTTAATAGGTCCATTATGTTTTAAGAGACCGTCTAAAGTTTCAATAGTTAAATTTAAACCCTTGAATTTTAAGTATTTATTTTCAATAAACATTACAATTCTTAAAGTTTGAAGGTTGTGATCAAAACCTCCATGATTAATCATTGACTCGTTTAAAGCGTCTTCACCAGCGTGTCCAAAAGGAGTATGCCCCATATCATGAGCTAAACTAAGTGTTTCAACTAAATCATCATTTAAATTGAGATATCTTGATATTGATCGGGCAATTTGAGCAACCTCCATTGAGTGAGTTATTCTTGTTCTATAATGATCTCCATCCGTGTTCACAAATACCTGAGTCTTATGTTTTAACCTTCTAAATGAAGCAGAATGAATAATTCTATCTCTATCTCTTTGAAATGGAGTTCTAAACCTATTATTTGGCTCTTTTATTAAGCGACCACGTGATCTAAAAGAACCTAATTTTGAGTAATTATTCATTCTTTAAAATTGGCAAATATTAATTATATTAGTAATAACAGCGATAGATAATGATTAAAGAAATTAAATTTACAGATAATGCTTTAAAACAAATAAATATACTGCTTGCATCTAAGGATGAAGGTTCTTTTTTTAGAATCGCTATAAAAGGTGGTGGTTGCTCAGGATTTCAGTATGATTTTTCATTTGATAAAACCCCTCAAGAAGACGACTTAAGACACGAAAAGATTTTAATCGATAAAACTTCAGCAGATCTATTGAAAGGATCAGAAATAGATTTTGTTAAAGAATTAATTGGAGACCAATTTAAAATTAGTAACCCACAAAGTAAGTCATCTTGCGGTTGCGGTGTTTCATTCTCTCTTTAATGATTATTAGCTCTTGGAATGTAAATTCTATCAGGGCAAGAATATTAAACGTTCAAGAATACTTAAAAAAATTTAATCCTGATGTGGTATTAGTCCAAGAAATTAAAACTCAAGATGAAACTTATCCTTATGATGATGTTAAAAAAATTAAGTATGAAAGTTATGTATTTGGACAAAAAAGTTATAACGGAGTTGCAATTCTCTCAAAAAAAAAATTAAACAATATTCAAAAAGATATTTTTAAAGATAAAAATAAACAATCAAGAATAATTACAGCCGATATAAAATATAAATCAAAAGTAATTAAACTTATAAATATCTATACTCCTAATGGCAATCCAGTAGACACTGAAAAATACGATTATAAATTATATTGGTTAGATAGTTTAATAAAAAAATTAAAATCTCTTTTAAAGACAAATGAAAATATAATTATTGCAGGTGATTTTAATATTATTCCATCTGCTGAAGATGTTCATGATCCTAAAGGATATGAGAACGATGCATTGTATAGAATAGAAATAAGAAAAAAATTAAGAGAAATGTATAATTTAGGATTTCAGGATGCATTTCGATATATCTATCCTGATAAAGAAGAGTATACTTTTTGGGATTATACAAGTGGATCTTGGCAAAAAAATAATGGTATGAGGATTGATCACTTCTTAGTAACTAATTCATTATTAAAAAATATTAAGGATGTTAAAATTAATAAATATCCAAGAGGCAGAGAGAAACCTTCAGATCACACCCCTATTGAATTAGAATTAACTTAAAGATTTAATTTTATTAACCAAGTCTTCATTTATATTTCTTGGTCCTTTATCTAATCTATTTTTATGTCTTCTTTCACCAGGGAGTCTAACATCACCCATTGATTTCATTTTTTCAAAAAATTTT
>CACHKZ010000053.1 GCA_902580535.1 uncultured Pelagibacteraceae bacterium | reverse complement strand
TAAGATGATAACAATTTCTATTTTAAAGCCAATTGACTCTGGAATTAATTCAATCGAATTTACAAATCTTTTAGAAAAACAAATTTATGATGAATTAGAAGTTATGAATTAACCTTTCATAGGCATTACTACATAAATACTATCATAATCAGCTGGATCTCTAATTAAAGCTGGCGATCCAGTATCTTTTAAATATATTTCGATATTGTCTCCATCTAATTGAGATGCAACATCAATCAAATATCGTGAATTAAAGCTTATGTCTAATTCATGATCAAAACTAACATTTAAATTTTCTTTACCATCTCCACTATTTGTATTATTCACTGATAAGTTAAGATTGTTTTTAGAAAGATTAAATTTCACTCCATCTTTTTTATCTAATGAAACTGATGCAACTCTATCTACTGAATTCAAAAAAGATTTTAAATCTATTTCTAGTTTTTTCTGATTTTCCTTAGGTATAACTTGAACATAATTTGGAAATTTCCCATCAATAAGTTTAGAAATTAAAACGCTATTGTTTATTTCAAATTTTATTTTTGATTTTATATTTGAAATTTTTACTTCTCCTTCATTATCCTCTAGTAAGGTACATAACTGAAAGATAGTCTTTTTTGGCAAAATTATTTGGTCAAAATTGATTTTATTTTCTAATCTTATTTTTGAAATAGACATTCTGTGGCTATCTGTTGCTGCAGCAGTTAAAAAATATTTTTGGTCAACCTCTGTCTGATGTAGGAATATCCCACTTAAATAGTGCCTTGTCTCATCGTTTGAAACTGAAAATTTACATTTATTAAGTATTTTTAGTAATTCTTTCGATTTAATTGAAAATTCATTTTCATTAAAATTTTCGTCGGTTAAAGGAAATTCAGAAGCACTTATACAATTTAAATTGAATACTGATTTATCAGATTCTAGATGTAATTTATTTTCACTTGGATTTGAAAAGTTGATTTTACTTCCTGATGAAAATTTTCTTACAATATCATACATGATCGATGATGATGAGGTTGTCTTACCTTCTTCAATTATTTCAACGTTTGGAATATTGTGAATAAATATTAAATCAAGATCTGTTGCTGTAATAGTTAATTTACCATTTCTTACATCTAACAACACATTCGACAATATAGGAAGAGTGCTCCTTTTTTCAATAACTCCTTGGCAATAATTCAATGATTTTTGAAGATCTTGTTGATTCAAACTAAACTTCATTTTATTTATTATACAAAATCTTATTTTTTAAACTATCAATATTAATATTTAATTCATTATCCTCTTTTCTAAGTCTCTCAATAGTTTTAACTGAATGAATTACAGTTGTGTGGTCTCTATTTGAAAAAGATCTTCCAATTTCAGGCAAAGACTTAGAAGTTAACATTTTTGCGAGATAAATTGCAGTTTGCCTAGGCCTAACAAGATACCTTGATCTTCTTGGAGAAAGCATTTCGTTTTTACTAATTTTGTAAAATCTACAAACAATTGTCTGAATTGTATCTATATCAACCTTATTTTCCGTGAGATTCAGCAAATCTTTCAATATGATTTTTATTTCTGGTAAACTTGGTACCTTATTATATATCCTTGCAAAAGAAACTATTCGATTTAAAGCACCAACCAATTCTCGTATACTAGTTTTAATTTCACTACTAATGAATTTTTGAATTTCTTCTGAGATTTTAATCTGATTAGAGTAAGAGAACTTTAATTCCTCAGTTTTTGACTTAACAATTTTGTACCTTAGATCATAATCAGGATTTTGAATATCTACTACAAGACCACCTGAAAATCTTGATTTAATTCTCTCTTGAATTCTATTTAATTTATTTGGTGGTCTATCTGCTGAAATAATGATCTGCGAATTTTTATCAAGTAGAGCATTAAATGTATGAAAAAATTCTTCCTGCATTGCTTCCTTACCATTCATAAATTGAATGTCGTCAATTAACAAAATATCTGTATTTCTAAAATATTCTTTAAATTTGACCATGTCATTTGACTTTATGGACTTAACAAACTGATACATAAATCTTTCAGCTGATATAAACATTACTTTATTTTTATCTTTTAATTCTAATCCAATTGCATTTAATAAATGAGTTTTACCCATTCCGACACCACCATGTAAATATAAAGGATTGTAGTGAGCTATATCTCTTGAAACTTTTTTTGATGCTT
>CACHKZ010000052.1 GCA_902580535.1 uncultured Pelagibacteraceae bacterium | reverse complement strand
TCCACCTAAGAATAAATACGTAAACCACAAAACAAAATTTTGAATTGATAGATCTATAAAGTATATAAAAATCAAAGTTGAGGCTGAAGCAATCAACAAACCTCTTGCAGCCGACGCAAATGTTATTGCAACAACTACTTCTGATGAAGATAAAGGACTGTGTACTATATCTGTAATTGTGCCCATCATTTTTCCCATCATTAAAGATGAACTAGAATGTGCAAAGCTTTGTTGAATAACTTGCATCATTATTAAACCACATGCTAAAAATTCTACGTAAGGTACTCCAAATACATTTGCTCTATTATCTCCAATAGCCAAAGAAATTACTGTCAAAAATAATATACTAGTTAATATCGGACCAAATAAAGTTTGACCAGAAACCGTTAAAAATCTTAAAACTTCTTTTTTAAATAATGAATATGTTCCAACCCAATTAATTACTCCAAATCTTCTTTTTCCAATCTGATAATTTTTCTTTAATTCAACCATAAGTAAATACTAATAAACATTTTTTCTTAAAATTGTGAAAAAACAAAAAAAAAAGCTTGTTATGTAGCAGGAATTATGGTTTCAAGATCATGTTGTATAATTAATTTAATACACTAAATATAGTATTATGAGTTGGACAGAAGAGAAAGTTAACAAACTTAAAGATTTGTGGGGAAAGGGACAAACTGCAAGCCAAATTGCTGAAATAATAGGTGGTGTGAGCAGAAATGCAGTTATTGGCAAAGCCCATAGACTAAATTTATCTGCTAAAATAAAAACTAGATCGAGAACTCCTCAGATTAGTAATAATCAGCAACTATTAAAAAATGATATTAATTCAAGAAAAGTAAGCAGAAAACATAGATTTAGATCTCTTTTATTAGATAAAGATTTTGAGCCAGCTAGAAATCTTCAATTAGAGGAATTAACAGAAAATACCTGTAAATATATGGAAGGTCATCCTGATGAAAATGACTCTTCATTCTGTGGAAGAAAAACGATCGAAAAATTTTCATATTGTCCATTACATTTAATGGTAGTTTTTCAACCAAAAGGCAAAAAAGAAGAAGTTGTTGATAAAGATGATGATGTTCCTAAATTTATTGAGAAAAAAGTTAAGTCAGCATAACTTATCCCAATAACTTTTCTTTAGCTTTTCTAAATTCATCATCATTTATCAATCCTTTACTATGTAATTCTGTCAACTCTTTAAGCTGGCTCACTATTTCTGAATTTTCAGAGATCTCGTCTTTATCTTTATTAAAATTTTTAATATTTTCCTCTTTTAAAATTTGCTTGGCCTCAACACCTCTTGTGATTGCTTTTACTGCAATAGACAAAACAAATGCTAAAATGATAAATACAGTTAGATATATAATATTCGCCAACATTAATTTTTGTTGTTATTATTATTTTTTGAAAATTGTCCACCACTTGTCCAATTAAAACTATAAAGATTTATTTGCTCCTCAAATTTTTTGTCAGCTGTAATTTTAAAATCAAGATTTGTTTTAAATTTCCCAGAAGGGACATTGTCATACTTTAACAAATTGAGCTGATCTAAAGTTAATAATGGTTTCGGCATTAATTGGAAAATTTTAGCATTAAGTCTCGCTAAGTACAAGGGTATTGGTATTAATAATCTTTTTTTCTTAATTGATTTTAATATTTTAAGTAAAATTTCTTTAAAAGTAAATATCTCCGGCCCCACACACTCTATTGTCTCACCAACAATTTTTTTTTGAATTACCTCAAAAATTATGTTTGTAAAGTCAGAAACATGTATAGGGTTGAATTTTGTTCTACCTGAATAATATAGTGGCATTATTGGTAAAATACTTAATAATCTCATAAAGTTAGTAGTAAAATTATCATCAACTGAATAAACGATGGATGGTTTTAATATTACATATCTTGAAAAATTTTCTTTTATTTTTTTTTCACCACTTATCTTGCTTAATGCATATTTGCTATCTTGTATATTATCTATACCTTGAGCTGAAACGTGAATAAACTGTTTTATAGCATTTTTTTTTGCTATTTTTGAAATTAAAGAAGGTAAATCTGAGTGTATTAAATTAAATTGATTTTCTTTTTTTTCAAATAATATTCCAATCAGATTGATACAAATGGAACATTTGACCATTAGTTTTGATATATTTTCTTCATTGAAAGTCTCGATTTCTTGTACCTCT
>CACHKZ010000051.1 GCA_902580535.1 uncultured Pelagibacteraceae bacterium | reverse complement strand
TCAAAAAACTCTTTAACATTACAGAAAGCTCAAAGATCAAAAAATTACGATTTATTTAAATTTAAATTTTTAATAAAAAATAATATAAAAAAGATTAAAAGAGCCGAAGAAATCATTAAATTATTAAAAAAAGAATTTGAAAGCGCAAAAACCAACGGATTTAATAAATATGATGTGTGGACAAGGGTGTTAGGTCAAAAGATATTGTCTAATTGTTATAATAAACTAAATAATAAAGAAAAAGAAAATTATAATTTTAATATTTTCCCTCTTATAAGAAATATAACTAGATATACATTTCCAGATACAGTTAGTGCAAAAAATAGATTGGAGCGTGATAGAAGAATTAAATTTTTAAAGGACAAAGCAATTGTTGTTACTAAATATAAAGATAATTTGGCGTTAAAAACTTCTAATAACAACTTAATTAGATGTGATATTTTAATTAATGTTTCTGGACCTGTCAGCATATTAGATATTAGAAAAGAAATCAAATTTGTTCCATCATTAAAAAAAATCACAAATAAATTTAATGAGCGTGGTTTTGTGCCGAATAACAATTTCATGCTTGAAAATGGCTTATATCTCCCAGGAACTTTATCTGGTAATTTTAATCCAGCCAGAGAAACTATTATTAAAGCTATTACTAAAAATTCTCAAAAAGTTGCAAAAAATATTTTTATGAACCTTTAAAATCTAATACTATTGTTAAAATCTTATCTTGAATATATTTTAATTAAGGAATAAACGCTAATGATAATTTTATTATGTTAAATAAAGACCAGCTTTCATGGAATGAATTTTATAAAGAGTCCAAAGATAGACCATCAATACCCAAAAAAATAAATGAATTTAATAGATTAGTTGCACATACTAAAAATTTTTTTGTTATTTCTGGATATGGAGCGTTTACACCAGGTTATTTATTGATAATTTCTAAAGATTTTATACCATCTTATGGTTTGGTAGAAAAAACACAGTTATCAGAACTTAATTTTTTAATTAAAATTATTAAAGAGTTAATTCACTCAGAATTAGATAGAAATTCTGTTGTTTTCGAACATGGTATGTGCGCTTGTATAGGTGGTTTGGATAGAGCTCATATACATATAATGAGTATTCCAAAAAATACCGATCAAAAGACTTTAACTGACTCAATAAATTCTGTTTTATATAAAAGAAAGGTGGGTATTGAATATATTGAGTATAAGAATTATAAATTACAAAACATACACGATATAAATCAAATTTACGATGATTTAGCATCTAAAGATGTTTCAAATAAAGATTTTAAAATAATTGGTAAACTCTTAGATATAAAAGATATCCAAAATTTGCCAGTAATGGAGTGGCCATTCGTAACATTTAACCATATAAATAAAGGTGGACATTATGTTTACTTTAAAAGCGATTATGAAAGTTCTTCATTTTTAACAACTCATAATTTTCAAACACAATTCGGTAGAGAAGTTGTTTACCAAAATGAATTAATTTTAAATAAAGATTTTAAAAGCCTTGTTGAAGATCTAGAGAGTGATAACAAAAATTTGCAAGTTTGGAGATGGCAACATTATATGTTTGAAAAAGAAATTCTAGAATCAATGACAATTGCTAAATCTGGTTTAGAAAAAATTAAAAATTTATATCAAGAAAAATTTAAAGAATATAACTTTAAGATAATATAATATATAATTATTGTTCAAATTATGAATTTAATCGAAAAATTATATTATTTTTTCCCATTAAATAATTTTAAATCCTTTTGGAATAAAAACAGATTAAAATTTAAAAATAAAAAATTCAGAGGTATCACAGATGATTTTGTCAATTCTAAAAGTTATTATTTAACCTCAAATCTTTGGCATTCTTTAAATATAACAAATTTTAAACAAATAATTAATGAAGGTGGTCTTAAAAATTACTCTAATACACTAGCGCTTAATTACTTTACCTTTCTCTCTGTGTATGACTCTCAAATTAGTAAATTAATAGATAACTTAAAAAATTCTGACTCTTTTGGTAACTTTAATATTTACAAAAAACAAAAATATTTAAACTATAAACAGAGTATTCAATATAATTATCTAACTTCTCTACTATATCTGAATTTAAAAAAAAAAAAATATTACAAAAAAATATTCAATCTCTCTGATAAAGGATATCTTGGATTTAATGATCCTTTTATTTTAATAGACGG
>CACHKZ010000050.1 GCA_902580535.1 uncultured Pelagibacteraceae bacterium | reverse complement strand
TTGTTGAGTATTTTTAGAAAATTTTTTTTATTGAAATAATCTGTTTCAAAAAATGGGAAGTCTAGTTGAATAATTTTGAATTTATGATCTCTTAAAAATCTACACAAAGAATCTAAGGAAAATAATGAAATGTGAGTTTGATCATGAAGTAATCGGTATTTATTTTTATAAATTCTCGCCATTGCTGAGTCAAAATCAGGTGTTCCGATTATTAAATGACCATTTGTATTTAGCATTCTATGAATATTTTTTATTAAAATTTCAGGTTTTTTTAAATGCTCAATTACATGATAACATGCAATAAGATCAAATTTTTTATTAATTTTAAAATATTTTTTATCAAGATCTAGTTTCAATACTTTTGAATATTTAGAGGCTAAATCTAGTGCAACATTATCATTATCAATTCCTAGGTTTCTTTTGTTTTTGTTTAATGCTGAGAGTAAATATCCTGCACCACAACCTAAGTCACAAAATGATTTAAACTTCACAGAATTAATTAATTTTATTAAATTTTTGTTATTTTTAATAAATTTTTTTTTTTCTATTTTATGATTTTTAATTCTATCTCTTAAAATCCCATCAGGATCTTTTTTATTATACCAATAATTACTTTTTACCTGTTTTCTTTTAAGAGAAAGATAATAGCTATTATTAATCAGCAAACTCTGGACTTTTAAATTTATATTTCTCATTTGCTTTTCATTAATTGTTCCGCTTTACGAAAATCATTTAAGTTGTCTATATCGATAGAAATTTGCTTATTCATATTATAAATACCTATTTTTCCTCCCAGTCTATTGTTATTTTTAATAAATACTTTTGTTCTTGTTATATAGATGGCTCCATTTTCTTTATAAAATTCAACATCTTGTTTTCTGGGTCTTTTTTTAAAGTTATAATTTATTGGAACATAATAATTTTTTCTTTTTTTCCATAAGAATGAGGTATCAGGACTCACACTTAACAAACTATCATATTTATTTTTTAAGATGATCTCTGACGCAGTATCTATATTTTTTGAAGTTCTAAGTGGACAGGTTGGTTGTAAAAATACGATATAATCAAAATTTTGTTTTATTTTTAAATATGCTTTTTTAATGGCAATATCTGCATGAACAATGTCTCCTGCTAAACTTTTAGGTCTAATTAAAGTATTTGCTGAATATTTTTTGCTTATCTTTAAAATTTTAATACTATCTGATGTGACGTAAACATCATCAATGAATTTTGACTCTAGTGCACTACTCAAACATGATGTAACAATTTTATTGTTAGATACCAATCTAAGTCAAGCTGAGGCTTTAGAGTATATTAAAAATTATAAACCTAGATACATAATTCACCCTAAAAAAAAAGATTATGAATTCCAAAACTTTAAAGTAATTTTTAGAGACAGAAATTTCTTCCTTTCGAAGAATAGTAAAAAATTACACTATGAATTAAATAATAACATCAAATTTTTATTAACAACTTCAGGCACTACTAGAGATCCAAAATGTGCTAAGATTACACTTCAAAGTGTAAAAAAAAATACTGAGTCAATAATTGAATATCTAAAAATTAGCTCTAAAGATAGAACTATTACTACCATGCCATTAAATTATTCATATGGATTATCAGTTATAAATTCACATTTTATGGCAGGAGCTAGCATAGTACCTACAAATTATTCTGTAATAGAAAAGGAATTTTGGGATTTATCAAAAAAATGTGAGATAACAAATCTTAACGGTGTTCCATATTTTTATGAAATAATTAATAGAATAGGACTTAAAAGATTAGATAATTTAAATAAATTAAAATTTTTAACCCAGGCAGGGGGATCTCTTGAACAAAATCTTTTTCTTAATTTGAGAAATTATTTTACCAAAAGTAAAAAGTCGTTTTTCTTAATGTATGGACAAACTGAGGCTTGTCCAAGAATTTCTTATATTAAAGTAAATAAAAATTTATCAAGGCCATCAATTGGAAAAGCTATACCTGGTGGAAAGTTGTATGTATACAATAAAAATAAAAAAATACATAAAAAAAATACTCAAGGAGAGTTAGTCTACAGTGGCCCAAATATTTTTTCAGGTTATGCAAAAAATTTTAAAGATTTAAAACATATTAAAAATATTAAAATGTTAAAAACAGGTGATTTAGGATTTTTTGATAAAAGTGGAAATTATTATATTTCAGGTAGAAAAAACAGATTTATAAAATTATTTGGATATAGAGTTAACCTAGATCACATTGAGGATATGTTGAGGTCGAAAAACACAAATGTTGCAACAAT
>CACHKZ010000049.1 GCA_902580535.1 uncultured Pelagibacteraceae bacterium | reverse complement strand
ATTTTATAATCTGAACTTTAAACAATCTTTATTTAGAAAAATATTCAAAGAAAAAAATAGTAAATTAGGTTTTTATTTAGTTGGCGATGTTGGTGTAGGAAAAACAATGATTTTAAATTTTTTTTTTAACTCTTTAAATGAAACAAAAATAAGATTGCATTTCAATGAATTTATGATCAAATTTCATGAATATGTCCATAAAAACAATAAAAATGGTAGAGATAATAGTTTAGAAAAATTTGTTAAAGAATTGTCGAGTAAAACAAACTTACTTTATTTTGATGAATTTCAAGTAACTAATATTGTGGATGCAATGATATTGGGTAAATTATTTGAAAAGATATTTGAAAATAATGTAAGAGTAATTTTCTCTTCTAACACTAATATGAAAGATTTATATAAAAATGGACTTCAAAGAGAGCAATTTATACCATTTATAAAAATTTTAGAGCACAACTGTTCGGAAATAGAACTTAAAATTGAGGAGGACTATAGAACCAGTAAAAATATAATTTTAGATAGATTCTTATCTCCTATAGATAAATCTTCAAATTTTAAGTTTAATAAGTTTTTTAGACAAATGACAAAAAACAAAGAAAAAACAATTAAAATATTGGATATTAAAGGTCGTAAACTAATAATTGAGAACTTCTATGATGGAGTTATCAAATTCACTTTTGATGAAATTTGTAATAAAAACTTAGGATCAGAGGATTATATTGAGATTGCACAAATAAGCGATTTAATTTTTATTGATAATCTACCTAACTTCAATGAAGATAACTCTAACCAACAGCAGAGGTTTATCACCTTTATAGATATTATTTATGAAAAAAAAATACCATTAATTATTAAATCTGAAGTAGATTTAAATTCACTTTGTTCAGCTAGCAGTTTGAAGGAATCATTTAAACGAACTGTAAGTCGCTTGCATGAAATGACATCGCAAAAGCTTAATTAATATATGATTCAAGAGTTTTATAGCCTGAAAATTAATACAACTGGACAAAAACTTTATGAATTTACAGACAAATCAATTAATTGGATCAAAAAAAATAATTTTAAAAACGGAATTTTAAACTTATCAATTCAACATACAAGTGCCTCGCTAATAGTTCAAGAAAATGCAGATCCTGATGTGCAAGCTGATTTAATCAATTATTTTAATAAATTAGTACCCATGAATAATTCTTTGTATATTCATAATACTGAAGGTAAAGACGATATGCCTGCTCATATAAAATCTACTCTAACCAATAATCAAATTTCTTTCAGTGTTAAAAAAAGTGAAATTCTACTGGGAACTTGGCAAGGTATTTATCTATTTGAGCACAGATTAGAACCAACTACCCGAACTGTCATACATCACTTTATAGGGGATTAATTTTTTTTCTTAATGGATTGGAAAGCATTCAATGCATCATTCCTAGCTTTCTCATGGATAACAATTGGCAGAGGATAATCGGAACCTATGATAGTATTTATTGCTTCTTGATATTTTTTTTCCATTTCCCAAGGTTTATGAATAAATTTTGTAGGTACTTTATTTAATTCAGGAACCCATTTTTTTACATATTCTCCTTGTTTATCGAATTTTTCACCCTGTAAAATAGGGTTAAAAATTCTAAAATATGGAGCAGCATCAGCACCACATCCTGCTACCCATTGCCATTGAGCAACATTATTCGCTTCATTAAAATCAAGTAGACAATTTCTGAAATGTTTTTCTCCTTCTTTCCAATTAATTCTTAAGTGTTTAACTAAAAAGGATCCAACAACCATTCTAATTCGGTTATGCATCCAACCTGTTTCGTATAATTCTCTCATTCCAGCATCAACAATCGGATAGCCTGTCATTCCTTTTTTCCATGCATTTAAAAATTTTGAATTATTTACCCATGGAAAATTATCAAATTCTTTTCTTAAGTTTCCTTTTAACATTTGAGGAAAGTAATTTATTAAACTGTGCGAAAACTCTCTCCAACCAATTTCATTGGTATACTTTTTTACACTCACATTTTTAGATTTTAACTTTTTGCATTTTTCCCAAATATCACCAACATTTATTTGTCCATTTCTAATGTATGGAGAAAGTTTTGAGGTTCCATTAATTGATGGAAAGTCACGATCTACTCCATAATTTAATATGTTTTTATTTACAAAATTCTCTAAGCATTCATGAGCTTTACTTTCTGAGGGTGCCCAATATTTATCAAACTTCATATACCATTTTGACTCCGGCAAAATATCTTCGGACTTTATTTGTTTTTTAAAGAGTATTTCTATTTTTTTACATTTTTTGACTTTGTTTATTTTATCTGGCAATCTTTCCATATAAA
>CACHKZ010000048.1 GCA_902580535.1 uncultured Pelagibacteraceae bacterium | reverse complement strand
CGAACTACAGTTATAGGTGGGCTTAATGAAAATTATCCAGGAGACCAGTGGCATCATGGTTTATCAGAATTGGTAATGACTTGTAGAGCTTATGGCTTAAGAGCAATTGATGGACCATTTGGAGATTTTAATGATCCAGATGCCTATACTGCTGCTGCTAAAAGAGGAGCTGCAATTGGTATTGAAGGCAAATGGGCAATTCATCCATCTCAAATAGAGCTTGCAAATAAAGTTTTCTCGCCACCTGAAGCAGAGGTTACTAAGGCTAAAAGGATCTTAGAAGAACTAGAAAAGGCTGCAAATGAAGGAAAAGGAGCTGCTCAGCTTGATGGACGGATGATAGATGCTGCATCAGCACGAATGGCTGAAAATATTGTAAACATCGATAAGTTAATCCATAATAAATAAATAAAATTATGGATATTCACGAATACCAAGCAAAAAAAATACTTTCAGATTTTGGAGTAACGATTCCAAGAGGTGGAATTGTCTATAGCCCAGAGAATGCTGAGAATAAAGCTAGAGAGATTGGTGGATCAAAATGGGTAGTAAAAGCTCAAATTCACTCTGGAGCGAGAGGAAAAGCTGGTGGGATAATTGTTTGTAATTCTCCTTTAGAGGTTGCCCAAGCAACAGATAAACTACTTGGAAAAAAATTAGTTACAAACCAAACAGGCCCCGAAGGTAAAATAGTAAATAGAATTTATATTGAAGAAGCAACAGATATAGAGCGAGAACTATACCTTGGTCTTGTTTTTGATAGAAGTTCAGAAAGTATTATGGTTGTAGCATCGACAGAAGGTGGAATGAGTGTCGAAGAAATTTCAAAAGAAAAACCAGAGTCTATAAGCAGATCAAAAATTGAAGTCGCTGTTGGAATGCAAAGTTTCCAAGCTAGAGAATTAGCATTTGGCTTAGGAATTGAACCTGATTTAATTAGAAGAGCATCTGAAACTATTATTGGATGCTATAAAGCATTTAGTGAACTAGATGCTACAATGGTAGAAGTCAATCCGTTGGTAATTTCAAAACAAAAACAAATTTTAGCTTTGGATTGTAAAATGAGTTTTGACAACAACGCAATGTTTAGAAGAAATCAAGTTTCAGAACTTAGAGATAAGACGCAAGAGGACTCAAAAGAGGTTTTTGCATCTGATAGAGGGTTGAACTATGTAAGTTTAGATGGAAACATTGGTAATATTATAAATGGTGCTGGATTAGCAATGGCTTCGATGGACATGATAAAACTAGCTGGAGGAAGTCCTGCAAATTTTTTAGATGTGGGAGGTGGTGCTACTCCAGAAAAAATAGTTAAAGCATTTAAGTTGGTTACAATGGATGAAAAGGTAAAAGTAATTTTAGTAAATATTTTTGCTGGAATAAACAGATGTGATTGGGTAGCAGAGGGAATAGTAGAGGCTCTAAAAAAAATAGAAGTTAATGTTCCATTGGTTATCAGATTAGCAGGTACAAATGTTGAAAAAGGAAATCAAATTTTAAAAGAGAGTAAGATAAATTATATTGAAGCAAACACTTTAGAGGATGCAGCAAATAAAGCGGTTGCAGCGCTGAAAAAATAGAAAATGACAGTATTAATTGATAAAAACAGCAAGATTATTATTCAAGGTTTTACAGGGAAAATGGGCTCTTTTCATGCTGACGAGATGATTAAGTATGGTTCTAATGTCGTTGGCGGAGTTACACCAGGAAAGGGTGGTTCTAAGCACCTAAATTTGCCGGTTTTTAATACAGTAAAAGATGCAGTTAGCGAAACAGGAGCAGACGCATCAATTTTATTTGTACCACCAGCTTTTGCGGCAGATTCAGCAATGGAAGCTGCTGATGCTGGAATTAAAACTTGTGTAGCTATTGTTGATGGAATTCCATCCCACGATATGATCAGAATAAAAAGATATATGAGAAGGTATACTAAAAGTTCTAAAATGACTTTAGTTGGACCAAATTGTGCAGGAATTATAAGTCCAGGAAAATCAATGTTGGGTATTATGCCAGGACATATTTATAAAGAGGGAAGAATTGGAATTATAAGTAGATCAGGAACATTAGGCTATGAAGCAGCTCAACAACTCAAGAATTTGAATATAGGTGTCTCAACGAGTGTAGGTATTGGAGGAGATCCAATAAATGGAAGTTCATTTAGAGATATTATTGAAAAATTTGAAACAGATGATGAAACAGATGCAATATTAATGATCGGAGAAATTGGTGGTCCTCAGGAAGTAGCAGCAGGAGAATTTGTAAAAGAAAATATGAAAAAACCAGTCATAGCCTACATTGCTGGTTTAACAGCTCCAAAAGGTAGAGTGATGGGCCATGCAGGAGCAATAGTTTCAGCTTATGGAGAAAGTGCAATTGAAAAAGTT
>CACHKZ010000047.1 GCA_902580535.1 uncultured Pelagibacteraceae bacterium | reverse complement strand
AAGAAATTTGTAGTAAACAAGCAAATGATCTAAATTTAGATTTAGAAATTAAACAATCAAATATTGAAGGTGATATTGTGAATATTATTCAAAATTCTCGCAAAATTTATGATGGAATGATTATAAATGCTGCAGGTTATAGCCATACATCAGTAGCAATTAGAGATGCTTTAAGTATTTTCAAAAAGCCTGTAATTGAGCTCCACATATCAAATATTTATAAAAGAGAGGATTTTAGACATAAGTCACTTATAAGCGGAGTTGTTACTGGAATAATTTGTGGATTGGGAGTAAACGGCTATATTTTAGCCATAAATTCTATGCATGAAATCTTAGAAAATGAAAATAAATAAAAATATTATAAAAGAATTAAATGATTATTTAGAAGAATTTAATCTTACAGAGATAGAGTATACAGAAAAAGATATAAAAGTTAAGGTCTCAAAATCTAATTTTTCAAGCGATATAAAAATTTCTTCAACTAATCCTGAAACAAGTAATAATATTAATCAAGAAAAAAATTTACAAGATAAATCAAAAACAATTTCGTCTCCTATAATAGGTACAGCTTACTTAGCTCCTGAGCCAGGTGGAAAAAAATTTATTGAAGTTGGACAGAAAATTAAAAAAGGTGACACTGTTATGATTGTTGAAGCAATGAAAACAATGAATCATGTACCAAGTCCTATTAGTGGAACAGTTAAAGAGATTAGTGTTGAGGATGGTCAGCCAGTAGAGTTTGGTCAAACTTTAGTAATATTAAATTAGTTTAATGTTCAAAAAAATATTAATTGCCAACAGAGGTGAAATAGCTGTAAGAATAATAAGAGCATGTAAAGAATGGGGTATTTCAACAGTTGCTATTCATTCAGATGTAGACAAGGACAGCATGCATGTAAGACTTGCTGATGAAAGTATTTGTATTGGTCCACATCAGCCAACTTTAAGTTATTTAAATATTCCGGCAATTATGTCTGCGATTGAATTAACTAATACCGAAGCAGTACACCCTGGATATGGTTTTTTATCTGAAAATTTTGAATTCGCAAAAATATTGGAGGAAAATAACATCAAATTTATAGGCCCATCATCAAATTTAATTAAAATGATGGGTGATAAAATAGAAGCCAAGAAAATAGCTAAACAATATGGTCTGCCTGTAATTGAAGGCTCTGATGGTGGTATTAAAGATATTAGTGATGCAAAAAGAATTTGTAATGAAATTGGATTTCCTGTCTTAATTAAAGCAGCTGGCGGAGGAGGTGGGAAGGGAATGAAAATTGTTAATAAATTAGAGGATTTTGAAAATCTTTATTTAACAGCAAAACAGGAAGCAAAAAAATTTTTTGGTAACGACGAAATCTATATAGAAAAGTTTTTTCAAAACCCGAGACACATTGAGGTACAAGTCCTTTCTGGCAAAAATAGAACTGTTCATTTACATGAAAGAGATTGCTCAGTTCAAAGAAGACATCAAAAACTTATCGAAGAGACTCCAAGTCCAGTTTTAGATGACACTTTAAGAAAAGATCTTTTTAAAAAAACTGTAAGTATGGTAAGTCAAATAGGATATGAGGGGGCAGGAACAGTAGAATTTATATATGAAGATGGCAAATTTTACTTTTTAGAAATGAATACAAGAGTACAGGTTGAGCACCCGGTGACTGAAATGGTAACAGGCATTGATATTATTAAAGAGCAAATATGGATAGCCTATTCAGGAGAAACTGCTTTAAATCAAAGTGATGTAAACCCAAGAGGTCATGCAATTGAATGCAGAATTAATGCAGAAGATCCAAGTAATAATTTTCAACCTTCTCCAGGTCAAATTGGAATGTGTCATCAACCCTCTGGCTTTAGAACAAGAGTAGATGGATCTATTTATCAAGGCTATAAAATCACTCCATATTATGACAGTATGGTTTGTAAAGTCATTACTCATGGAAGAAATAGGCAAGAAGCTATTCAAAGAATGCAAAGATCGCTTGATGAATTTGTTATTGAGGGAATAACGACAACAATTGAACTACACAAAGTCTTATTAAATAATGAAAAATTTATAAAATCTGACTTTAATGTCAGCTGGTTAGATAAAGAAAAATTAATCTAACTGTAACATTTTTTTAACCACACATCATATACAGGATGATCAAATGGTCTTATTGAAGGACTTGAGGCAAAAGTCCAATCATTAAACACAAATACTTTATCATTATCTTGCATTGTGTTGTCTTTAACTTGCATATAAGCAGTTATCTCAGGATCGTCATCAAATTTTGAGTTATAACATTTAATTACTTTTATACTTAAATTTTGAAAAATAATTTCTTGTCCTATTCTTATTTTAATATTTGTATTTTTTGAACTTACTTTATCAAGAACACTAAGTTCAGCAATTTTTTCACTTCTAGGTATAGTATCTGATTGAAGTTTATTTATTAATATGAAAAAAAAAATTGTAA
>CACHKZ010000046.1 GCA_902580535.1 uncultured Pelagibacteraceae bacterium | reverse complement strand
AGGAAATAATGTTAAAATTAATATCAAAACTAACAGCTGCTATTACTGTGGTATCTATTGCTTTATTTGGTTCTGCTCATGCAAAAACTCTTAAAATAGAAACCCACTTTACAGCAAGCTCACCAAATGGTGAAGTTGCAGCGCAATTTGCTAAAAACGTTGAAATGTTTTCTGGTGGAAGTTTGAAAATACAAATGTTTTACTCGTCATCTGTAACAGGTAAGTCAGCCGAGGTATTTAACTCTGCACAAACTGGAATTATTGACTGTGATATGACAGGGGCTGGTTACCAAACTGGTAAAAACGCAGCTTTCCAATTTGCAGGCGATGTAATGGGTGGATATGATAACCCATATCAACAATATGAATTCTTGAATTTCCCAGGAGCTCAAGAAGCTGTTGATGCACTTTACAATAAATATGGAATGACATTAATTGGTTGGTGGATACCAGGACATGAGTCTTTAATTTCTAGCAGACCAATTCCAGATGTTGCTTCACTAAAAGACTTTAAATTTAGATCTCCTCCAGGAATGGAAAGTATGATCTTTACAGCATTAGGAGCTAAGCCAATCGTTATGGACTTTGGTGAAGTTCCAACTGCTTTACAAACTGGTCTAATCGATGGTGCTGACTATTCATCATTAGCTACAAACTATGCTGGTGGACACTATGAGCAAAATAAATATGCTACATATCCAGGTTTCCACTCTATGCCAGCTGACCACTTAGCTTGTAACACAAAAGTTTGGAACAAGTTAAAGCCTCATGAACAGGGTGCAATGAAAGCAGGAATAGAAATAGCAGGAAGAACTATTACTAGCTTAGTTGAGAGAAAAAACGCTGAAGCTGTAAAAGCTTTGAATGAAATGGGCGTTACTCTTCATGACTGGTCAAGAGAGGATAGACTAAAGTTCAGAAATGCTGCACTTGGGGCATGGGAAGAATGGAAGACTAAATCTCCAGAAGCTGCTGCTCTTATAGAGATACATAAAGCTTACATGAAAGCTAACGGTATCCTATAATAAAAAGCACTTAACAAAATATAGAAGGGCCTGAAATAGGCCCTTCCTTAAAATTTTTTTGCCAATGAGTGATAAAGAATTACAAGATAAGCAATTACAAGAGCAAAATGAAAAAGTTGCAAGTAAAGACGATTTTCCTATAAATTGGATTGATAGAATTTCATTATTTTTAAGTCACACTATAAAATATTTAATCCCCATAATTGTTATTGTCATGATGTATGAAATTTTTATGAGGTATGTTCTATTTAAACCAACATTATGGGCTAATGAATTATGTTTATGGTTGGCAGGCGTTTGTTATTTAGTTGGTGGAATATATGCAACAAGGCTTAGAAGTCATATCAGAATTGTCTTATTATATGACTATGTAAGCAGACCAACTCAGCGTATTTTTGATCTAATTAGTACTGTAATTATTGTTACTTTTGCAGCTGCTGTAATTTATGGAGGAATGGAAGATGCATATAGATCATTTATAAATTGGGAAAGATTTGCAACCTATTGGGACCCACCAATTCCTGCAACTATGAAACCACTAACACTTATTTGTATATTTCTCATAGCTCTACAATCAATAAATAATTTAATTATTGATTGGAAAAATCCTAAAGAAAAACAGTACCAACCTGCCAAAGATTTAAAATAAAATGGAATTTGAGATAGGCACACTCTCTATAATATTAATCGTAGGATTATTAGCGCTGATATCAATAGGTGTTCCTATGGGTTTTGCCTCAGGTTTTATGGGAGCAGTACTTGTATTTTTATATATAGGTGAACATGCTTTAGGAATATTACTTTCACGGTATTATTCTCTTGTTGTAACTTACTCATTCTTATCGGTACCATTATTTATATTCATGGCTTCCTTACTCGAACGCTCGAATATTGCAAGAGACTTGTATGATGCGTTAAATGCTTGGTTAAGAAAAACTAGAGGTGGAGTAGGTGTAGTAACAGCAATCATGGCAACAATCATGGCAGCTATGAGTGGAATTATCGGAGGAGAGATAGTTTTACTTGGGCTAATTGCACTACCTCAGATGTTGAGATTGAAATATGATCAAGATATGTCGATTGGTATTATTTGTGCATCAGGTTCTTTAGGCACAATGATCCCACCATCTATTGTTTTAATTATTTATGGTTTAACTACAGAAACTTCAATTACCATGTTGTTCCAGGAGGCAATTGTTCCAGGCTTAATGATCTCCGGTTTAATAATTACATACATTCTTATTCGAACAAGAATACAACCACATCTTGCACCACTAAGTGACGAACCAGCTCTAACTTTGAAAGAAAAGATGTCATATCTTCCTGGTCTTTTACCGCCAATTGGTATTGTAATAATTGTTTTGGGATCAATTTATTCTGGTATGACTGGTATTACAGAAGCAGCTGGTATGGGTGTAGTTGCAACACTAATTATTATCGCTGCTAGAAAAGAGCTTACATGGTTTTTGTTTAAAGATGCGCTTGTTAGAACCTTTAAAGCTTCAGGAA
>CACHKZ010000045.1 GCA_902580535.1 uncultured Pelagibacteraceae bacterium | reverse complement strand
AGGCTCTTTCAAATTCTTTGAATTCTAAATTATGCGTGTGAACATGCTCGCCTGCACTTATATTTTTAGAGGCAAATCCTATTATCTGGTCATATTTGATTATTGGATCACCTTTTTTTATTGGTTTTAAACAAACTTTATGTCCAAAAGGTATTGGATCAATAGTGCTAATATCTTGTCCATTAATTTTTGTTTTTTCTGGCATAATGAATTGACTTACACCAACATTGTCATTTTTATTTAGAACAATTAGACTATTCATTTTTTAATATAAGTTTTATAAAACATTATAAATTAATTTAATTTAAATAAAATATTTATAATTTGATGAAAAAAAAGAATTTAAGAAGCAAACAATGGTTTGATGATCCCAAAGACCCAGGCATGACAGCCATGTATTTAGAAAGATATCTAAATTACGGACTTACAAGAGAAGAGCTTCAATCAGGTAATCCAATAATAGGCATTGCACAATCAGGTAGCGATTTGTCACCATGCAATAGACATTTTTTATCTTTGAGCAAAAGAATAAAAGATGGAATTAGAAGAGCAGGTGGTATTCCAATGGAATTTCCTACTCACCCAATCCAGGAAACTGGAAAAAAGCCTACTGCAATGTTGGATCGAAATTTATCTTACTTATCATTGGTTGAAGTTCTTTACGGTTATCCAATAGATGGAGTAATACTTACAACTGGTTGTGATAAAACTACTCCTGCAGCTTTAATGGCTGCTGCTACAGTAAATATTCCTGCAATTGTTTTATCTGGTGGCCCAATGCTTGATGGAAATTATAAGGGCAAAAAAGCTGGAGCAGGAACCATTATTTGGGAGGCAAGAAGATTACATGCTAAAGGAGAAATTAATTACGAAGAATTTATGGATATGGCAGCTGCATCTTCACCAAGTCCTGGTCATTGTAATACAATGGGAACTGCTTCATCAATGAATTCAGTGGCGGAAGCATTGGGAATGTCTTTACCTGGATGTGCTGTGATACCGGCACCTTATCGAGAAAGAGAACAAATTTCTTTTGAGACAGGATCGAGAATTGTGAATATGGTCCATGAAGATCTTACACCCTCTAAAATAATGACAAAGAAAGCTTTTGAAAATGCAGTTGTGGTTGCTAGTGCTATAGGTGCATCAAGCAATTGTACTACTCATCTAATTGCAATTGCGAAACACATGGGTGTAAAATTTGATTTATCTAATTGGCAAAAATTAGGACATAAAATTCCTTTATTGGCGAACTGCCAACCTGCTGGAGAGCATTTAATGGAAGGTTTTTACAGAGCAGGCGGTATACCTGCAATCATGAAAGAATTAATGAAGCATAAAAAAATCCACCAAAACTTAATAACTGTAACAGGAAAAACAGTTGCTCAAAACTTAAGAAAAAAAATCAATGTCGATAGAGATGTAATAAAAACTTTCAAAGATAATTTAACTGATAAGGCTGGTTTTTTAGTTATGAAAGGTAATTTCTTTTCATCAGCAATCATGAAAACTTCAGTTATTAGCAAAGAATTTAGGGAAAGATATTTGTCAAATCCTAAACATCCAAATGTCTTTAAAGGTAAAGCTGTAGTTTTTGAAGGTCCTGAAGATTATCATAATAGAATAAATAGCAAAAAGTTAAAGATTGACGAAAATTCAATCTTAATAATAAGAGGATGTGGACCTGTTGGATATCCAGGGTCTGCTGAAGTGGTGAACATGCAACCACCAGATAGATTATTAAAAAAGGGCATAAATGCTTTACCAACCCTTGGTGACGGTAGACAGAGCGGTACCTCAGAAAGTCCATCAATACTTCATGTATCACCAGAATCTGCAGTAGGTGGAGATTTAGCAATTGTTAAGACTGGTGATAAAATGACAATAGATTTAAATAAAAGAAGAGTAGACCTTCAAATAACAAAATTAGAATTTATAAAAAGAAGAAAAAAGAAAAAAATAAAAAAACTTACTAACCAAACTCCTTGGCAAGAAATTTCTAGATCAAATGTTGGCCAACTCGAAGATGGTGCATGTATAATGTCAAGAGATCAATATTTAGATATTACTAAAACTAAGGGTATTTTAAGAAACTCCCATTAGATGAAACCAAAAATACTAGTTTCTAGAAAAATCTCTGATGGAGCAGAGGAAATATTAAAACAAGAATTCGATGTTACTTTAAATTTGAAGGACAAACCTTACCCGTATGAGGAATTAATTAAACTTGTAAATAATTATGATGGATTAATTTCAACAAGTTTTGACAAATTAGATAAGAATTTCTTTGATAGTTTGACAGGGAGGTTGAAAGTAATTGGTCATGTTGGAGTTGGATATGATAATATAAATACTCAATCAGCTAAGGAAAAAAATATAAAAGTATCGAATACACCGAATGTATTAAATGATGCCGTAGCGGAAATAACTATTCTACTAATTTTAGCATCTTCAAGAAGAATTGGAGAAGCTTACAATTTAGTAAAAACAAATACTTGGAAAGATCATAAACCTGATATTACAAAATTAATGGTGGGTAATGAAATTACAGGAAAAACTTTAGGTATAATAGGAATGGGAAGAATTGGTCAGATCGTAGCTGAGAGAGCAAGAGCTTTTAAAATGAAAGTAATTTATTTCAATAGAAACAAATTACCTAAAGATTTTGAAAAAGATG
>CACHKZ010000044.1 GCA_902580535.1 uncultured Pelagibacteraceae bacterium | reverse complement strand
TACTATTTTTAATTTTTATTTTTTTTACTATTTCTGGCCATTCAACTAATGTAATTTGATCTTTTAAATTTTCATCAATACCTAAATTGTTTAATTCTCTTTTATTTTTAATTCTGTAAAGATCATAGTGTTTTATTAATTTTTTTTTTATTTGATATTCATTAATGACCGTAAATGTAGGGCTTGTTACTTCTGATATTTTTTGATTATTAGCTTTTTGAAGAGAATTTATTATGTATTTAATAAAAGTTGTTTTTCCAACACCTAAATTCCCACTCAATAATATAAAATCACCTTGTCTTATTAACTTAGAAAATTTTTCTGCTACAGATTTGGTATCTTTTTCCTCAGAGATGTTAATTTTACCACCTTTAGTAGCGGTAAGCATCTGGCTTATATGGTCCTTCAGTTTTAACACTAATATAGTCAGCTTGGTCCTTAGATAAAGGTGTTAGTTTAGCTCCAACTTTTTCTAAATGTAACCTTGCTACTTTTTCATCTAAATGTTTAGGTAGTACATATACTTTATTCTCGTATTTATCTGAGTTATTCCACAGTTCTATTTGAGCTGTTACTTGGTTTGTAAATGAGGCACTCATAACAAAACTTGGGTGTCCTGTTGCACAACCTAGATTAACAAGTCTTCCCTCGGCTAATAAAATAAGTCTCTTATTATCTGGAAAAGTAATTTCATGAACTTGTGGTTTAATTTCATCCCATTTATAATTTTTTAATGCATCAACTTGAATCTCATTATCAAAGTGTCCAATATTACAAAGTATTGATCTATCTTTCATTGCTCTCATATGATCTGCAGTAACAATATCTTTGTTACCTGTTGCTGTAACAACAATGTCAGCTTGACCTATCATCTCGTCCATTAATACAACCTCATAACCCTCCATCGCAGCCTGTAGTGCACAAATAGGATCTGTTTCTGTTACCATTACTCTTGCACCACTTTGTCTTAATGATGCTGCACTTCCTTTTCCTACATCACCAAATCCTGCAACAATTGCAACTTTTCCTGACATCATTACATCTGTTGCTCTTTTGATTCCGTCAACTAAACTTTCTCTACATCCATATAAATTATCAAATTTTGATTTTGTTACTGAATCATTAACATTTATAGCAGGCACTAAAAGTGTTCCTTGTTCTTCCATCTTTTTGAGAGCTAATACGCCTGTAGTTGTTTCTTCGCTCAATCCTTTTATATCTTTCATTAAATCTTTATAATCTTTATGCATAAGTGCAGTAAGATCTCCACCATCATCTAGAATCATATTTGGCTTCCAGTCTTTTTTACCTTCGATAGTTTGTCTCACACACCACCAATATTCCTCCTCAGTTTCACCTTTCCATGCAAATACTGGTATACCGGCCTTTGCGATTGCAGCGGCTGCATGGTCTTGAGTGGAAAAAATATTACATGAAGACCATCTGACTTCAGCACCTAAATCAACTAAAGTTTCAATTAAAACTGCTGTTTGGATCGTCATGTGTAGACAACCTAAAATTCTCGCACCTTTTAAAGGATGTTTTCCTTTATATTCTTTCCTTAATGCCATTAAACCTGGCATCTCTGTTTCTGCTAATGAAATTTCTTTTCTTCCGAATTCTGCTTCGTTGATATCTTTTACTTTATAATCTGTCATAAGCTTGGGCTTGTAACAACTTTATTTATAATAATCAACTTTTCATTGGGTCGCCGGGAAAATAATTTCAACTTTTGCACCTTTGTCTAGATTATTTTCTGCTTTTATTTGACCATTATGCAATTCTACCAAGTTTTTCACTATATTTAGACCCAATCCAGAATGTTCACCAAAATTTTTTGGTCTATTGCTATAAAATCTATTGAATATTTTATTAGTATCTTTTTCAATAAAACCAGTACCCTCGTCAATTACTGAAATTGATGGATTTCCATCTTTATTATTAAAAACATTAACTACTATATCCTGGTTCGGGCTACTAAATGAAATTGAGTTTTCTAACAAATTTGCAATGATTTGCTCTATTCTATTATTAATCCCATAAATAAAATAGTTTTCAGATCCATTAGATTTTAATTTTATATTTATATTTTTCTTTGAATTATAAATATTGTTAAAATCATCAACAACTGAACTTGCTATATCTTTAATGTCAATTTTTTGCATTTTTTCAGTTGAAATCACAACTTCATCTTTCAACATTTGAGAATAATCAGTAATAAGTCTCTCTATTCTTTCCACATCATGTGAAACAATTTTAATTAATTTATCTCTTTTTTTTTTATCATCAGTATCATAAATCACCTCTGAGGCACTTTTAAGAGAAGCCAATGGATTTCTAATTTCATGAAGTAGATCAGTTGAATAATTTTCTGCCGTTGTAATTCTTTTATTTAATTCATTTGTCATTTCATCTAATGACTTTGAAAGTATACCTAATTCATCATTTCTTTTTTTTACACTTTCTATATCCGCTTTCTCTTTACTTTTGTTTTTAATAATTTTTGTATAAGAAACTAGATTTTTAATTGGTTTAAGGAAATATCTATTTAAAACATAAGAAAATATTAAAATAACTAGAAAAACAGCTATAGCTGTTCTTATAATAAAGTTTTCCCTCTCAGCGATTTTTTGAATTATATTATCGGCATTTTCGGAAATAAGAATAAAACCGTTTGTTTTTTTATATTTCACATTTT
>CACHKZ010000043.1 GCA_902580535.1 uncultured Pelagibacteraceae bacterium | reverse complement strand
GAATTACCTGGCTTGCCTTGGACTATTGTTGCTGCAGGTTCTGCAATACTTGCTTATAAGTTAGGTGGTAGAGGGTTGGCCATTTTTGCAGGTTTAGCAATGACTTATATTTCTATTTTTGGTCAGTGGAAACCATCAATGCAGACATTATCTTTTATTTTAGTTGCAGCACCACTATCATTTATATTTGGATTAAGTCTTGGTATTGCTGCCTTTAAGAGTAAAAGAGTTGAAAAAGCGTTATATCCAATACTTTTAGTCATGCAGACAATGCCTCAGTATGCTGTGTTAGTTCCTGCTCTTGTACTTTTTGGAGTTGGGGATCATGCAGCAGTAATTATAACAATGATTGTAGCTGTGCCTCCTATGATATTATTGACCTTATTAGGATTAAGAGCTGTACCACCGGAAGTTATTGAAGCTGGTAGAATGAGTGGATGTAATAATTGGCAACTAATGTTCAAAGTTTTAATTCCAACAGCAAGAAGAGATATTTTGATCGGAGTTAATCAAGTTATAATGGTTTGTTTTTCTATGGCTGTTATCTCCGCTTTTATTGGAGCAAAAGGTCTTGGGTTTAATTTATTGTTAGCATTAAATCAGTTAAATATCGGATTAGCTTTAGAAGCAGGACTTTGTATTAGTTTGATCGCAATTCTATTGGATAAAATGTCCTTAGCTTGGGCAAATAAACAAGTCGATTATTTTGGGAATCTAAATTTTTTCCAAAGGAATAAAAACTCATTATTTTTTGGATTAATAATGATCGTAGGAATTGTGTTAGCGTATTTTGGATCTATTTATTTTAAAGATGGATATAATTATTTATTTGAAGTTCCACATAATAAAGGGATATCAACTGCTGATTTTTGGAATAAAGGAGTTGACTGGATATTTGACACATTTTTTGTTTACATAAAAGCATTTAATACGTGGTTGATTGTTGAAGTACTTCAGCCAATGAGAGCTTTATATTTAAGAATGCCAGCGATAGCGACAATAGTATTAGTAGTTGGAGCGGGATATTTGATTGGCGGCACAAGATCAGCTTTAGTAGTTTGTGGTTTGACTTTATTTATAGCATTAAGTCCTTGGTGGGATAGAGCTTTAGTCACAACTTATATGGCAACATTTGGTGTGATTGTATCTTGTATTATTGGATTTACAGTCGGAACTTTATGTTTTCAAAATAAACACTCTACAAAATTTATGTTAAACGTATGTGATATTTTTCAAACCTTTCCATCATTTGTATATTTGATTCCTGTAATGATGCTGTTTGGTATAACTGATACTTCTGTTCTTATAGCAGTGATAGTTTATGCAACTATACCTGCAACGAGATATACAATAGAAGGACTTAGAAGTGTCCCGTCTGGTTTACATGATGCTGCAACTATGTCTGGGGTGACAAAATTTCAAAGATTATTTAAGATAGAGTTTCCTTTAGCATTCCCACATATGATGTTAGGACTAAATCAAACTATAGTTTTTGCTTTATTTATGGTGATTATAGGGGCATTTATTGGCACGGAAGATTTAGGACAATATATTTTAAAAGCTTTGTCAGACAAAAAAGGTGCAGGAATTGGATTAACACTAGGAATATGTGTTGCTTTCATAGGTTTAATTTTTGACAATTTAATAAGAACTTGGGTTGATAAAAGAAAAAAACACTTGGGTATAGATTAAACTTGTGAAAAAGTTTCTTGTCGCTATTGATCAAGGCACAACATCTTCAAGAGCAATTTTATTTGATTTACAAGGTAATATTAAATTCACATCTCAATTCGAGTTTAATCAATATTTTCCAAAAAATGGATGGGTTGAGCATAATCCAGACGAAATTTGGTCTTCAACTATTAAAGCTTTAAAAGAAGTAATTAAAAAAGCTACAACATTAAAAGGTAAAATATTAAGTATTGGAATTACAAATCAAAGAGAAACTACCATCCTTTGGAATAAAAAAACTGGTAAAACAATTTATAATGCAATTGTTTGGCAAGATAGAAGGACACAAAAATATTGTGAAAAACTAAAAAAAAAAAAATATGAAAATACTTTTAGAAAAAAAACTGGATTATTTATTGATCCGTATTTTTCAGCTACAAAAATTAAATGGATCTTAGAGAATGTAAAAATTTCAAAGAAACTTTTAAAATCCAATAATTTACTGTTTGGAACAGTAGATACTTATTTAATTTGGAAACTAACTAAAGGAAAACATCATTTAACAGATGCAACAAATGCAAGTAGGACAATGTTATTTAATATTAATAACAATACATGGGACAAAGAAATTTTAAAAAAACTAAGTGTCCCAAAAAGCATTCTACCAGACGTGAAAAATTCAGCAGATAATTTTGGAATAACAAATAAAAAAATAGTTGGACATGAAATTCCTATATCTGCAGTTTTAGGTGATCAACAAGCTGCAGCTGTTGGTCAATCTTGTTTTGAAAAAGGCTCGATAAAAAGTACTTATGGAACAGGAGCGTTTGCCATAATGAATACAGGATTTAAAAAAATTTCTTCAAAAAATAAATTATTAACTACAATTTGCTATAGATTAAATGGAAAAAATACTTTTGCTCTCGAAGGCTCTATTTTTATTGCTGGGGCAGGTGTTCAATGGTTAAGAGATAAGTTAAAGCTAATAAACAATGCTTATGATACTGAACAAATTGCTAAATCAAAAAAAAACAATGAAGGTGTCTATGTTGTACCAGCTTTTAGTGGGATGGGAGCCCCATATTGGAGACCTGATGCAAGAGGAATAATTACAGGTTTAACTAGA
>CACHKZ010000042.1 GCA_902580535.1 uncultured Pelagibacteraceae bacterium | reverse complement strand
GTGTTGTATTTGGTGTTACATTGGGTGTGATGTGCTCTCAAAGTGATAGGTTCGATAATTTTATGAAACCCATTTTGGATACAATGCAGGTTATGCCTGCCTTTGTATATCTTTTTCCAGCTTTATTCTTTTTTGGAATCGGTGGTGCACCAGCAATATTAGCAACAATGATTTATGCAATGCCCCCAATAATTAGATTAACTAATACGGGTATAAGACAAGTTCCTGAACAAACAATTGAGTCAGCTACATCTTTTGGGTCAAGTAAGCTACAGTTATTATTTAAAATTAAGATACCACTTTCTCTACCAAGCATAATGATGGGAATAAACCAAGTGATCATGATGGCATTAGCATTAGTTGTACTTGCTTGTTTCATAGGAGCTGAAGGTATTGGCGGTCAAGTTTGGCTAGCAATAAGAAACTTAGATGTTGGTTGGGCAATGGAAGGTGGTCTTTGTATATTATTTATGGCTATCATGTTTGATAGGTTTGGTTTAGCATTAAGTAAACCAAAAACAACTTTGCCTTCAGATGTTCAAAAATTTTACTTACTACCGCAAGCTTGGGAAAAATACAGTATCGCTAGAATTATAGAAAAACCTTTAGAATTTTTGAGTGGTTTAGTAAATTTTGTTTGCATAAATATTACTAAATATATTGCTTACGTTTTTGAATTTTTAATTTCTTTATTTAATAAAGATACCGCTAAAGACATAGGCGAATTATTAAGCAAAAGGTATTACATTATACCCTCATTTATTATTTTTTTTTTAATTTCTTTTATAGATTCAAGTTTATTTAAAATAGGAACCTTTCCTGAGGAATGGAAACTTTCTATAAGACAACCAATTGCCGATGGAGTAAAATCATTAACTGTTAACCCTGGCTTCATTGCATTTACCAAAGGTTTAAGGGGATTTATTTATCTTAATCTTTTAAGGCCACTTGATACTTTTCTCACACATATACCATGGTGGTACACTACTGGTATATTTGTAGCGATTGGATATTTTACCGTTGGATTGAGATTTGCTGTTGTTACATTGCTATTATTGTTATTTATAGGTGCTAACGGAATATGGCCCCAAGCAATGATCACTCTTTCATCAGTTTTAGTTTCAGTAATTTTGTGTTTTGCTATTGGTGTTCCACTTGGAATAATTGCATCCTACAATGAGAGATTTAGGAATGTTCAGAACGTTGTTTTGGATGCTATGCAGACCCTACCCTATTTCTGCTACCTAATACCTGTTCTAATGTTTTTTGGTGGAGGAACAGTGTCAGCAGTTCTTGCAACAGTAATTTATTCAATACCTCCAATTATAAGATTAACCTCTCTTGGACTAACACAAGTTTCAGGAACATATTCTGAAGTTTCTAGATCTTTTGGAGGAACATTATTACAAACATTAAATAAAATTAAATTTCCACTTGCTGTACCAAGTTTAGTCGTTGGCTTTAATCAAACAGTAATTATGGCATTTGCAATGCAAATTGTTACTCCTCTAATTGGAGGAAAAGGTTTAGGGTTAGAAGTTTTCAATGGTTTAGCTAGATCAGATACTGGAAGAGGTCTTGCAGCAGGAATTGGTATAGTTTTATTGGCTATTATTATTGATAGAATTTCTCTTGCTTGGACAAAAAAGCAAAGAGAAGCGCTTGGTTTATAAGCATTCTAAACAAAAACGTTACAATTTTATAAGTTTACATACCTATCAATTTTGATCTAAAATAAGTTTTTAATTAATTAAAATGAGGGAAAATAATATGAAAATATCAAAAAGTATTTCAGCATTGATATTGTCACTTGTATTAGTTCTAGGAAGTTTTGGTACTGCACATGCTAAAAGATTAACAGCAGCAGTAGCTGACTGGACTGGTGGAGAGATCACATGTCAAGTAGCTGTGAGTATGCTAGAAGAAGAGTTAGGATACAAAGTCAAAAGAGTTGTATTCCCATCAGGTACAGGTTTATGGGAAGCAATTGCAGCTGGAGAAATTGATTTTGCATGTGAAAGTTGGCCAAGTTATGCCGAAGCAGACACAGTAATGATGAAAGGTCCGCTAATTTACGATGGTCAAACTATGTTTAATTATGAAGGTGATGGAAGTGTAAAACTTTTAGGAACATCTGGAATTATAGGTTTATCTGACTACTACATTCCTAGATATGCTGCTGAAAGTTTAGGCATTAAATCTTGGAAAGATTTAAATAAGCATAAAGACAAATTTGCTACAATTGAGTCTGGAAGCAAAGGTAGACTTATTGCATGTCCTGTTGCAGGGTGGAACTGTCACGACCAAAAAAGACTTGATCTTTTAGGTATTGATTTCCAAGCTGACGAATTAGGAACAGAAGCGGCAGCAATTGCCGAAGCTGTAGCTGCTTATGAGAGAAAAGAACCTTTCTTGTTATATCTATGGGAGCCTCATTGGTTCTTTGGTGCTTATGACATGGTTGGTGTAAAACTTCCTGCACATAAAACTTGTGATTCATTCACAGAAGCAAACAACTGGAAAGACTGTGGAACTGCAGCATGGCCAGCAACTGGTTGGGCAAAGGACTACACTTTCAATTATGGTAATCCTGATACTTTTGCTAAGCCTGAGCACGCTAAAGCAGCTGAATTTTTCACTAAAATGAAATTCGATAATGCTGATCAAGCTGTAATGTTAGTTGAAGTAAAACAGAAAAATAGAGATCTTAAAGAAGTAGTTAAAGAATGGAAAGACAACAATCCTGGCAAATGGAAAAGTTGGATACCAAAATAAATCTTTAATCTATTTAATTAAAAGGGCTTTGTGAGAACGAAGCCCTTTTTTTTATGCACATTATCCACAGAGGAATAGTCAGTAAGAGTTACAAAGAAAACTGCTTAGAGTCTTTTCGAGCATCATTTAAAA
>CACHKZ010000041.1 GCA_902580535.1 uncultured Pelagibacteraceae bacterium | reverse complement strand
TTTAGTTTTTGTTGTGTGGCGCCAATTATTATGTCAGGTAAAATAAAATATGCAGATAAGTTTAACAAAATTGGCAATGAAATAGGCCTATTGTTCCAAATTGCTGATGATTTAATAGATTTAAAGGGAAAAACATCAAGCGTTGGAAAAAAAACTAGAAAAGATTTAAAAATGGGAAAAGCTACTTTAATAAGTTTACTAGGTACTAAAAATACTATTAAATATGCAAATAATCTGAAATTAAATATATTCAAAAGTTTAAATAAATTTGGAAAAAAAAGTAGAGATCTAAAAGAAACCATAAATTATATTTTAAGTAGAACAAAATGAGCAATAATTACAAATTTTTAAACAATGTCAATTTTCCAAGTGATATCAGAAAATTATCTCAATCCGAGATAAAAGTTTTGGCTGACGAGGTCAGGCAAGAATTAATTGACGTTGTTTCAGAAACTGGTGGACACCTAGGAGCTGGTCTTGGAGTTGTAGAGCTCACTGTGGTTTTGCATTATATATTTAATACTCCACATGATAAATTAATTTGGGATGTTGGGCACCAAACTTATCCTCATAAGATATTAACGGGTAGGAAAAATAAAATTAGAACACTAAGAAAAGGGAGGGGATTGTCTGGTTTTACAAAAAGATCAGAAAGTGAGTATGATCCTTTCGGCGCTGCTCATAGTTCAACTTCTATATCTTCAGCATTAGGAATGGCTGTTGCTAATAAATTGTCAAATAAATCTGATAATGTAATTGCGGTCATAGGTGATGGAGCGATAAGTGCTGGTATGGCATATGAGGCAATGAACAACGCAGGCGAAAGTAAGACAAAAATGATAGTCGTTTTAAACGATAATGACATGTCAATTGCAAAACCTGTTGGAGCTATGAGAAAGTATCTTGCAAAAATTCTGTCTGGTAAGATTTATTTTAGTTTTAGAGAGACATTAAAATTAATCATATCTGCCTTCTCAAAAAGATTTAAAAACAAAGCAGGAAAAGCAGAGGATTTTTTAAGATCTGCAGTTACTGGTGGTACTTTATTTAATTCCATGGGATTTTATTACATTGGGCCAATAGATGGACATGATATTGATACAATGGTTTCTGTATTTAAAAATGCAAAAGAAATTAATTATGATGGACCAATTTTAGTTCATGTAAAAACTGAAAAAGGAAAAGGTTATAAATTCGCAGAAAAATCAGAAGATAAATTCCATGGAGTTTCAAAATTTAATGTAAAAACAGGAGAACAGATAAAGTCTTCATCTAATGCACCATCATATACAAAAGTATTTGCTAACACCTTAATCAAGCATGCTGAAAAGGATAGTAAAGTTGTTGGTATAACAGCAGCGATGCCATCAGGAACAGGTATGGATTTATTTGGAAAAAAATTTCCTAACAGAATGTTTGATGTTGGAATAGCAGAACAGCACGCAGTAACTTTTGCCGCTGGAATGGCTACAGAGGGATTTAAACCATATGCAGCAATATACTCAACTTTTCTTCAAAGAGCTTATGATCAAGTTGTTCATGATGTTGCAATTCAATCCTTGCCAGTAAGATTTGCAATTGATAGAGCTGGACTAGTTGGAGCTGATGGACCAACACATGCAGGCTCGTTTGATATAACATACTTATCAACACTACCAAATTTTGTAGTAATGGCGGCTAGCGATGAAGCCGAACTTGTAAGAATGATCAATACCTCAATAGATATTAATGATAGACCTTCAGCTTTTAGATATCCAAGAGGAAATGGTTTAGGGATTGAATTACCAGAAATAAATGAAAAAATTGAGTTGGGTAAAGGAAAAATTATTAAAACTGGAAAAAAAGTTGTAATTTTAAATTTTGGTGCAAGACTTCATGAGTGTATATTAGCATCTGAAAATTTATCTAAAAAAGGAATTAACATTTCTATAATTGATGCAAGATTTGCAAAACCTTTAGATGAAAATTTAATCTGGCAAATTGCAACAGAGCATGAAGTTTTAATCACAATAGAGGAGGGATCTATTGGTGGATTTGGATCTCATGTTAGCCAATTCCTTAGTGAAAAAAATCTTCTAGATAGCAACTTAAAATTTAGATCAATGATATTGCCTGATAGATTTATAGATCATGATAAACCAGAGTTAATGTATAAATTTGCAAATCTTGATTCGATTGGAATAGAGAATAAGATTTTAGATACATTAAATTCAAAAGTTTTAATAAAAAAATCTAATTAAATTTTATTTTGAGCAGTGTTCATTAGATAGTGGTCAAGAATTACACAATGCATCATAGCTTCTCCTATTGGGACTGCTCTAATTCCTACACACGGGTCATGTCTTCCTTTAACAGATATTGTTGTATTTTTGCCGAACTTATCAATCGTTTTTCTAGATGATAAAATCGATGAAGTTGGTTTAACAGCAAATGAAATTTTTATTTCTTGACCTGTTGAAATTCCACCCAAAATTCCACCAGCATTATTTGATTTAAAACTAGTTTTACCTTTTCTTTGTAAAATCTCATCAGAGTTTTCTTCCCCAGTTAGCATAGCTGAATTCATTCCTGATCCAACATTTACTCCCTTTACAGCATTAATGCTCATCATCGCAGCTGCTAAATCCATATCTAATTTAGAATATATTGGCGCTCCAAGTCCCAAAGGTACTCCTCTTGCTCTTATCTCAATTATTGCTCCACAAGATGAACCAGCTTTTCTTATGCCGAGTAAATATTTTTCCCAGAGCTTAATTACAGATTTGTCAGGACAAAAAAATGGATTTGCGGATATAGTTTTGTCTTTCCATTTGTTTATATCACACCCTAAAATTCCTAATTGTATAACTGCACCGACTGCTTGATATTTAGCACCAATCTTATTTTTCAAAACTACTTTTGCAATTGCCCCTGCTGCAACTCTTGCTGCAGTCTCACGGGCTGATTGTCTTCCACCTCCTCTATAATCACGAATTCCATACTTTTTAAAATAAGTATAATCTGCATGTCCTGGTCGAAATTTATTCTTTATTGTCTCATAATCTCTAGATCTCATGTCTTTGTTATAAATTATTAAAGATATCGGAGTTCCAGTAGTTTTTCCCTCAAAAACACCAGATAAAATATT
>CACHKZ010000040.1 GCA_902580535.1 uncultured Pelagibacteraceae bacterium | reverse complement strand
ATTTTATTTATAGTTCTTAAAAAACCCAAAACACTTAATGAATATCTATCGCAAAAATTAAAAAAGGCAATTCGTCAAAATGCATCCCCACGTCATGTGCCAAAAAAAATAATTGAGGTATCTGACATTCCTAGAACCAAAAATGGAAAAATAGTTGAGATTGCGGTTAAAAATATTATTGAGGGAAACAAAATAAAAAATATTCAAGCATTGATTAATCCGTCAATTTTACAAGAATATAAAAATATAGAGGAGCTTAAGAAACCATAATTATATTTAAATTTATATAGACAATAATATTTGATTGTTATTAAATAGAAGTAATAACTAATAGATTGGAGATAACATGTTTAAAAAATTATTTAAAAGTTCTCTAATGATTTTATTCTTGATAATTGCTTTCTCAGGAAAATCATTTGCCCAAGAACTTAAATTTTTTACGATTGGTACAGGTGGTACAGCTTACACCTACTATCCAGTTGGAGGTATGATTGCTAATGCAATTTCAAAACCACCAGGATCTAGAGAGTGTGGAAAAGGTGGAAGCTGTGGAGTACCAAATCTAATAGCATCAGCTGTATCATCAAGAGGATCGGTTGATAATGTAAATGCAATAATCTCAGGTTTAAGAAACTCAGGTTTTGCACAATCAGATGTTGCTTACTGGGCATATACTGGCACTGGAACAATGGAAGGAAAAGAACCTGCAAAAGATTTAAGAACTATTGCAGCTCTTTTTCAAGAACATATACATTTAGTAGCGCTTAAAAAAAGTAATATTAATTCAGTAAAAGACTTAAAAGGAAAAAGAGTTTCACTAGATGAACCTGGATCTGGAACATATGTTGATGCTAAATTAATATTAGAGTCTAATGGATTAAGCACAAGCGATGTAAAAGCTGAAGCATTGAAAGGTAAAGCTGCAACAGATGCTTTAAGAAATGGTAAAGTTGATGCAATTTTTGTTGTTGCAGGTTATCCAACTGGTGCAATAGTAGAACTAGCATCTGCAGTTGATATAAAACTAGTTCCAATCGATGGCGCAGGAGCTAAAGCGTTGACTTCAAAATATGGTTTTTTCTCAGAAAGCCCAATTCCTTCAGGAACATATGAAGGTGTTGATCAAGTTAACACTGTAGCAGTAGGTGCTCAATGGTTTACATCAGCTAAAGAAGATAGTGAATTAATTTACCAAATTACTAAAGCTTTGTGGAATAAAGAGTCAAGAAAGCTTATGGATGTTGGTCATGCTAAGGGAAAAACTATAACACCTGACACAGCTCTTTCCGGAGTAGGTGTACCACTACACCCTGGTGCAGAAAAGTTCTATAAAGAAGCAGGACTTTTAAATTAAATCTTAAAATCAATTTGCCCTAGATCGATTAGATCTAGGGCATTATTATGTCCCAATTTAATATTTCACCTGATGAAGTTGCAAAACTTGAAGAAAAATTTGAGATTAAAAGTAATGAAAGAAAGTTAAAAAATTTCTTAAAAAAATTGACCTTTGTTGCTTTAGTTGCAATGTCAATTTACCATTTTTATGCGTCAGGATTTGGGACCATAAGAGATATTCTTCATAGAGGTATTCATATTTCTTTTGTTGTTGGTCTTGTATTTTTATTTTATGGATGGAAAAATTTTGGGGACAAACAGTCTAAAAACAAAGTTCCATTAATAGATATTTTCTTTTCAATTTTAGTAGTTGTAACTGCACTTTATTTACCATTATTACCTCCAGAAATATTAGCAAGCCGTGTTGGAAATCCCTCGAGCACTGAAGTTATAATGGGTTCAATTCTTATAATTTTAACACTAGAAGCGGCGAGAAGATCTATAGGATATACACTTCCATTAATATGCATAATATTTATGATTTTTGCACTTTATGGCCCTATTTTTCCTGGAGCTTTAAAACATGGTGGTAGTAGTTGGGCTGGTTTTGTTAATCACATTTATATTACTAACCAAGGAATTTATGGGATTGCAGTGGGTGTGATGGCCCAATATGTATTCTTATTCATTCTGTTTGGTGTGCTTGCAACAAGAATAGGTTTAGGCCAATTATTTATTGATTTAGCAATGGTGATAGCTGGAAGGTATTCAGGTGGACCAGCGAAAGTCGCAATTTTTTCCTCAGCTTTTCTAGGAACCATATCTGGATCTTCAATTGCGAATACAGTTACAACTGGTTCTCTTACAATTCCAGCAATGAAAAAAGTTGGATACCCTCCACACTTTTCAGGTGCAGTAGAAGCGACTGCTTCTACAGGTGGACAAATAACACCTCCAATTTTAGGAGCAGCAGCTTTTATTATGGTTGAATATTTAGAATTACCTTTAAGAGATATTTTGGCAGCAGCATTAATTCCTGCTCTACTTCACTATTTTGGAATTTTTGTGATGGTTCATTTAGAGGCAAAAAAATTAGGTCTTAGAGGTTTAAATGAAAGTGAAGTTCCAAAATTTATCAGAATAATAAGAGATAATTGGCTAGCAATTGTTCCATTATTTTTACTAGTATATTTAATATTAATTGGTCGTACTCCAGATTATGCTGCAGTAAATGGAATAATTGCTTGCGTAGTCATTGGATTTATAAGGAAAAAAAATAGACTTACTTTGAATGATTTATTTGAGTGCTTAGCAAGAGGTGCAAAAAATACTTTAGCAGTTGGAGCAGCTGCTACTTCAATAGGTATAATAGTTGGTGTAGTTACATTAACTGGAGTAGGTTTTAGATTAGGATATGTAGTAATTCAAACGGCTGGAGATATTGGCGGATTCTTCTTAAATTTTTTACCATTTAACTATTTTACACTTCAAGATCTGACATTATTTTTTTCTTTAATATTAATTGCAATATCATGTATATTCATGGGTACAGGAGTTCCAACTACTGCAACTTACATAATTCTTGTTGCTGTTGCAGCGCCTGCTCTTGCTCAATTACAAATTGAACCAATAGTTTCTCATTTTTTTGTTTTTTATTATGGCGTTTTAGCAGATATAACTCCACCAGTTGCGCTTGCAGCATATGCTGCAGCTGGTATTGCTGGATCAAATCCATTTACTACTGGTAATACAGCTTTTAGATTAGGTATTGCAAAAGCACTTGTACCCTTTGTGTTTGTCTATTCACCATCATTATTGTTGGTTGCTCAAGGATTTAATTTCTATGATTTCATTATAACTTTAATATCTGCAATGATCGGAATTGG
>CACHKZ010000039.1 GCA_902580535.1 uncultured Pelagibacteraceae bacterium | reverse complement strand
TTACTCAAGTAGACAAAATATAAAAGGTAAAGCTGGTATGGCACACTCAATGAATCAAATGAGTGGCGAATATACTTATTAAATGAGTTGAAATGGGTTTAACAAAAATACTAAAGTAATTATAATTAATAATTTAAAATTAAAAAAAGGAGGAAATAATGGAAAAAGAAGTTTTAGTGATCGTAGATTTGAAAGAAGGAAAGCTTGAAAAATTTATGGGATGGATGCAATCAGAAGAGGGTATGAGTGTAAGAAAATCAGCAGCTCATCCTGAAAAAACTATTGGGGCAGTAAAGCCAGATAAAAGTGGTGTAATGTTTAAAGTATTTGTTCATAATATGGAAAAAATGAAAGAACTAGTATCTGGTACACATCCAGTCGGAAAGCCAATTTATGATGAGTGTGTTGAGAAAATGACTGCTTGGGATTTGACTAAAGTTGAAATGTAATATGGCAAAATATTATGTAATTGGAAAAGTAAGTAAGGAGCTTTTACATCGAATGCAGAAAGATCCATCAGCTGACAGATTTGCATCAACAAAAAAAGTTGTTGAAGCAGTAGGAGGTAAAATGATTAGTTATGAGTGGGTTCGTGGTAGATTTGATGTAATGTGTTGCGTTGAGGGTGAAGCCGAAACTGTTGTCGGAATGAAAGTTGCTTTTTTAAATTCAGGACTTATGGATGAATTAATGATCCATGAGGTAATAGATTATAATAAAGCATTTGGAAAAGCTGCTGATGCAGCTAAATCAGTAATTAAACCAGCAGAATAAATTATAATTAATTTATTGAAAGGAGAAGATCATGAGCGCATATTTGTTAGCGAATATAACAGTAAATAATCCTGAGAATTACAAAGAATACGTAGAGAAAGTAAAATCCATTGTTGAAAAATTTGATGGAGAATATTTAGTAAGAGGGGGAGAAATGGCAGTTATAGAGGGTGATTGGCCTCACAAAAGAAATATTGTTATAAAATTTCCATCTCGTGAAAAAGCAATGGAATGGTACAATTCTGAAGAATATAAACCAATTAGACAAATAAGACACGACAATGCTGTGTCAAATTCTATAATTGTTGATGGTATTTAAATAAAATAAATTTTTTAAAAAATAAGGAGATTAAATGTCAATATTAGAAAAATATAGTGCGGCTATAAAAGATAAAGATGAAGCAGCAATGAATGAGCTTTTGCATGATGATTTTAAATTCACAATGCATAAGTCAGGTAATACTTTGAGCAAATCAGATGTAATAAAATGGGCAATGAGCGGTGATATTAAACAAAGAGATACTAGAATTGTTTATGAAAATGATGAGGTTGGAGTACATCATGCCTTTGTAACATTTGACGATGGTAATGTTGAAGCAGTAATGGCAGTCTACAAATATAATAATGGTAAAATCATGAGTTTAGAGACTGGCGCAACACCTATGCCTAAATAATGAAAAAATTTATACTTTTATTTATTTTTATCGCATTTAATTCAAATGCAGCCTCAATGAAGATGATTGGATCTAAGGGTGATCCGAATGAAGTATCCAGAGTAATAGAAATAAAGATGTATGACAATTATTATGAACCGAGTTCGATTAAAGTAAAAAAAGGTGAGACGGTAAAGATAATTGTTAAAAATCTAGGTGAACTTGTTCATGAATATAATATTGCAACAAAAGAGATGCATATTAAACATCAGCCTGAAATGGCGAGATTAATAGAACATGATATTCTCTTGGGAGACAGTATTGATCATGCAAAAATGAAGGAAATGTCTAAAAAAGATCACTCACTTGGTCATAAACATGCTAACAGCGTGATGTTAGAGCCTAATAAAACTGGAGAAATTATTTGGAAATTTTCCAAAGATATAGCTTTAGAAATGGCATGCAATATTCCTGGTCATTACGAAAGTGGAATGGTTGGGCCAATAATTATTGAGTAACATCAAAATTTTGTAGATATTAATTTTAGATAATATTATTCTTTTTTAATGAGTAATATAACGTCTTACATAATTTTAATTATTGCAGTTGCTTTAGGGACTGCCGCAAATGGGTTTGCTAAAGCTGCTAATGGTTTTACAATTTTTTTACCAAGTGTTTTTACTGCAATAACAATAGTTGCTTGTATGTACACATTGTCTTTAGTTATGAAAACTATACCTGTTGGAGTAACTTATGCTTCATTTGCTGGATTGTGCATAATTGCAACTTCTTTAGTTGGAATTTACAAGTTTAATCAAATACCAGACTTATTTACAATCATTGGGCTAATACTAATCATTTCAGGAGTAATGATTGTAAATTTAGTTGGAAAATCAACTTAACTTATTTAATTTCACTGGGTATATTATGATTGCCATCTTCTTTAAGATCTAAAGAATATTCTTTTACTACACAATCTATATCAAAATCTGAGTATAAATGTGGAAACATATCTCCAGAAGATGATTGTTCCCAAACTAATTTTTGAAGTTTTAGCGCATCTACTTTTAAAAGTACTAAGTTAGATTGGTGGCCATAAAATTTACTGAGTGTCTGTTTTACTTGATTTTTATCAGAGAAATGGATGAAACCATCTTTTAAATCAAGAGATGTACCTTTAAATATTTTATTTTCTTTTGCATCATTCCATTCAGATTTTGTACAAATTTTATAAACAAAATCAAAATTCATTTTATTTCAGAAAATCATCAACTTCTACTTGATAACCTTCAACTAGACGATTTGTTTCATTTGCCATTCCAACTATTGCAATCATTTCATTTATCATCTCATCAGTGGCACCCTTTTTTTTTGCAGCTAACGTGTGAGATTTTATACAATACTCACAAGCATTTGTTATAGATACAGCAACATAAATTAATTCTTTAATTTCTGGCGCAAGTGCTCCTTTTTTCATTACTTGTTGTAATGATCTCCAAGTCCTTTCTAATGTTTCTGGACTGTTAGCCATCGTTTTCCAAAAATTTGGTATTTCAGTAATTTGTCTTACCTCTTTTATTTCATCAAAAATTTCTTTTACTTTTCCAGTTGCTTCTTTATCTGAAATTTTTTTAAAGACTGTCATAATTTTCTCCTTTTAGTTATAAATTGACTCAATTTTTGGCATTAGTTTAAGTAGTTCCTTTGTATAATTATGTTTAGGGTTTTTAAACAACTCCTCTGTTTCAGAAACCTCACATAATTTTCCATCTTTAAGTACTGCTATTTTATCACACATTTGTCTGACTACAGGTAAATCGTGACTGATAAATAGAATAGTTAAATTTAACTGTTCTTGTAAATCTTTTAATAAATTTAATATTTGAGCCTGAATACTAACATCCAGAGCAGAAGTTGGTTCATCGCAAACAAGAAGTCTAGGTTGTGTAGCTAATGCTCTAGCAATTGATATTCTTTGTCTTTGACCACCAGAAAACTCATGCGGATATCTAATTGCAGATTGTTGACTTAATTCCACAGACTCTAATAAATCGTAAATATAATTGTCTAAATCCACAGATTTAATATTTGGTTTATGTAGTTTAATGGGTTCTGCAATAATTTCTTTTACTTTGAGTCTACCATTTAAAGAGGAAAATGGATCCTGAAAGATCATTTGAATTTGTTTTCTAAATTTTAGTAAATCTTTATTTTTTTTAATCTTTGTTACATTTACATTATCAAAAAATATATCTCCAGAGCTTGGTTTAAATAAATTTACAACCATTTTTGCAATGGTAGTTTTGCCGCTACCACTTTCACCAACTAGACCAAATGATTTGCCCTCTTTA
>CACHKZ010000038.1 GCA_902580535.1 uncultured Pelagibacteraceae bacterium | reverse complement strand
CCCACTCTTCATTCCATGCACATTGTAAAATATGACCATAAGTTTCCGTTAAACCATAAACATGCATTACTTCAAATCCAAGTTTTTTCATTTTTTCAAAAATTATACTAGGGGGAGGAGCGCCTGCAGTTAATACGTAAACTTTTCTTTTTAATTCTTTTTGTTGATCTTTTGGTGCGTTAGCCAACATATTTAAAACAATAGGAGCGCCTCCAAAATGAGTCACTTCATATTTATCTATCAACTCAAATATTTTTTTTACATCAATGTTTCTTAAACATATGACTCTTCCATGAATCATTGACATTGTCCAAGGATAGCACCATCCATTACAATGAAACATTGGAACTGTGTATAAAAAGTTTAATTTATTAGGCATGTTCCATGCAACAGCACTTCCTGTTGCCATTAAATATGATCCTCTATGATGATAAACTACTCCTTTTGGATTCCCTGTTGTTCCTGATGTATATCCTAAAGCAATTGCCTGCCACTCATCTTTGGGTAATTTCCAAATATAATCCTCATCACCTGTATTTAGAAAATCTTCATATTCCAGAGAACCTATTGCTTTAGAATCTTTTAAATTCGCATCTTTATCATCAATATCTATTATTTTAATTTCCTGCTTCACGTCTTCTAAAGCTTTTTTGATTACATCGTGAAATTGTCTATCTACTATTAATACTTTTGCCTCACTGTGATTTAAGATGTAGCTTATTGTCTTAGAGTCAAGTCTTGTATTAATTGCATTTATTACTGCACCAACCATTGGAATAGAATAATGTGCCTCAAAAATTTCTGGAGTGTTGAACGCTAAAACAGATACTGTATCACCAGTTTTAATACCAATCTTATCTAGTGCACTGGCAAACTTCACACATCTTCTATAAATTTCACTCCAAGTATATTTTCTACTCTCGTAAACTACAGCCTCATAATTTGGGTAAATATCTTTTGCCCTCTCTAAAAACGATAAAGGCGTTAATGGAACATAATTAGCATCATTTTTATCCAAATTTGTCTCATAATGGTTCATGCTAATTAAATTTATAATTCATAATATAATTACTTCCAGTTGTAGCAGTAATATAACTACTTTCTATTCTAGGAAGTACTCTATTGAAGAAAAAGTTTGCGGTTTGAATTTTGTCCTCATAAAAGTCTTTATTGCTGTCATATTCTTTAAAAGAAACTTCAAGCACTTTCAGCCATGCATGTCCTGTAGCCACTAAACCTAAAACTTTTAAATAATCATTACATGCTCCACTAGCATCCTCTGGAGAATTTTTGATTTTTTCTTTCATCCAATCAGTAAATTTGGATAAAATATCTAGATGATAATTAAGTTGTTTTATAAATGGCTCTGCTTTTTTGTCTGTGATGTTAATCTCGTCTTTAACTAGGTTTAAATAATTTTCAATAACATCACCATTTTTATTAATTAGCTTTCTAAAAACTAAGTCAGCCGCCTGAACTGAATTTGTTCCCTCATAAATAGGTGTAATCCTATTATCTCGATAGAATTGTTCAATACCTTGATCTTTTGTAAATCCATACCCTCCATGAATTTGCATCGCTTCACTGGTTATCTCCATTGCATTATCTGTGAAAAGTGATTTAACAACTGGTGTCATTAATGAAACGAGATCTGAAGCCTCTTGTTTTATTTTTTCATCAGCATGATTCAAACTTACTTCAATTTGCTGAGACAGCCAGAAACTCAAGGCTCTTTGTCCTTCTATCATAGATTTCATGCTTAAAAGTGATCTTCTTATATCAACATGATCAATAATAAAATCTGCCCCATTGTTTGATTTAGAATTAAATGCCTTCCCCTGTTTTCTTTCTTTGGCATAAGTAAGAGAATTTTGGTATGCAATTTCTGAAATTCCAAGTCCCTGAATCCCAACAATTATTCTTTCTAAATTCATCATTGTAAACATAGAGTTTAGACCTTTGTTTTTAGGTCCAATCATGTATCCAACAGCATCATCAAAATTTAAAACACATGTTGCAGATCCTTTTATTCCCATTTTATTTTCAATAGAGCCTGTTGAAACACCATTTCTTGGTCCAACAGTTCCATCTTTATTTAAAACGAATTTGGGAACTAAAAATAAACTAATTCCTTTAGTCCCTGCCGGAGAGTCTGTTGATCGAGCTAACACTAAATGAATAATATTTTCTGTTAAATCTTGGTCACCTGAGGTTATGAAAATTTTTTGTCCACTTATCTTGTATGTTCCATCTTTTTGATCTACAGCTTTAGTTTTTAACAAACCTAAATCTGTTCCACATACTGGTTCTGTAAGACACATTGTACCACTCCATTTCCCCTCTACCATTTTAGGTAAATAAGTATTCTTTATTTCTTCATCTGCATGTCTTAGTAAACAATTATATGCCCCAATTGTTAGCTCGCTATAAAGTTTAAATGACAAGCTTGCTGATGAAAGCATTTCATCAAAAAATGTACTGACTGTTTTTGGCATTCCTTGTCCACCGTATTTTGGATCACAAGATAAAGAAATCCATCCATCTTCTATAAATTTTTGGTAAGCCTCTTTGTATCCTGGGGGTGTTCTTACAACCCCATTTTCAAGAACTGCAGGTGTTTCATCTCCACTTTTTGCAAGGGGTAAAATTAAGTTTTGAGTTATTTTAGCTGCTTCATCCAAAATATCTTTTACTAATTCTGAGTTAACTTCCTTGTATTTTTCAATCTCATTATATTTTTTATTGTTTCTCAATTTATCAAAGAGAAACATCATATCTTCTACAGGTGCATTATAAGTTGGCATAAGTATACTTTAGAATAAATGTTAAATTATTGCAATTTTGAAATTATCGCATCACCCATTACTGATGTAGATACCTCTTTCATTCCTTTGGAAATAATATCTTTAGTTCTAAGACCTTCGTCTAGAACATCTTGAACAGCTTTTTCCAAACTATCTGCTTCTTTATCAAGGTCTAAAGAATATCTCAAAGCCATAGCAAAGCTTAAAATTGTAGCAATTGGGTTCGCTATACCTTGTCCAGCTATATCTGGTGCAGATCCATGAACTGGCTCATATAGTGATCGCATATTACCATTTTTATCTTTTGCTCCTAAAGAAGCTGATGGTAAAAGTCCTAGAGAACCAGTAAGCATTGCTGCTTCATCAGATAATATATCACCAAAAAGATTATCAGTGACAATTACGTCAAATTGTTTTGGATTTCTAACTAATTGCATTGCACAATTATCAGCAAGCATATGACTTAATTTAACATCGTTAAATTCTTTTTCATGAATTGATTGAACTTCTTCTTTCCATAGTTGACCAGCTTCCATTACATTTGATTTTTCACAAGATGTAACTTTATTGTTTCTTTTTCTTGCTAGATCAAATGCAACTCTAGCTACTCTCTGAATTTCACTTGAAGTATAAACATGTGTATTTATTCCTTTTCTCTCTCCATTGTCTATAGGCTTGATTCCTCTCGGTTCTCCAAAATAAATTCCTCCGGTTAATTCTCTTACGAAAAGAATGTCTAAATCGGAAACAAGCTCTGGTTTTAAACTTGATGCATCAACAAGTTGCTTGAAACATATTGCAGGTCTAAGATTAGCAAATAATTTTAATTCTTTTCTTAACTTCAAAAGTGCCCTCTCCGGTCTTTTTGAAAATTCAATTTTATCCCACTTCGGGCCTCCAACAGCACCCAAAATTACAGCCGCACTTTCTTGAGCTTTATAAAAGGCTTCATCACTTATTGGAGAACCATGCTTATCAT
>CACHKZ010000037.1 GCA_902580535.1 uncultured Pelagibacteraceae bacterium | reverse complement strand
AAAATGCATTTGATGAACTATCAAAAAGATGGAAGCCCATTCTTGATCACTTTGATAATAATGGGGTTGATTTATGTTATGAAATACATCCAGGTGAAGATCTTCATGATGGTATAACTTTTGAAATGTTCTTAGAAAGAGTTGGTAATCACAAAAGATGTAATATGCTTTTTGATCCAAGTCATTATGTTCTACAGCATCTGGATTATTTAGCTCATATTGATATTTATCATGAGAAGATAAAAATGTTTCACGTTAAAGATGCTGAGTTAAATCCATCTGGAAAACAAGGAGTGTACGGTGGATTTCAATCATGGGTAAATAGAGCTGGTAGATTTAGATCGCTTGGTGATGGACAAGTTGATTTTAAATCTATATTTTCAAAACTAACTTCATATGATTATGATGGTTGGGCAGTTCTTGAATGGGAATGCTGCCTTAAACATCCAGAAGATGGAGCAAGAGAGGGAGCAGAATTTATTAAAAATCATATAATTAATACAACAGAAAAAGCTTTTGATGATTTTGCAGGTAGTGGAGCTGACCATGAAGCAAACAAAAAAATGCTTGGCATTAATTAATGAATAGAAAAATACGCATCGGCATGGTTGGTGGTGGTAAAGATGCTTTTATTGGAAGTGTCCACAGAATAGCTTTAAGACTTGATGGGTATTATGAATTAGTTGCTGGATCATTTTCATCTGACTTTGAAAATTCAAAAGAAACTGGAAAAAATCTTGGTCTAGAAAATGATAGAATCTATAAAACCTATCAAGAGATGGCTGAAAAAGAGTCAACTAGAGTAGATGGTATTGATGTAGTTTCAATAGTAACTCCAAATCATTTACATGTACCTATTGCGAAAATTTTTGCAGAAAATGGCATACATATTATTTGCGATAAGCCAATTGGTATGTCTAGTAAGGAAGCAATAGATCTTAAAAAGGTAATTGAAAGCAAAAAATTAATATTTGCTTTGACACATAATTACACTGGATATCCTATGGTTCGGCATGCAAGATCTTTAGTTCAAAAAGGGGACTTGGGTTCTTTAAGAGTTATTCAAGCTGAATATCCACAAGATTGGTTAACAACAAAAGCAGAGGATAGTGGATTAAAGCAAGCCGAATGGAGAACTGATCCCAATAGATCTGGCGCTGGTGGTTGTATAGGAGATATTGGAACACATGCTTATAATTTGATTAGGTTTATAACTGGATTGGAGGTAGATGAAATTTCAGCTGATATTCATACATTTGTTGAAGGGAGAAAAGTAGATGATAATGCCCAAATAATGCTAAGATTTAAAGGGGGTGCAAAAGGATCAATATGGTCAAGCCAAGTAGCAGTTGGAAATGAAAATAATCTAAAAATTAGAATATATGGAGAAAATGCTGGAATTGAGTGGAGACAAGAAGATCCAAATTACTTGAGTTATACTAAATTTGGTAGCCCTGCTCAAAACATTACAAGAGGAAGCAATATTACTAGTGATGAAGCTAAAAGTGTAACAAGAATTCCCCAAGGTCATCCAGAAGGTTATTTAGAAGGTTTTGCTAATATTTATAGTGATGTTTACAAAGAGTTATCAGCTAATATTGATAGACAAGAATATGATAAGTCAAATAATTGTTATCCTACAATTGATGATGGAATTGATGGAATGAAGTTTATAGAAAACGTTATTAAGTCAAGTAAGAACAATAGTAAATGGATCCAATTTAATTCTAATTAAATTTTGTTGATAAATATAATTAATAAAACCCATTTTGATCTTTTATTTTTTTTAATAATTTGAAATCAATTTTCTAGAATGATAAATTATGTTTACCATATCTCATGGTAAAAAAGAGACCGATATCGCATCGGTTAAAAGCGAGTTTTGGAAAAACAAACAAGGAGAGTGTATGAAAAGAATGCACAGAGTATTAAGTTCGTTTAGCCGAGGCTCAAAGAACGCTAGGCTAAATCAACTTATGTTTCGAAACTTGAAAACTGTAGAAACTAATGCAAATGGCACAAGTGGATACGTTATCAAATCTGGAAAAAATTCAGGAGAAACATTAGGTCACTTAAAGAAAGAGGCTAAAAAGTTTTAGCTTAAAGAATGAGATATGGGGCAATTATATTTATATGCCCCATATTTTTTCCTTCCTATTTTACTGGAGTCATAATTTTTTGACCTTCAACTCCCATCGCAACAACAATCGCTTTAACAGGAACATCTCCAATATTTTTCGATTCATGGACTACACCCACATCCTCTACGAATGCATCTCCAGCTTTATAGATATAGCTTTTACCTCCTTGGGTAAGCTCAATCTCTCCTTGCTGAATCATTATTAATACTGGAAAAGAGTGGGTATGAGGAACGACTGGACCTCCAACAGGAACGTTAAACTCAAAAGCAGTTATCTTTGCTTTGCCTGAGGGGTATACTATATCGTTACCCATTCCAGTTTGGCTTGTAGATATAATTCTCTTTACATGTCCATCAGCTAAAACTGAATTATTAATAACAAATATTGCAAATAGAGTGATTATTATTTTTTTCATATATTACCTTTCTGATTATGAGATAATAGAACACAAATGTTTTTTTATACGATATGACAAAAAGGTTTTTAGAAATTATTTATTCCAATAAACTTTAAACATTACTTCATTTCTTCTCATCATAGGTAATGTAAAGGGACCATTATATGTCGCTCTTATTGCAGGTCCGTTAATATTTATATTATCTTCAATAAGATTTTGATTAAGAATATCTCTGTGTTTAAAAAAATTTTTGTCAGATGCTCTACCAGAATACTGAATAACTGCGAAATACCCCTCTTTGATTGTTGAAATTTTTATATCTGGGTTATTTGGAAGAGGAGCATTATCTTTAGTAAATTTAGATGGTAAATAGAATTGCATATAATAACCCTCATCTTTTTCACCTTGAGTTACTGGAACTGTCATTTTAATTTCCTCAGATTTATTGTTTTGTCCTGAAATGTATCTAAAGAGTTTTCTAAAACTGTTATCGTCATTTTTATTAACAACTTCTACCACCAACCTATCTTTATAGTGTCTTATCTCATAAGTATCTGTTGAATGAACTACATTATATGGAGCTTCTTCATATGCCATTGATGAAGAATATTGGAAATTAAAAGATAAACAAATTAAAAAAAATATAATTATTTTTCTCATATTACTTACAAGTAATTTTCATTCATGAATAAGTTAATTCTTTTCATGCCCTCAACAATATCATCTGTGCTTCTAGCGTAAGAAAATCTTATCGTGGAATTACCTCTTTTTTGATCAAAATCTAATCCAGGAGTTATGGCAACTCCAGCTTTATTTAAAACTTCCTTACAGAAATTGAGGCTATCATTGGAGTATTTAGAAATATCAACATAAATATAAAATGCACCATCAGGAGGAGAAAATTTTCCTAATCCAGCTTTAGGTAATTCTTTTAAAAGTATTTCTCTATTTTTTTTATAAACATTTACATTTTCATTTAATTCAATGTTGGCGTCCATTGCTGATAACGCTGTTAATTGGCTTACATGTGGTGGACATATAAATAAATTTTGTGATAATCTTTCTATTTGTCTTACATGATCTTCTGGAACAATCATCCAACCTATTCGCCAACCTGTCATTGAAAAATATTTGGAAAAAGAATTTATAACATAACATTTGTCTGTTATTTCTAACGCTGTCGTGGGATTATTTTCATATTGAATACCATGGTATATTTCATCACTTATAAAGCTAACATTATTTTCGTGTGCAGTGTTTATTAAATTTTTTAGAGTTTCCTTATCAACCATCGATCCAGTA
>CACHKZ010000036.1 GCA_902580535.1 uncultured Pelagibacteraceae bacterium | reverse complement strand
AAAACTTGTTTTTTTGTGATTTATTTGTAATTAGTTCCATAAATTAATACGCACACAATTTCTGGTTTTACACCTCCGGTCCTTTTTTTTAGGCAGTAATTGTGGTGGCACAACCGGGAATAAATATGAAGATACCAAATTTAACTATAGAACAATTATTAGAAGCTGGAGTACATCTTGGCCATAAAACTTTAAGATGGAACCCAAAAATGAAGAAATTTATTTTTGGAAAAAGAGATTCAATACACATAATAGATTTAACTCAAACACTTGAATTAACTAAAGTTGCTCTAGAAAAAGTCTATTCAACAATATCATCTGGAGGAAAAATACTCTTTATTTCTACAAAAAAACAAGCATCAGAAGCAATAGCAGAGCTTGCTAATGAAACTGAACAGTATTTTGTAAATTATAGATGGTTGGGAGGTATGTTGACCAACTGGGGAACTATATCTAACTCAATAAAAAAACTTGATAAAATAAATACTGACCTAAAATCTGAAAACAGAGGTTTTACAAAAAAAGAACTTTTAAAAATGAGTGGTCAAAGGGATAAATTGCAAAGATCACTAGGTGGAATTTCTAATATGAAAAAAGTACCTGACCTTGTTTTTATAATAGATACAAACTATGAGTCACTGGCAATTAAAGAATCAATCAAACTTGGAATACCTATAATTGCTATCTTAGATACTAATTCAAATCCAGATGGAATTGATTTTCCAATACCAGGAAATGATGATGCTAGAAGATCAATTGATTTATATTGTTCGCTTTTGAGAGAAACAATTCAAAATGCAAAAAAAGAAACTCCTCAGAATACATTAAAACCTGAATTAAATGAGGAAGATAAAAATAATATCTCAAAGGATAAACCCTTACAAGAAACAAAATTAGACAATAAAATTAATTAAAATACTTACAAATTTTAGAGATACATATGAGTGATATAGAAAAAGTAAAACATTTAAGAAAATCAACTGGAGCGGGCTTTAAAGATTGTAATGCTGCATTAAAAGAATCTAATGGAGATTTAGAAAAGGCCTCAGAAATTTTAAGGATTAAAGGTATAGCTAAAGCATCAAAAAAAATGTCAAGAGATGCATCTGAAGGTGTTGTAGTTGTATCAGGTGACGAAAAAAAAATGTCTATTATAGAGGTAAATTGTGAAACTGATTTTGTTGCAAAGAATAATGATTTTATTGAATTCGTGAAGGAGCTTGGTGTAATCAATAATGATAAATTATCTAACATTGAAGATTTAAAGAACTCTAAAATGAAAAATGATAAGACTGTTGATGAAAACTTAGTTGCTATTATAGCTAAAATAGGTGAAAAAATTACTATTGGTAGATCTAAAACCTTAAATATACAAAATTCAAAAAATTATTTTTATCAACATTCTGTTATTCAGGATAACGTTTCAAAATTAGCAGTTATAGTATCAATATGTGCAAATGGTATGTCAGAAAAAATAGATTTATTTGGAAAACAGTTGTCAATGCATATTGCGGCTTCTAATCCAATAGCTTTAAAATCTGATGACATAAGCAAAGAAATAATTGATAAAGAAATTAATTTAATTGACGAAGAACTAAAAACTTCAGGAAAACCCGAAGAAATTGCAAAAAAGATTAGTTTAGGTAAGATAAATAAATTTAAAGAAGATAATAGTTTAATGACACAGGATTGGGTTATGGATACTAAATTAAAAGTTAAAGATGTCATAAAAAGTTTAGACTCCTCAAATCTAGAAATAAATGAATTCATTAGATTAAAAATAGGTGAATGATGTTTGAGGAAGAAAAATATAATAGTAAAATGCAAAAAACGTATGATGTTTTTCAACAAGAGCTAGGATCATTGAGAACAGGGAGAGCCAATGCTAGTATGTTAGATATAGTAAAAGTTGACGTATACGGTCAAAAAATGCCAATTAATCAATTAAGTAGTATCACTACTCCAGAACCAAGAACTATTAATATTCAGGTATGGGATCAAAATAATGTCTCGTTAATTGATGCGGCAATAAAAAAATCAGAATTAGGATTGAATCCACAAATAGATGGCCAATTAATAAGATTACCAGTTCCAAATTTGACAGAGGAAAGAAGATCAGAAATTAAAAAAATTATAAAGTCAATGGGTGAAAAAAGTAAAGTTTCTGTAAGAAATATAAGAAGAGAGGCCAATGACGAATTAAAAAAACTATTAAAAAGTAAAGAAATTTCAGAGGATGATCTTATAAAGAAGGAAAAGATAATTCAAGATTACACCGATAACCAAATTAAAGTAATTGATGACAGAGTTATTGAAAAAGAAAATGAAATAATGACAATATGAGCTCACCTAAACATGTCGCCATAATAATGGATGGTAACGGTAGATGGGGAATTAAAAAAAAAAAATCAAGAAATTTTGGTCACAAACAAGGCGTCAAAGTTGTTGAAAAAATTATCAGTGAGTCAATCAAAAAAAAAATTAATTATTTAACATTATTTGCATTTTCTACTGAAAATTGGAAAAGGCCCAAAAAAGAAATAAATTTTTTGATATATCTGCTAGAAAGATATGTAGATAAAGAATTAAATAAACTTATCGAAAAGAAGGTAAGGTTAAAAATTATTGGTAATCTAAACAAATTTCCTACATCGCTAAAAAGAAAGTTAAAAAAATCGGAACAAATGACAAAAAATAATAACAAAATTCAACTCAATATTGCATTAAATTATGGTTCTAAAGAAGAAATAGTTAAATCAGTAAAAAAAATAAACAAATTATCTTTACCGATAAATTCAAAAAATATTAGTAAGTATTTATATACCTCAAATATACCTGATCCAGAGATTTTAATAAGAACAGGAAATAGATACAGGCTAAGTAATTTTTTATTGTGGCAAGCCTCTTACACTGAAATATTTTTTATAAAAAAACTTTGGCCAGATTTTAATAAAAAAGATTTTAATAAAATTATATCGTATTTTTCAAAAGTTAGAAGAAATTTTGGAGGGATCAGGTGAGCAAATTTCAAAGTAGATTATTAACATCACTAATTTTGCTATTGATACTTTTTTTTGCATTCATTAATTCTGCAATATTATTTGTAGTTTTATTTACAATAACTTTTTTTGTAGTCTTAGAGTTTAATACTATATTAGCTAAAATATTTTTAAAAATAAAATTATTTCATTTAATTTTATTATCTATAATAATAATTTATACTTGTTCTTTCTCAACAATAATTTGGGTTAATTTAACGAACACTGATTACAATGATAAATTAAATATTCTGTTTATATTAATTATCTGTATTTCAACCGATATAGGGGGCTATATTTTTGGAAAAATTATTGGTGGAAAAAAATTTTCAAAAATAAGTCCAAACAAAACATATGCTGGTATTTGTGGTTCGTTTATCATTTCTTTAATTTGTGGTTATGCATTTATTAATATTTTTCCGGGATCTATAAATAATAATAAAAATGTATTTATTTTAATAATTTTAATTTCTTTCACATCACAAATTGGAGACCTAATAATTTCAAAATTTAAAAGAGTTGCAAAAATCAAAGATACTGGAACAATTTTACCTGGTCACGGAGGAGTATTAGATAGGGTAGATGGAATTTTATTAGGATTACCATTAGGTGTTATATTAATTTCTTATTAGATTATGAAAGATATTTTTATATTAGGCTCAACAGGATCTATTGGACTATCAACACTGAATGTTATTAAAAGAGATAAAAAAAAATTCAAAATTAGACTACTAACCACTAATAACAATGCTAAAAAAATTTTAAGACAAGCTATAGAGTTTAATGTAAAAAAAATAGTAATCTTTAATAAATTAGAATATTTAAAATTTGAAAAATTATTTAAAAAAAATAAAATAACAGTTTTTTTTAATATTAAAGATGCACTTATAAGAAATAAAAAAAAATCGTTTTTAACAATTAACGCAATATCTGGTATTGAAGGCTTGGAGCCATCTTTGCAAATCATAAAATTCACTAAAAATCTAGCTATAGCAAATAAAGAGTCAATTATTTGTGGATGGTCATTTATTAGTAAAGAATTAAAAAAAAATAAGACTAACTTTATACCATTAGACTCAGAACATTTCTCTATTTGGTCTCTGCTAAAATGTGAAAATATTAAAAATGTTAAAAAAATTTATTTAACAGCATCAGGTGGACCATTTTTAAATAAATCATTGATGAAAATCAAAAATGTAAAACCAAAATTTGCCTTAAAACACCCTAACTGGAAAATGGGAAAAAAAATATCAATCGATTCAGCAACAATGATGAATAAAATTTTTGAAGTCGTAGAAGCTATGAAAATATTTAATTTAAATTCTAATAAATTTAGTGTTTTAATTCATCCAAAATCTTATGTCCATG
>CACHKZ010000035.1 GCA_902580535.1 uncultured Pelagibacteraceae bacterium | reverse complement strand
ACAAAAGTCCCGCCTCAATTCTATCAATTAGGTTTGGACATCCAGGAGATATATTAAATTTTTGACCATGATCCCAAATAATATCCCAAAGCTTTTCACCAAGTTCAATTTCATTAAAATGAGTTTCAAATCCTTTAAAATAAATTTCAAAACCATCTTGCTTACTATATCCAGACCTTGCGATTATTTGTTTTGTACCCAAAAAGTCAAAAACCTTAAAATTGAAAAATTTTAATTTCTTTATGTCTTCACCAAATATTGAAACCAAAAGATCTTCGGATTTAGGACCTTGTATAGCCAATGGATAAACATCTGGTTCTACTATTTCAACATTATATCCAGAACCTAATGCAATACCTTTTGCCCAAAGCAGAATATCTGAGTCAGCTATAGAAATCCAAAACATATCATCATCTAGTTTAAGTAAAACAGGATCATTAATCATTCCTGCGGTCTCATCTATTATTGGGATATAAAAACATTTTCCAGTTTCCATTTTTTTTATAGAGCGGGGTGTCATTTTTTGTACAAGTTTTCCTGCATCAGGACCTGAAATTTGTACTTGTCTTTGACAAGAAACGTCCCAGATTTGAACTTGTTCTCTTAAATGCCAGTAATCCTCCTCAACTGTGTTCTTAAATCCCTTTGGTAACAACATGTGGTTTACAACGGTAAAATCTGATACGCCACATTTTTCAACCTTATTAGTAAATGGAGTACGTCTTATACGTCTTGACATGTTTAATTTAATACTTTTGTGATGTATTAACTTTTCACTACTCATTTTATTTTGACCACCATACAGTGTAGCTATTTTTAGAAATTATGATGGGTATATGATATTTTTTATTATTATCTTCCATTTTAAATTTAATATTTATTTCAGAGACGATTCTTTTCTCAGAAAAATATTCCCCAGTTTTGCAAATCATTTCATATAGACACTTAGTATCATCAACACTTAAATCAAATTCTTTATGCACTCTACCTCCATCGTCGGATTTAGATTCAAAGAAAATTTCTTTTTCTCCATTTTTTTTTATTTGATAAATTATTACATCAATATTTCCAGCATGAGATCCACTTGTAGCGTCTAATAAGTGTGATGAAAATATTGCCATTTTATTCTATTGATGACTTCTCTCTTTTGCTTGCAACAGCAGAGACTATTGGGCTTAGTACTGGTTTTGCTTTGACATTTACACATGCAGGTTTTCCACTTTCCATTGCCCTTTTAAGCGCCGGTGCTAGTTCTTCTCTTTTATTAACTAATTCACCATATCCTCCAAAACCCTCAAATATCTTATGAAATGGGATGTCTCGAAAATCAGTTGCAACGCTTTTCCCACTTTTAAATAACCGCTCTTGTTGTTGTCCTATTGAGGCCAATCCACCATTGTTATCAATTACAACAGTAATAGGTTTTTTTTCATAAAACACACTTTCAATAGACATACCTCCTGATAAAAACGCACCATCTCCACTTATAAGAACAACATTTGAGTCTGGACTGTGATTTTTTGCAGATAAAGCAAACGAAACACCAACTCCTAACATACTAAATGTTCCAGGATGTAAGATACCTTTTAGTTTTTTACCTTGTGCACCAGCAATATTAATTGCAATTTCTGACCAGAAATGGGTATTTCCTCCATCTATAACAAGCCAATCATTTTCTCCCATTACCTCTTGAACGTCTAATGAAAGTTGCAGAGGATGAATTTTACCTCCATTTCTTTTTGATGCTTCAGCCTCAACTTTTAAATCTTTCAAAGATTTATCTACCCATTCTTTTTTCTTTTTTTTATTTTCTTCGAACCAAGTTGTATCTAGTGTCCATTTATTATTTTTCTTTAAATTAGATAATGTATCTAAAAAAACACCAGGATCGCTTAGTAAGCAAAAATCAGCTGCTCTATTAAGTTCGACTTCCTCATGGGAGCCATTAATACAAACCAACTTTGTTGATTTTGGTATAAAAGGTGGATTTCCAAAATTCATTTGATTGTCTAAACGTGCTCCAACTGCAAGTACTAAATCAGAATTTTGTAATGCATATTCTGATGGCGGATATTGGTGTATATCAGCCAATCCCATATAAGCATTTGCTTCCTCACCTAATAATTTTTGATGATATGGAACATTAAAAATTGGTATATTTAAATTATTACCAGCTGCTTCAAGATTTTTTTCTGAATGCGACCACCAAACTCCATGGCCACCTATTATAATTGGTTTTTTAGCATTACAAGCAAGTTCTAAAACTTCTGATAGAGAATTTGGATCTGGCCAAGCTTTAGCTAAAGGCTTAGCTTTGTGAGAAAATGGTCTTTCTTCTAATCCTACTTCTTCTGCAAAAGATGAAAACATAATATCTACTGGAAGACTAAGATGAACAGCACCTGGATAGCCGTTAGTAGCAATGTGATATGCTTTGTCTACAAATTCTCTTATTCTAGTTCCATCAGTAATGCTTGCACTGTATTTAGTTAAAGGAGCTGCAATTGAAACATCATCTATTTCTTTAAAACCACCTGAACCCTGCCTTTTAAGACTGCTGGAACCTGTAATATAAATAACAGGGCTTCTCTCGCCCCAAGCCTCCATCATAGAGGGGACTGCGTTGGTAAATCCCTCAGGTCCAACTAAGCATACTGATGGTTTACGAGTAATTCTTGTATTCCCATCCGCTAAATGACCAGCAATTTGTTCATGAGGAGTATTTATTACTTCAATTTGACATTCTGCAAAACCTTCAATTGCTGGATTGCAAAAACCTCCCGCAAGAGTAAAAACTTTACTAATTCCCTTATCTTTTAGAGCTCTAGCTAATAACGCTCCACCTCTAATTTTATTATCACTCATTTAGTAATCTACCTTATTGATAGTATTCTCTATTACTATCTCAGAAGTTACATCATTAATATCATTTAATCCAACCAAACCAAGAGTTGTGCTAACTTCTTCTTTGATAATTTCAACTATTCGTCTTAATCCTTTTTTTCCATCCGCTCCCATTGCATACATTACAGGTCTGCCAATCATTGCATAATCTGCACCAAATGCAAGCGCTCTCACTATATCACTTCCACTTCTTATCCCACTATCAAATATTAATGGAAAATCACCTCCAACTGATTTTCTAATTAATGGAAGCATATTTATCGCTGCTGTAGCACTATCTAATTGTCTACCTCCATGATTTGAAACTTGGATAGCATCCGCACCAGCTTCTTTTATTTTAATTGCATCATCAGCAGACATTACTCCTTTAACTATAAGTTTGCCTTTCCATTTATCTCTTACCCTTTTAAGTGTGTTCCAATCAGTAGAACCTCTACTTTCTTTTCTTTTAAAAATTCCATCTCCACTTTTTGATGTAACATAATTCATAGGTTTAGGAATCCCATTAAGCAAAGTTGATATAGACCAAGTAGGATGGGTTGCAAAATCAAAAAATTGTTTTGGACCTATTTTAAAAGGGTAAGAGAAACCATTTTTATCATCTCTTGTTCTTCTAGATAAAACTGGAACATCTACAGTTAAAATTGCTACCTCATAACCAGTATTTTTTGCCCTTTCCAAAAGTTCCATAACAAAATTTTCATCTTGGAAAATATATAATTGTATCCACGAATGACCTTCAGAGAGTTCATACATTTTTTCTAATGTTGTAGTAGATGCCATAGAAACACAAGTTGGAATATTATTTCTTGCACTTTCGGCAGCTAACATAGAATCTGCTCCTGGCCAAGATAAATTAGTCATGCCCATAGGAGCAAAACCAAATGGAAAATTAAATTCATATCCTAATACTTTTTTTTTAAGAGATCTTTTTTCAACATTTCTTAAAACTTTGGGTTCAAGCCTAATTTGGTCTAGAGCTATACTGTTGATCTCAGCAAGTTTCTCGTCTCCTGATGCACCGTCAATGAAATCAAAAACTAACTTGGGAAGACGTTTACGTGATAGTTCTCTTGCATCTTTTATGCTAAAGATTTTCTGACTTGGTAAAATATTATCACTCATTCTTAATTTTAATGTATTCTTTTAAGTTAAATTGTTTATTTTGATTTACAAAATAAGCATTATGACCTTTCCTAGAAGAATAAACCTCTGTTGGTTTTCCGTCAATAAAAAGTACTGCAACACCATCATCAACAGCAATACCATCTGGTAAAGTTTTATTTTTAATATTTTCTCTATATTTTTCTGCTCTTTTTGAATCTGAATAATGAGGTGTAAAACTTCCGGATAATAACCCAATACCATTCATTGATTTAAAACCAGTTCCATCTGAGTCTGTAAGAAAATAATCGAACCAACATGCTGCACCAGCACTTACACCTGATAGAATTATACCGGAATTATAAACTTCTTTAAAAAGACCAATTAAATTATTTTCTTTCCAATACCTGAGCATGAATTTTGTGTTTCCACCACCAACATAAACTGCATCAAGATTTGAAAGCCAATTTTCAAAACCATTTTTGCTAGAGATAAGATTAAA
>CACHKZ010000034.1 GCA_902580535.1 uncultured Pelagibacteraceae bacterium | reverse complement strand
TTGATTATGTGGAAAATTTAATACCAGGTAAATTAGCTGAAGGTTACAAAGATCTCAAGTCAGAATGGTTTTTCAAAGTTCATTGGAAAAATGATCCAAATATGCCAGGAATGCTTCAAATAGAGTCCTTAGTCCAGATGGGAGCACTTACAATCTTAAGTTTACCTGGAAACAAAGGTAAAATTGTATATCTAATATCTGCGACAGATCTTGTTTTTAAAAAAAAAGTTGTACCTGGAGATAGACTCAGTATTAAAACAAAACTGCTATCTTTTAAAAGAGGTATAGCTCAACTAAGTGGTGAAGGATATATTTTGGATAAAAAGGCCTGTAGTGCAAACTTTAAGTTAATTTTACCTGATCAATTGAGTAAATTTGATATAAAAAAAAAAATTTAAAATTAGAAAAAAAATGATAAATAGGTTAATTTCATAAGATATACAATGCCTATTGCATCATCATTATTAAAAAAACCTAGATTGGTAAAAAAACTAAAAGATTTCTATGAATATGTGAAATTTAATGACGGAAAAGTTGGAACCAAAACAAGGGGAATTGATTTAAATTTTAATAACGCTTGTAACTTAAGATGTAAATATTGTTTCACTAATTCACCAAAAGGTGATCATGTAAAAGAATACTTAGATTATGGAGCAATAGCTGATCTAGCAGATCAAGCTGATGAGCTTGGATATTTTGAGTTTGATCTGCAGGGTGGAGAATTATTATTACAACCTAAAAAATTGTTTAAAGTTTTAGAAGCAATAAAACCAGAAAGATTTTATCTATATGTAACTACTAATGGTTACTACCTTGATAAAAGCATGGCAGAAAAATTGGCACAAGCAAATGTGAGTAGGGTATCAGTTAGTATAGATAGTATGGATGAAAAGGTTCATGATGAAATAAGAGGTAGGAAAGATTCATGGAAAAGGGCAATAGCAGCTTTAGAGCATGTCAGAAATGCTGGAATGGATCCATATTTAAATATTACTGTAGGTCATTACAATGCAAATACTGATCATTTTAAACAATTATTGGATTATTCAAAAAAAAAAAAATATAAAACATTATTAAATGTTGCTGTGCCAGCAGGTATGTGGCAAAAAGCAGAGCAAATTATATGTGACGACAAAGATAGAGAGTATTTAAGAAAAATAAGAAAAGAATATAAAAATTTAGTTAGAAATATATGGAATCCTTTCGACAGAACAAATGAAGGTATTCTAGGGTGCACTACTGTAAATAGATTGTATATCACACCAATTGGAGATGTACTAGTTTGTCCTTATGTTCACATAAAAATCGGAAATATTTTTAAACAATCTCTTAAAGAAATAGTAGATTATGGTTTTAAAATAAAACATTTTAGAAACCATAGTGATCTTTGTTTGGCTGGTGAAGATAAAAGTTTCATAGATAAATTCATGACAAAAAGTGGACAAACTATTTTTAAGCCTGCTGAAGCCAAAAATATTTTTTCTGAAGAAGACTATGTTTAAAGATAATGCTTAAAAGTAAAGTTGTATTAATTACAGGCTCATCAAGAGGTATAGGAAAAGCCATACTAGAAAGGTTTGCAGTAGAGAGTTTTGATATAATTGCGTGCTCAAATAAAAAAAATAAAATTCACATAGAGTATTGCAAAAGGTTATCGAAGAAAAATAAGATAAAAATTTATCCACTTTTTTTTAATTTTAACAGTAAAGATGAAATTAATGAGGGAGTTGAAAATATAAAAAAATTAAATGTTAAAATTAATTATTTAATTAATAATGCTGGTATTATAACCACATCCTCATTTCAAATGACGAAAGAGTCTGATTTAAATGAAATATTTAAAGTTAATTTCTTAAACCAATTTTATTTTACTCAACATATTTCAAAAATGATGATAAGAACAGACGGTTCTAAAGGTATAGTTAATATATCCTCATCCTCTGGCTTAGATAATGATACAGGGAGATCAGTTTATTCTGCAAGCAAGGCAAGTATGATTTCTATATCAAGCACTCTTTCAAAAGAGCTTTCGGCATTTAAGATAAGAGTAAATACAATTGCTCCCGGACTAATCGAGACTGATATGATGAGAAATAATACCAAAGAAGAGTATATTGAAAAAATGTTGAATAGAGTATCACTTAAAAGAATTGGAAAACCTGAAGAAATTGCAAATGTCGTATTTTTTTTATGCTCTGATCTTTCTAGTTATATCAACGGGCAGACAATAAGAGTTGATGGTGGAATGCATTGAAATTCAAATTAATAAAGTGTAACTAATCAAAAATAAGAATGAGTAATCTAGAAAACTATAAAAAAGCATTTTTGTCTTCATTTCCAATCAAGGAAGAACAACTTGAGAAATTAGAATATAATCAAATTGACGAATGGGATTCAATTGGACACATGGGGCTTATGTCTGAATTAGAGGAAAAATTTAAAATAACTCTAAGCACTGATGATATTGTAGATTTTAGTTCTTTCCAGAAGGGAAAGAAAATTTTGAAAAAGTATAAAATTAATATTTAATAATTATAGAAATTTTTTGCAAAAAAAAATTAAAAACCAAGATTTAAAAAAGATAAGAATAAATCTTTTAAAAAATATTTTAATTGCAGCATATTCAGCTGGTGCTAGTAGTGCTCATTTAGGTGGTGCACTTTCAATGATAGACATAATTAACATAATTTTTTCAAAGTTTATTAATTTAAACCCAAATAATATCAAAGATATTGACAGGGACTATTTTATTTTAAGTAAAGGGCACGCATGTCTTGCATATTATGCAATATTGGCTGAAAAAGGTTTTTTTGATAAAAAATTATTAAAGCAATTTGAAAAAAATGGTAGTGCTTTACTTGGACATCCAGTATTAAATAAAGACTTTGGAATAGATTTCTCAACAGGTAGCCTAGGAATGGGTGTTAGTATAGCAGTTGGATTAGCAATTGGCTTAAAACGAAAAAAAAGTAAAAATCATGTTTATGCTGTTTTAGGTGATGGAGAGTGTAATGAAGGGTCTGTTTGGGAAAGTTTTATGTCTGCTTCAAATTTTAAATTAGATAATCTAACAATAATTATAGATCATAACAAATTTCAACAAACTGGATCAAATATAGAGATATTAAATACTTTATCTTTAAATAAAAAGATGAATGCTTTTGGTTTTCAGACTATTGAAATTAATGGTCATGATCTATTAGAATTGGAATTAGCATTGAAAAAAAACAATTCTAATAAACCAAAATGTATAATAGCTAATACCACAAAAGGTAAATATCTATCATTTGCAGAAAATAATAATAAATTTCATCATGCTATATTGACTAAATCTCTATACGATCAAGCAATTAATGAAATTGGAGATGTAGAATGAAATTTGATGTTTTTTTAGAGGGAAAAAATATTGACTTGGTATGTATAACTAAAAAAATTGTTGATAGAACTGATTGGTATAATTGGTTTAACAAAAAAAATTTAACTAAATTTACTAAGCAAGGATACTTTCCAAACACTAAGCTAAATCAAAAAAAATATTTTCTAGATAATATTTTATCAAAAAAAAGAGTACAGGTTGGAGTAGTAAATAAAAAAAGAAATACTCTGATTGGAATGATGTCTTTATACAATATAAATTATTTTGATAGGACATGTGATATTTCATCTATATTTAATAAAGACTCAAAAAACATGAATTCTCTTACTTTTTTTAGAGAAGCACAAACTTTATTAATTAACCATGCCTTCAACAAATTAAATCTGAGAAGAATTAGTGCAGCTAGTAATGACAAAAAGCTTTTAAAAATAAATAAAATACTTTTTGGATTTACATATGAGGGAACACTCAAAGAAAGAGACTTTATTGATGGAAAATATGAAGATAGACACATTTTAGGACTGTTAAAATCAAATTGGAAGAAATTTTTAAAAAAATGAAAGTAGATAGTTCTAAATCAAAGTTATTTTCTAGTATAGGCCAAAGAGCTACATTCGGTCTAGCTTGTTTAGAGTTAATTAAAAAATTTAATAACTTAATGGTTATCACTGCTGATGTATCAACTTCAGCTGGTCTGGATAGGTATAAAAATAAGTTCAAAGAAAATTATTTAGATGTCGGTATTGCAGAGCAAAATATGATGGGTATTGCCACTGGTTTATCAACATTAGGTTATAATGTGTTTACAACAACATTTGCACCTTTCCAATCAATGAGATGTTTGGAACAAATAAAAGTAAACCAGGGTTATATGAAAAAAAAAGTTACAATGGTTGGTATAGCAAGTGGTGTTGTTTTAGGTACATTAGGTTATACACATTGTTGTATTGAAGATTTATCTATTATGCGATCAATTCCTGGTTTGACTATTTTGTCTCCCTGCGATGGCTCTGAGGTTGTAAAATCAGCTTTTGCTGCAGCAGAATGTAAAGGTCCAGTTTATATTCGACTCACTGGATCATCAAATTCAAAAGTTGTAAATATTGAAGACTATGATTTTACCATTGGTCAACCTATAGAATTAACCAAGGGTAGTGATGCTGTAATATTTGCTACTGGATCTATAGTTGCGAACTGTATCGGGGCAGTAGAATTTTTAAAAAAAGAAAAAAAAATGTCAATCTCAGTAATTAATGTTCATACATTAAAGCCTTTAAATAAAGAATTTATAATTGAAAAAGTAAAAAATTTTAAAAAGATAATTACAGTGGAAGAGCACACAATTTTTGGTGGCCTTGGTGGTATTATAAATCAATGTTTATTGGGAAATATATCAAGTTCTCAAAAAATTTTAAATTTAGGTCTTCCTGATAGTTATAAATTATCAGGTGAGTACTCATATTTGTTAGAACAGT
>CACHKZ010000033.1 GCA_902580535.1 uncultured Pelagibacteraceae bacterium | reverse complement strand
ATAATTTTAATTTTTTCATCAGCGTTGCCTTTTCCTCCTGATATTATTGCACCAGCATGACCCATTCGTCTACCAGGTGGTGCTGTAATTCCAGCTACAAATCCAACCATTGGTTTTTTAATCTTATGATTTTTTATAAATTCAGCAGCTTCTTCTTCAGCAGTACCTCCGATCTCACCAATCATGACTATAGACTCGGTATTTTCATCATTTAAAAACAGATCTAGACAATCAATAAAATTTGTACCATTTATTGGATCTCCACCGATTCCTATACATGTAGATTGACCGAGGCCATTTTCTGAGGTTTGGGCTACAGCCTCGTAAGTTAATGTTCCTGACCTAGAAACAATTCCTACTGTTCCTTTTTTATGAATATTTCCAGGCATTATTCCAATTTTACATTCATCAGGAGTTATTATACCTGGACAGTTGGGACCAATAAGTCTCGATTTAGAGTTCGAAAGTCTTCTTTTTACTTTAAGCATGTCTAAAACTGGAATTCCCTCACTTATACATACAATCAATTCTATAGATGAATCAATTGCCTCTATAATTGCTGAGGCTGCAAACTTTGCAGGAACATAAATCATTGTTGCATTTGCACCTGTCTGATCTTTAGCTTCTTTAACGGTATTAAATACCGGTCTTTCCAAATGAATTTGACCTCCTTTTTTAGGAGTAACTCCACCGACCAAGTTAGTTCCATACTTAATAGATTGTTCAGAATGAAAAGTTCCATGAGCGCCAGTGAAACCTTGACAAATTACTTTGGTATCCTTGTTAATTAAAACTGACATTATTTAATTGCCTCAACAATTTTTTTTGCTGCATCAGATAAATCATTCGCAGAAATAATCTCTAATCCTGAATTATCTAAAATTTCTTTTCCCTCTTTGAAATTTGTACCTGCTAATCTCACTACTAAAGGAACTTTAATTTTAATTTCTTTTGCTGCATCTACAACACCTTGTGCGAGTACGTCACATCTCATTATTCCTCCAAAAATGTTTATTAGTATTCCTTTTACATTTTTATCAGATAAGATAATTTTAAATGCTGCTGAAACTTTTTCTTTAGAGGCACCGCCACCTACATCTAAAAAATTTGCAGGCTCTTCTCCATATAATTTAATAATATCCATAGTAGCCATTGCTAATCCAGCACCATTTACCATACATCCAATATTTCCGTCCAATTTAATGTATGCCAGATCATGTTTGCTTGCTTCAATTTCTGTTTCTTCTTCCTCATTTAAATCTCTAAGTTTCTGAATTTCTGGATGTTTAAATAATGCATTTTCATCAAAAGTCATCTTTGCATCCAAACATACAATTTTGTTTTTTTTTGTTAAAATGAGAGGATTTATCTCTACTAAGTTCGCATCTGTATTAATGAACATTTTGTAAATTGATTTTATTAAATTGATTGCTTGTTTACTTGCATCGTTTTCTAAATCAAAAATTTTAATAATTTTGCTACAGTCTTCCTCTGAAATACTTTCATTAAAATCTACTTTAGTGGTGATTATTTTATCTGGTGATTTCACAGCAACTTCCTCAATATTCATTCCACCCTGATCACTGGAAATAAATGCAATTTTCGCAGAGGCTCTATCAACAAGACAAGACAGATAGAATTCTTTTTCTATTTCTGATGCAGTTTCAACATACAATCTTTTTACCTCTCTTCCTGAGGGTCCAGTTTGATGAGTAACTAATGTTTTTCCAAACAATTTATTCGCTTCCTCTTCCAAAAGAGCTAAATTATCAACAATTTTTACTCCTCCAGCCTTTCCTCGGCCTCCTGCATGAATTTGAGCTTTTAATACATATTTGTCAGCTTTGAGATTTTTTACTTTTTCAATTAACTCATTTACATTAAGAGCGTATACGCCTTCAGGTACAACCGCGCCATACTTTTTAAGTATTTCTTTTGCTTGGTGCTCGTGGATATTCATTTAATCTTTGTTTAAGTCAGGGTCTATTTTAGATGCTGCATCCCATAATTTTATTACAGCTTCTACTGAATTATTAAACTCTGTTTTTTCATTTTCATTAAGGTCGATTTCCTCAATTTTTTCAACACCTTCATTTCCAATGATAACAGGAACGCCTGCATATACATTATTAATTCCATACTCCCCATGTAAATATGCTGCACATGGTAAAAGTTTTTTTTGATCTTTTAAAAATGCTTCAGCCATCTCAACGCCAGATGCTGCAGGTGCATAAAATGCTGATCCTTTTTCTAAATATTTTACAATTTCTGCACCGCCATCCCTAGTTCGCTGATTAATACTCTCTAATTTTTCCTCAGAAATCTTTCCCTCTTTCACTAACTCCATCAATGGTTGACCAGAGACTTTTGTAAATCTTGGAAGAGGTACCATTGTATCTCCATGTCCACCCATTACCATAGCATCTATTTCTTTAACAGGCACATTTAATTCCTCGGACAAGAATAGTTTAAATCTTGAACTATCCAATATACCCGCCATTCCTACAACTTTATGAACAGGAAGTCCTGAATATTTTTGAAATGCCATTACCATTACATCCAATGGATTTGTAATACAAATTACAAATGCATTAGGCGCATTAGTTTTTATTCCTTCCGCAACTTGTTTAATAATTTTTAAATTAATTCCTAATAAGTCATCTCTGCTCATTCCGGGTTTTCTAGGGACACCTGCTGTAATTATAATAACATCTGATCCTTTTATATCTTCATAGTTATCTGTTCCTGAAAATTTTACATTAAATCCATCTACCGAGGAAGATTGGGCTATATCTAAACCTTTTCCCTTTGCTACTCCACTTGCAACATCAAATAAAACAACTTCATCCACCAGTTCTTTTAAACCAATTAAATGAGCTAAAGTTCCCCCAATTTGACCTGCCCCTATTAAAGAAATTTTACTCATTTTTTATTTCATTGTTGGCATGATAAATTCAGGATTAGATCTAATTCCTGATGGCCATCTAGAAGTAATAGTTTTTAATTTAGTATAAAATTTTACACCTTCCATACCATGCGTTCCACTATCTCCAAATAATGACCTTTTCCATCCTCCAAAACTATGGAAAGCCATTGGAACTGGTATTGGAACATTTATCCCTACCATTCCAACTTGAATTTTACTTGCGAATGTTCTACCTGCATCTCCATCTCTAGTATAAATGCTAACTCCATTTCCATATTCGTGCTCATTAATCATTTTTGTAGCCTCTTCAAATGTTTTTACCCTTACAACAGATAAAACTGGTCCAAATATTTCCTCTTTATAAATTCTCATATCAGTAGTCACATGATCAAAAAGACACCCACCAATATAAAAACCATTTTCATATCCCTGTAATTTCAAATTTCTTCCATCAAGAACAAGTTTTGCTCCCTCTTTAACTCCTAGATCTACATAGCCTTTTACTTTTTCTAAATGTTCTTTGGTTACTAAAGGGCCCATCTCAGATGATTTATCCATACCGGGTCCAATTTTTAATGCTTCAGCTTTTTTTGATAGTCTTGAGACTAGCTCATCACCTATATCCCCTACCGCTACTGCTACTGACTGTGCCATACATCTTTCTCCAGCTGAACCATATGCAGCGCCCATTAGACCATTTACGGCACCATCTAAATCACAATCTGGCATAACAACCAAATGATTTTTCGCTCCACCTAATGCTTGAACTCTCTTTTCATTTTTAGCTGCATTTTCATATATGTACTTAGCAATAGGAGTTGATCCAACAAAACTGACTGCTTTAATATTTTGGTTAGTTAATATAGCGTCAACAACCTCTTTATCACCGTTAACAACATTAAAAACACCCTCGGGAAGACCAGCTTCATGGAGAAGTTCAGCTAATTTCATCGGACATGAAGGATCTTTTTCTGATGGTTTTAATATAAAACTATTTCCACATGCAATAGCTAATGGAAACATCCACATCGGAACCATAGCTGGAAAATTAAAGGGGGTTATACCAGCTGCAACTCCTAAAGGCTGCCGCATTGAATAGCTATCAACGTTTGTTCCAACATTTTCAGAAAACTCTCCTTTAAGTAAATGTGGAATTCCACATGCAAACTCTACAACTTCTAATCCTCTTATTAATGATCCCTTAGCATCCTCATAAACTTTTCCATGCTCTGAGACAATTAGTTTTGCCAGTTCATCGAAATTTTTTTCTATAAGCTCTTTAAATTTAAACATTATTCTAGCTCTTTGAAGTGGAGGATTTAATGACCAAGTCTCAAAAGCTTTTTGTGCAATTTCAACTGCCCCATCTAAATCTGATTTTGAGGCTAAAATGACCTCAGATTCTTGTTCTCCAGTAGCAGGATTAAAGACTTTACCTTTTCTTTCTGAATTGCCTGATATTACTTTTCCACCAACAAAATGTTTGATTAAATTCATGATTGAAATTATTTAATTAAGTAATCAAGCTGTTGCAAGCATTTTTTTTATCTCTGCAATAGCTTTTGCAGGATTTAAGCCCTTAGGGCAAGCATTTGTACAATTCAAGATAGTATGACATCTATAAAGTTTAAGTTCGTCAGCAACTTTTTTAAGTCTTTCTTTTCTGTCCTCGTCTCTACTATCAATTATCCACCTGTAAGCTTGAAGTAAAACTGCAGGACCTAAATATTTTTCACCATTCCACCAATAACTTGGGCATGATGTTGAACAACATGCACACATTATACACTCATATAAACCATCTAATTTTGCTCTATCCTCTTTTGTCTGAATGTTTTCTTTGTCATTTATTTTTGTTGTTTTTAGCCAAGGTTCAACAGACTCATATTGTTTGTAAAGAGTGCTTAAGTCTCCAATTAAATCTTTTAAGACTTTTAAATGTGGTAATGGATAAATATCGATATCTCCATCTAATTCAGAATGAGATTTGGTACACGCTAGACCATTCTTTCCATTCATATTCATTGCACATGACCCACATACTC
>CACHKZ010000032.1 GCA_902580535.1 uncultured Pelagibacteraceae bacterium | reverse complement strand
AAGAGGTTAATGGACCATCTTGGAGTCCAAGAAAAAATAAAATTGATGAGAGTAAAATACTTGAAAATGAAATTGAGCTTCTAGAAAGTCAAAATAAAGAAATAGATCAAAAAGATATAGTTGCAAGTAACAGTAATTCTATTAAAGCAGTCTCTTTGATTAGAGCTTATAGACAGCGTGGTCATTTATTATCAAAAGTTGATCCATTAGAAATGAGAGAAAGTGAGTATCTTGACGAATTACATCCTGAAAATTATGGATTTAAAAAAGATGACTATAGTAAAAAAATTTACTTAGATGGTGTCTTAAATAAAGAATATTCTAACATAAAAGAAATTCTCTCTATATTAAGAAAAATTTATTGCGGAAATATTGGTTATGAATATATGCATATTTCAAATCCAACAGAAAGAAAATGGTTTCGAGATAGAGTTGAAAAAGATGAAAATGCATTGAAATTTACAGTAAATGGAAAAAATGCAATCTTAAATAAATTAATACAAGCTGAGGGTTTTGAAAAGTTCTTGCACACAAAATATGTGGGATCAAAAAGATTTGGTCTTGATGGTGGTGAAAGTTTGATACCTGCGTTAGAGCAAATAATTAAAATTGGTGGTCAGTCAAATATTAAAGAAGTTAAAATTGGTATGTCCCACAGAGGAAGACTAAATGTTTTAGCTAACGTTTTACAAAAATCATACAAAAGAATATTTAACGAGTTTGCTGGTGAAATTAATAATACAGATGAAGATAGCGCCGGTGATGTAAAATATCATTTGGGAGCATCTTCCGATAGAGATTTTGATGGAAATGTAGTTCATGTAAGTCTTACAGACAATCCTTCACATTTAGAGGCAGTCAATCCAGTTGTCTTAGGTCAAACTAGAGCAAAACAATTTTTTCATAAAGATGTAAAAAGAAATAAGGTTATTCCAATTTTAATTCATGGAGATGCCGCTTTCGCAGGACAAGGTGTTGTAGCTGAATGTTTTGCCATGTCTGGTTTGCCAGGGCATAATACTGGTGGAACAATTCATATAATTGTAAATAACCAAATTGGGTTCACAACTAGCCCAAGATTTGCAAGATCCTCACCTCACCCATCAGATATTGCTAAAATGGTTGAGGCTCCAATAATACACGTCAATGGAGATGATCCAGAGGCTGTAGTTTATGGATCAAGAATTGCAACTGAGTTCAGGCTTAAATTCAATCGAGATGTGGTTTTAGATTTAGTTTGTTATAGAAGATTTGGACATAATGAGGGAGATGAGCCCTCTTTCACCCAACCTCTTATGTACAAAAAAATAAGATCACATCCTTCTGCGGCAAAAATTTATGGATCAAAACTTATAGATGAGGATTTACTTTCAGAAAATGATTTAAATAATTTAATTAAAAAATTTAAAACTTTATTAGATGATCAATTTAAAACTGCAAAAGATTACAAACCAAAAATAGAATGGTTTGAAGGTGCTTGGTCGAGTTATAAGCCTAAAAAAGGAAAAGATAAAAAGGGAATTACAGGTTCGGATCCTGATTTATTAAGAAATATCTCAGATAAAATAAATGTAATTCCTAACGAAACTAATGTTCACAAGACTATTAGTAAAATATTTCAAAACAGAAAAAAAACAATTGATCAAGGTTTTAATATTGATTGGTCATCAGCAGAAGCACTTGCTTTTGGTTCATTGTTGGAAGAGGGTTTCCCAGTAAGGTTTGTAGGTCAAGATTCTGGAAGAGGAACTTTTAGTCAAAGGCACTCAGTTTTACGTAATCAATTAGATAACACCAGATATATACCTTTAAATAGTATTTCAAAAAATCAAAAGAAATTCGAAATTGTAGATAGTTTCTTATCGGAGTTAGCAGTTCTTGGTTTTGAGTATGGTTATAGTTTAGTTGAGCCCAATACATTAACAATCTGGGAAGCGCAATTTGGTGATTTTGCTAATGGAGCACAAGTTATAATAGATCAATTTATATCTTCAGGTGAAAGAAAATGGCAGAGAGCCTCTGGTTTAGTAATGCTATTGCCTCATGGATACGAAGGTCAGGGTCCTGAGCATTCTTCTGCAAGATTAGAAAGATTTTTACAGTTGTGTGCTAATGATAATCTTCAAGTGATGAATTGCACAACACCAGCTAATTACTTTCATGCTCTTAGAAGACAGATTCATCGTGACTTTAGAAAACCTTTAGTTTTAATGACACCAAAATCACTTTTAAGAAACAAATATTGTGTTTCAAGTATTGAGGATTTTAATAAGCAAACTTCATTTCACCGAATTTTATGGGACCATGCACTAAGTAAAGATTCTAAAAATTTTATAAAATTGAAAAAACCTGCAGAAATTAAAAAAGTTATTCTTTGTTCTGGAAAAGTTTATTTTGATTTATTAGCTGCTAGAGAAAAAATTAAAAGAGACGATGTGATCTTGTTTAGAATAGAACAATTATATCCTTTTCCCGTAAAAAGCTTAGTCAAAGAGCTTAAGCCTTACGCAAATAATGCTAAATTTTATTGGTGCCAAGAAGAACCAAAAAATATGGGAGCATGGTTTTCAGTGAGAGATTATATTCAATGGACATTAGAAACTATTAAAGCTAAAAATAATAATGTTTCTTATATAGGAAGAAATCCTGATGCATCTCCTGCAACTGGCTATGCAAAAAGGCATATGGTAGAACAAGAAGAGATTATAAAAGAAGTTTTCGATAATGAGTGAAAAAATATTAGTTCCAGCATTAGGTGAGAGTATTACAGAAGCAACTGTCTCAAAATGGCTTAAAAAAGTTGGAGATCCAGTTGAAGCAGATGAAGCTATTGTTGAACTTGAGACTGACAAAGTTAACTTGGAAGTTCCATCACCATTAAGTGGAATTTTATCAGAAATTAAATCAAAAGATGGAGATACTGTTGAAGTTGGGGCAGTGCTAGGTTCTGTTTCTGAAGGGAAATCAAATGTAGAAAAAAAAGCACCCTTAAAGGAAGAAAAATTAGTAGAAACTGATCCTGAAGACCTCATAAAAGAGGAAAATACAAACGTAATAAATCTAGAAATAGAGAAAAAACCTAATCCAAAATCAGGTAAAATTTCTGCAACTAGCAAAGAAGAGCCAATGGAACTTTTAGATGAGGCTAATGAAGAACCTCTTCTACTAACTGACGAAGTTCAAACAAACCAAACTACAAAAGTTAATCCTATTGTTCTTTCACCAGCGGTGAGAAAAATTTCTGCTGAAAATAATATTGATGTGGAAAAGGTTAAAGGTACAGGAAAGGATGGAAGAGTATTAAAAGGTGACCTCTTAAGCTTGATGGGCTCAAATCCACAACCTAATCAAAGAAGAATTCAATATGGTGAAGAAGAGAGAATTAAAATGACAAGGTTAAGACAAACTATAGCTAAAAGACTTAAACAAGCGCAAGAAAATGCAGCAATGTTAACAACTTTTAATGAAGTTGATATGTCTAGTATAATGTCGATGAGAAAGGACAACCAAGAAGATTTTAAAAGTAGATATGCAATAAAGCTTGGATTAATGTCATTCTTTGTAAAAGCCTGTGTCGTTGGCTTAAAATTATTTCCAGCAATAAATGCTGAAATTGAAGGAGAAGATATTATTTACAAAAATTATTATAATATAAGTTTTGCAGTTGGCACTGATAAAGGATTGGTTGTACCAGTTTTGAGAAATGTGGACGAGATGTCATTTGCTGATATAGAAAAAGAAATTAAAAGACTCTCAGAAAAAGCTAATAGCGGAAATTTGTCAATTGAGGATCTTCAGGGAGGAACATTCACAATTAGTAATGGTGGTGTTTATGGCTCAATGTTATCAACTCCTATTTTAAACCCACCTCAATCTGGTGTTTTGGGAATGCATAACATTGTAGAAAGACCAGTTAATGTTAACGGTGAAATAAAAATTAAACCTATAATGTATTTAGCATTATCATATGATCATAGAATAATAGATGGAAAAGAGTCCGTCACATTTCTAAAAACTGTTAAGGAAAATCTTGAGGACCCAAGGAGATTATTTTTAAATATATAATGGCTGATAAATTTGATGTTACAGTAATTGGTGGTGGTCCTGCAGGATACGTTTGTGCTATAAGATTGGCTCAATTAGGCTTAAACACTGCATGTATTGAGTCAAGAGGATCTTTAGGAGGAACTTGTTTGAATATTGGATGTATACCATCAAAAAGTTTATTAAATCTATCTGAGAATTTTCATAAAGCTAAAAACTTTGCCAATATTGGTATTGAGACAGGTGAGATAAAATTAAATTTAAAAAAAATGATGGAAAATAAAGAAAAATCTGTATCAACGTTGACAAAAGGCGTGGAATTTTTGTTTAAAAAAAATAAGGTCACATACATTAAAGGGATGGGAACTTTAATAGCTAAAGATGAAATTCTAGTAAAAAATAATGATCAAGAGACAAATATAAAATCTAGTAAAATAATCATTAGTACTGGCTCAGCTCCTTTACCTCTCCCTGGAATAGAGTTTGATGAAAAGCAAATATTATCCTCAACAGGGGCATTATCCATTTCTAAACTTCCAAAAAAAATGATTGTAGTAGGTGGAGGATATATTGGATTAGAAATGGGATCAGTTTGGTCAAGACTAGGAACCGAAGTACAAGTTGTAGAGTATCTTGACCATATAACGCCAGGTTTAGATAAAGAAATTTCTAGCGAGTTTATGAAAATTTTAAAAAAACAGAATATTAAATTTGATTTAAGTACTAAAGTTGAAAAAATTTCTAAAATTAGCGAAGGAGTTATAGTTGATATTTCTAACAATGGAAAAAAAAGCAAATTAGAGGCAGATGTAGTTCTTATTTCTGTTGGTCGAAAACCCTATACTGACAATTTAAACCTAGATAAAATTGGTGTAAGTCTTGATAAAAAAGGGAGAATTAAAGTTGATAAAAATTTTGAGACAAATATAAAAAATATTTATGCAATAGGTGATGTAATAGATGGTCCTATGCTTGCTCACAAGGCAGAGGAAGAGGGAATTGCTGTTGCGGAACTTATTGCAGGTCAATCAGGACATGTAAATTATAATTTGATACCAGGAGTAATATACACATCTCCAGAAGTTGCTTATGTAGGTGAAAATGAAGAACAGCTTAAAGAAAAAAATATTAGCTATAAAATTGGAAAATTTCCATTCATGGCAAATTCAAGAGCAAAAGCAATAAATGAGCCTGAGGGATTCGTTAAAATATTAGCCGATAGCTCAACAGATCGCGTTTTAGGTGTACACATTATTGGTCCACATGCAGGAGAAATGATTGCCGAGATGTCTGTGGCTATGGAAT
>CACHKZ010000031.1 GCA_902580535.1 uncultured Pelagibacteraceae bacterium | reverse complement strand
CATCTCAGCTAATTCTTTAGATGTTTTAAGAATTATAAATGAGCCAACAGCAGCATCTCTTGCATATGGTTTGGATAAAAAAACAAATAAAAAAATTGCTGTATACGATTTAGGTGGTGGTACTTTTGATGTATCAATACTTGAACTTGGAGACGGTGTTTTTGAAGTTAAATCAACAAATGGAGATACCTTTTTAGGGGGAGAAGATTTCGATAATACAATAGTTGAATATCTTTTATCTGAATTTAAAAAAGAAAACGGTATTGATTTAAAAGCTGATAAGCTTGCTTTACAAAGACTGAAGGAGTCTGCAGAAAAGGCTAAAATTGAATTATCTTCAGCTGCGCAGACTGAGATAAATTTACCATTTATAACTGCAGATAAAACTGGTCCTAAACATATAAACATGAAGATGACTAGAGCAAAACTCGAAGCTCTTGTTGAAGAACTTATTTCTAGAACAATTCCCCCATGTGAAACTGCTCTTAAAGATGCTGGTTTAAATGCAAGTGAAATTGATGAGGTAATATTAGTTGGTGGAATGACAAGAATGCCTAAAGTAATAGAAGAAGTAAAAAACTTCTTTGGTAAAGAACCGAATAAATCTGTGAACCCAGATGAAGTTGTAGCAATGGGTGCAGCTATTCAAGCTGGGGTGTTGCAAGGTGACGTAAAAGATGTACTTTTGCTAGATGTTACTCCTCTTTCACTAGGAATAGAAACTTTAGGTGGTGTATCAACTAAATTAATAGAAAAAAATACAACAATTCCAACTAAAAAAAGTCAAGTTTTCTCAACAGCAGAGGATAACCAACCTGCAGTTTCGATAAGAGTTTTGCAGGGTGAAAGGGACATGGCTTCAGATAACAAGGTTCTAGGTAATTTTGAGTTGGTGGGTATTGCTCCAGCTCCTAGAGGTGTTCCTCAAATTGAAGTCACATTTGATATAGATGCAAACGGAATTGTAAATGTATCTGCAAAAGATAAAGGTACTGGTAAAGAACAAAAAATTCAAATTCAAGCATCAGGTGGTTTAAGTGAGGAAGAAATAAATCAAATGGTTAAAGATGCTGAGACAAATAAAGAGGCAGATAAAAAGAAAAGAGATGCTGTCGATGCAAGAAACCAAGCAGATACTTTGCTTCATTCTACAGAGAAAAATTTAAAGGAACACGGTAGCAAAGTTTCTGATGCAGATAAAAAAGCTATAGAGGATGCTTCAGCTAATGTTAGAAATGCATTAAAAGGTACTGATGTAGAGGAAATTAAAAAGAAAACTCAAGATTTGGTTCAAGCTTCAATGAAATTAGGTGAAGCTATTTACAAATCACAACAAAACACTAAACCTGGCGATGCATCTAAAGATGCAAAAGATGAAGGAAAAAAAGACGATAATGTTGTTGATGCAGACTTCGAAGAAGTAAAAGACGACAAAGAAAAGAGCGCGTAAACTATCAACCATTTGTCTATAATTGGTTATGGCAAAAAGAGATTATTACGACGTATTAGGTGTTGAAAAAAGCGCAAGTCCCGAACAAATAAAATCAGCTTATAGAAAACAAGCAGTTAAATATCATCCTGATAAAAACAAAGGTGATAAAGGTGCTGAAGAGAAGTTTAAAGAAGCTTCAGAAGCTTATCATGTTTTATCAAATTCAGAGAGAAAACAAAATTACGATAATTTTGGACATGCTGCCTTTGAAAATGGTGGTGGAGGTGGAAGAGGTGGTTTTGGAAATTTCGACTTTTCTGGCTCTTTCTCAGATATTTTTGAAGATTTTTTTGGAGAAGGCTTTGGTGGAGGTGGAAGAAGATCAAGAAGATCCAATAACAGAGGATCAGATTTAAGATATGATCTCTCAATAAGTTTAGAGGAGGCTTATACTGGAAAAAAACAAGATATTAAATTTTCAACATCTGAAAGATGTGGCACATGCAATGGTTCAGGATCAAAACCAGGCCATAGTGCAAGTTCATGTTCTATGTGTGGTGGTCATGGACAAGTACGTTCAAGCCAAGGTTTTTTCACGGTGCAGCAAACATGTCCTCAATGTGCAGGCTCTGGTGAACAGATTACAGATCCATGCACAAGTTGTGGAGGACAAGGAAAAAAGCAGGCAAGTAAAAGACTTTCTGTAACAATCCCTAAAGGAGTTGATGATGGGACTAGGATTAGATTATCAGGGAAAGGTGAGGCAGGATCAAGAGGTGCAAGTAATGGCGATCTTTATTTATTTATTAATGTCGAGTCTCACGAACTTTTTAAAAGATCGGAAGTGAATTTATTTTTTGAATTTCCTATCTCATTTACAGATGCAGCACTTGGAACAACAATTGAGATACCGACGATAGATGGAGGTAAAGCAAAAATCAAAATTCCGGACGGGACTCAAAGTGGAAAACAATTTAGGTTGAAGGGCAAAGGTATGCCATTTATGAGAAGAGGAGATTATGGAGATTTGTATGTTCAGGTAAATACTGAAGTGCCAGTTTCTTTAAATAAAGAACAAAAAGAATTGCTTGAGAAATTTAGAAAAATTGAAAATGAAAGATCTAATCCTAGTATAAAAAAATTTTTTCAAAAAGCTAAAAATTTCTGGAAAAATTAATAATTGAAAATTGAAAAATTTAGATAAATCCTTTGACCAAGCAACAGACCTTCATAAAAAGGGAAAAATTCAAGAAGCTTTAAAAATCTATTTAACACTACAAGAAGAAAAACCTAATGATTTAAGATTACTTTTTCAAATAGGAAATGCATATTTTCAGACAGGCAGTACAGATTTGTCTCTAAATTATTACAAAAAAGTAATTGAGATAGATAAAGAACATTTTAATGCATTTAATAATATGGGTGGAGTATTAGCAACACTAGGAAAGTATAACGAGGCAATTGATGCTTTTAAAAGAACGATAAATATCAAACCAGATTATTCAGAAGCATACAGTAATATTGGAAACTGTCATCTTTATTTAAAAAATCAATTAAACGCGATTGAAAATTTTAAAAAAGCTATAGAGATCAATGAAAAGAATTCATTCGCTTATAATGGCCTAGGAAGTACATACAAAGAATTAGACAATAATCACGAAGCTATTTTTAATTTTAGAAAAGCCATAAACATTAAACCAGATTATTTTGAAGCTTATGAAAATTTAGGAACAACTTTATCTACAATCCGAAAATTTGATGAAGCCAAAGAAGCTTTTGAAAAAGTTTTAGAAATAAAACCTGATCATAAATATACATTTGGAAGATTGCTTCATACAAAAATGATGCTCGCCGACTGGAATAAATTTGACAAAGATTTAGAGAAGTTGATAGATTCTTTAGATAAAAAAAAGAAGTCTATAAATCCTTTTCCACTATTAAGTTTAATCGATGATCCTGCATATCATAAGATAAATGCAGAAATTTTTATGGACTATAAATTTAAAAATGAAAAATCACAAATTTTTGAGAAAGCCAGAAAAACAGAAGATAAAATAAAAATAGGCTATTTTTCACCAGACTTTAGAGAACACCCAACTTTATATTTAATGATGGATGTATTCAAACTTCATGACTTCTCAAAATTTGATGTTTATGCATTTTCTTTTGGTCCTAAAGGAACTGGCATAGCTTATAATAATTCAAAAAAATTTTTTACGAAATTTTTTGATATAAAAAATATGTCAGATGATGAAGTAATTAATTTAAGCAAAGAAATAGGAATTGATATAGCAATAGATCTTTGTGGATATACCTCTTGGAACAGAGCCTCCATTTTTTTTAAACGAGTAGCACCAATTCAGATAAATTATTTAGGATATGCAGGGTCGATTGGAGGAAATTTTATAGATTATATTTTAGCAGATGAAATTTTAATTTCTGAAAACGATAAAAAATACTATGGTGAAAAAGTAATTTGCTTACCAAATTGCTACCAAGCTAATCCTAAAAATTTAGATGTATCAAATGAAAAAATTAGTAGACAAGATTTTGGTTTGCCTGAAAATAAAATTGTATTCTGTAATTTTAATTCAAGCTATAAAATTACTCCTACCATGTTTACCGCATGGACTAATATAATGAAAAAAATACCTGATAGCGTGTTGTGGTTGATGGAGAGTGAGGGTAACTCAACTTCAGAAAATATTTGGAAAGAGGCTGAAAAGAGAAATATTGATAGAAAAAGAATTGTATTCACAAAACATATGAATAGAGAAGATCATTTAAGCAGATTAAAACTTGTAGATATATTTCTTGATACTTTTCCTTATAATGCCCACACCACCTCTAGTGATGCAATAAGAATGGGTATTCCAATTGTAACTTTAAAAGGAAAATCTTTTGCATCAAGAGTAACTGCTAGTATTTTAAATCAGGTTGATATGACACAACTGGTTACTGATAGTGTTGAAAAATTTGAAAAAAAAGCAATTGAGCTTGCGACAAATAATGAAAAGTTAAAAGAAATCAAAGAAAATATAAAAAAAAGTATTAAAGACTCAAAATTATTTGATAGCTTAACATTTATAAAGGATTTAGAAAAAATTTATCAGCAAATAATCAATGAAAAATAAAATTAAATACGTAATCTTTGGAATAATTTATATTTTAGCTATTATAATTTTAGGAGCCTACTTTTATAAAGAGGGAATTGGTATAATTTAATTATCTTTTGCTAATCTAATAAAGACATCTCCCATACCACCCTTAACTTCTTCAATGGGTGCTTTGTTTCGTAAAGCACAATATTGGCCAGTAACTTCATGGTTTTCAATTGAAGCAATACTTTGTTCATTACACTTACCTGCATTATGAAATAGACCTATAACTAACCTGTCATCTAAAACATAAACTTGTTTATGATCAAGTTTTGCTCCGTTGCAGAAATAATTCTTATTTACTTCAATTGGAAAATCATCTTTTCCACATGGATTTTTGATCGTTAAAACAAAGAATTCTTTCTTTCCATCTGTAAAAGTATATTTCATTTTTTTAACTTTTGAATACTTCATCAAATCACATGAACATGGAATACAACATCTGTGATAAAAACCACATATTTTCTCATTATTTTCAACACTTTTAAGATATACAAATTCTGGCTTGTTATTAGGATCTATCAGTGAACCAGACACTGCACAATATAATTTGTTATATTCTAAAAAGTCTTGATAAGAAATTTTTTTACTTAAAATATGTTTAAAAAATTTTGGTCCTGCCGCATTTCTGTTTTGGTCAGGGAAGATTTTTGACCAGTCACTAACTAGATCAGCATAATAATTAAATTGGCTTGCTTGAGTATGTTGAGACAGACTAAAGGTCACTAACAGAATAAATAGTAAAAAATTTTTAATTTTTTTTAAAAAACTCATAAAATTTATATAATAATACTCTAATTATAATAAATTAATTAGGTTTTATTGTCCTATTATTTTTGGATAACTTCTATTGTTCTATTTAATTTATCAATAGTAAAAGCCTCAGTAAAACCATTGGTCCAAATAATTTGAATAGAAATATTTTTTTCATCATCTCTAATTCCATAATGTGCCACTGGTTCCATTTGACATAAATAACCAGATCCAGCATCAATTGTTTTAGCATGATTTCTCAAATTTGATTTCAATATAACAGTAGCTCCTCTAGCAGGAGCCCCAAATTTATTTAGTGGCTTTATCCTTATATAATTGAATTTTTTTTTAATATCAGCTTTGTACATTGTTAATGGTTGCATTCCAGACTCACCATGGGCAACTAACAATTCTAAAATTCCATCATTATCTATATCTGCGATAGCTGCACCTGTTCCAAGACCATTTGCTTCATAAGCATTTTTAATATTAATTTCTTCAAAAAAACCATTTTCTTTGATTTTGAATAGTTTATTTGGTTCACCAATGTTATTCATAAATATCTCGTCATAGCCATCATTATCAAAGTCTGCTGATATTACAGTTCTAATTCTTGTTGGAATATTATAGGTTGGAGTAGCTATATCTCTAAATTTGTTGTCTTCTAAAACGAAAGCCCTATGATAGCCATTCCAATTAGATGTAACAATATCTAATCTTCCTCTATAAAAAATATCAGTTAAAGTTGTACCTCTTCCATTTTCATATTGATCGTCCACTTTATAGTCTTCGGCAATGTCCTGAAA
>CACHKZ010000030.1:5000-6317 GCA_902580535.1 uncultured Pelagibacteraceae bacterium | reverse complement strand
GAATACCAATTGCGAAGGCAGCTTTCTGGATCATTACTGACGCTGAGGAACGAAAGCATGGGTAGCGAAGAGGATTAGATACCCTCGTAGTCCATGCCGTAAACGATGTGTGTTAGACGTTGGAAATTTATTTTCAGTGTCGCAGCGAAAGCATTAAACACACCGCCTGGGGAGTACGACCGCAAGGTTAAAACTCAAATGAATTGACGGGGACCCGCACAAGTAGTGGAGCATGTGGTTTAATTCGAAGATACGCGCAGAACCTTACCAACACTTGACATGTTCGTCGCGACTTTAAGAGATTAAAGTTTTCGGTTCGGCCGGACGAAACACAGGTGCTGCATGGCTGTCGTCAGCTCGTGTCGTGAGATGTTGGGTTAAGTCCCGCAACGAGCGCAACCCTCACTTTTAGTTGCCATCATTTAGTTGGGCACTCTGAAAGAACTGCCAGTGATAAGCTGGAGGAAGGTGGGGATGACGTCAAGTCCTCATGGCCCTTACGTGTTGGGCTACACACGTGCTACAATGGCATTTACAATAGGAAGCAAGATGGCGACATCAAGCAAATCCTAAAAAGATGCCTCAGTTCGGATTGTACTCTGCAACTCGAGTACATGAAGCTGGAATTACTAGTAATCGCGGATCAGCGCGCCGCGGTGAATACGTTCCCGGGTCTTGTACACACCGCCCGTCACACCATGGGAGTTGGTTCTACCTTAAGGCAAGGTTTTAAACCCTTGACTACGGTATAGTCAGCGACTGGGGTGAAGTCGTAACAAGGTAGCCGTAGGGGAACCTGCGGCTGGATTACCTCCTTTCTAAGGATGATTAAGGATTATTTCTTAATCTAAATAATATAACAGGCTAATGTTGACCGTCCTCATTTCTCTTTTTAAAATTGTGTTTCTCCTTTTGCACTAAGGGGCCGGTAGCTCAGTTGGTTAGAGCACACCCTTGATAAGGGTGGGGTCGAAAGTTCGAGTCTTTCTCGGCCCACCATTTCTGGGGGATTAGCTCAGCTGGGAGAGCGCCTGATTTGCATTCAGGAGGTCAGCGGTTCGATCCCGCTATCCTCCACCAAGAAACACTTAGTTATTTTAATTGTGAATAATTTTTATATTATCAATATCTATATCCGATTGTTTAATTTAATTTAAACAATCAATAAATATTCGAATAGATGAATATTTAAAAAAATTTGATTCAACACAGAATTTTTTTCTGTGCATATATCAAGCGTTTAAGGGCGTGTGGCGGATGCCTTGGCACTGAAAGCCGATGAAGGACGTGGTATACTGCGATAAGTTACGGGGAGCT
>CACHKZ010000030.1:0-2500 GCA_902580535.1 uncultured Pelagibacteraceae bacterium | reverse complement strand
CTAAGTATGGACGAGATAACTGCTGAAAGCATCTAAGCGGGAAACTCACCTCAAAACTAGTTCTTCCTATAGAGCCGTGGTAGACCACCACGTTGATAGGCTGGGTGTGGAAGTGCGGTAACGCATGTAGCTGACCAGTACTAATAGCTCAATTGGCTTGATATATGCACTGAAAAAAATTTATTAAGATATAATATCGAATACATATATGAAAAAACCTTATTTAATTGCTGAAATCGGAATAAATCATAACGGAGATATTAATATTGCAAAAAAACTAATTGATAATGCAAAAAAAGCTCACTTTGATGCAGTTAAATTTCAAAAAAGAGACATTAATCTTGTTTATTCAAAAGATATATTAGACTCACCAAGGACAAGTCCTTGGGGAAAAACTCAAAGAGATCAAAAAGAAGGTCTTGAATTTGAAAAGAACGAATATGACGAGATAAACAATTATTGCAAAAAAGTTAATATTGATTGGTTTGCATCAGCTTGGGATTTAAATAGCCTTGAATTTTTAAATAAATATAATCTGAAATATAACAAAATTGCATCAGCTATGATTATAGATGAGAAGTTCTTACACGCTGTTGCAAAACAAAATAAACATACTTTTATTTCAACTGGCATGTCAACACAAGATGAGATTTCTACAGCAGTTGAGATTTTTAATAGTTACAACTGTAGTTTTGAACTTATGCATTGTGTATCCACATATCCAATGAAACCTGAAGATGCAAATCTGGTAACAATTCAAGAATTAAAAAAAATTTTTAATTGCAATGTTGGATATAGCGGACACGAAAATGGAGTTGTAGTGTCATTGGGAGCTTTAATGTTTAATATTTCTTCATTGGAAAGGCACATTACTCTTGATCGAACAATGTATGGAAGTGACCAAGCAGCATCATTAGAATTTAAAGGTATGATGTTTTTAACTGATTCTATAAAAAAAATTTTAACTGCATATGGAAAAATAAGTGTTGGTAAAATTCTAGAAGAAGAAAAACTAATATCAAAAAAATTAAGGGCTCATATAAAGAAATGAAAAGTAACCTTTCTGAATATATAAAAGAAAACACTAAAATAATAACTTCTACACAAAATCATGAAAAAATTATAAAAAAAATCATAATTTTGATCACAAAAAAATTATTAAATGGGGGTAAAATTTTATTGTGCGGCAATGGTGGCTCAGCAGCAGATGCACAACATCTCGCAGCAGAATTTCTTGTAAGATTAAATCCAAAAAAGAATAGAAAGCCAATACCAGCATTAAGCCTAGCTACAGACATTTCAACTATTACAGCATGTGGTAATGATTATGATTTTAGTAGAATATTTGAGAGGACATTTGAGGGTTTATATAAAAAAAATGACTTACTTTTTGTTTTAAGTACATCAGGGAAATCTCAAAATATTATCAATGTATTAAAATCAGCAAAAAAAAATAAAATAAAATCAATTGGCCTTTTAGGAAACAATGGTGGATTGGCAAAAAAATATTGTGATTATAAAATTGTGATAAAAAGTTCGAATGTTGCAAGAATTCAAGAGGCACATATTTTTCTTGGTCATTATATCTTCGATCAAGTAGAAAAAAATCTATTTGGTTAAAAGATTTTAATTTTTAACTATATTCTTAATTAAAATATCAGATACTACTTTATTACCTCTTTTATTTAAGTGTCCACTATAATATTCGTTTGGATTAGAACTTTCTTTAAATATTTTGTCAATATTAATGAAGTATATTTCATTATTTTTGAATTCCTCGAAAATTTTTTTATCGTAAAAAAATTCATCTAGATAAGAAACAATGTTCTTATATCTATTTTGACTTGGGATAGTAATAACAATTAATTTTCCACCCCAAGACTTAACATCATCATTTACATTATTTAATATTTTTAAAAATAATTTTAAATCCTCTTTATTAAATGCATGAGTGAAACCAAGTTCAGATCTTAAATTAACAAACTTAAAAAAATTGAAATATGCTTTATAGTTAAACTCATAATTTATATTATCCTGTTTAGATTTTTCACTGTTTATAAAATTTTTTATAATTTTATTTACCACGAATTGTTGATCAGTTAAGTCTTGATAAAAATCTTTATTAAGATAGTTCTTGTACATAGATTTTTTTTCAATATTTATATTTTTAGTCAGATCGTTACCAGAGTAATAATTCCAGATTATATATTTTGGTTTTAAATCTAATTTTTTTATATATTCTTTGAAAATGCCTAATTGAATAATAGGGCCACTTCCTTCACATCCAAGATTTAAAGTCTTTTTAAATTTTTTTCTATAAAATTCGGAAATATTTTCATCACTATTAACGTCAGCACCATACGTGAAAGAATCTCCTAAAAAAATTGTATGAATATTTTCTTGATCCCATATTGTATCTAAATTATTAAAGCCATATCTATCGCTCATTTTTATGTCGATTTTTTTATTTTCAGCATTTTGAAAAACCATTTTTTTATTT
>CACHKZ010000029.1 GCA_902580535.1 uncultured Pelagibacteraceae bacterium | reverse complement strand
ATATGAAAAAGATAACAATCTTATATTTGAAAACTTATGATTTATATTTTTTTAGATATTCCAATCTTCCAAGTATTTCATCTCTATCTAAATAATATCCTTGAAGATGACGATGACCTGAATTTGGGTCAAAAGCAGTTCTACCGTGTAAAACACGCCTATTATTAAAAGAAAATATGTCTCCAGGTCCTAATCTAAATTTAATCTGAAACTTATCATCGTGTAGAAGATTTCCAAATCTATGGTGGGCTTTATAAACTTTATCCATTTTATCTGGATGACAATCTAAAGCATCCATCGTTGCAACACTAAATCTAATATCATGAAAATCTTTATCTTTTGTTAAACTAATTGCGGGTGCATGATAGCTTCTGTGAGATTCTTGAGTATAATCTTTATCTCTAAATTTAAGAGGCACAGAAACCAGTGTCTCAAATATATCTTTTTCATTTTGTCTTAGATAATCGGCTACAGCAAACCCATCGATTGCTGAAGAGTCTCCACCATTTGCATCATTTACTAAACAATGCAAAAACTGATAACCAGGTGGTAATTCAAACCAAGGTAAATCCATATGATTTCTTAAAGCATGCGCCGTGTATGCAGAATTATTTGGTTTTGGAATATTTATTACCTCAAAAGGGGTTTTAAAAAATGTTTCTCTGACATGGCTTATTCGATGAAGAATTTTAAAGCCTGATTTTTTTTCTGTTGGTGAGTTTTTAACTATGGCAATACCTTTATGATGTAATAGTTCAAGCCATTTTATTAAACCTTCATCAGATTCAATTACTTCATCATGCTCAATGCATATACTTTCAAAATTATTTTTTAAATTATTATCCCAAAGTTGATAAGGAGATATATATTTTTGTTTATTTTTGATTGTATAGCAATTTTCTCTTAACCATTTTGGGTCATAATAACTTATGTGTTCTCCCTCACTCCACTCAATTTCTAATTTACCATCATCATTAAGAGAGTATTTTTTAGGATTTATATCTTTAGAAACTTCTAAAATATTAAACATTCTATGTCGTGAATCTTTGTCATGCGCGGTTGGACAATTATCTCTTAGCCACATATAATTGAACTTACTCTCCTCCCCATCATTCCAAATAATTTGAAGGTAAGTGCTATTTTTTGAGATTTTAGAAATTGAATTCATGATAAATAATTATATAAAATGGTAAAAATTTCAATTCAATTAATGGTTGAAAGCTTTTTATTTATTTAATTGTAGGTTTGCTTTGATGCATTAAAAGAATTAGACTTTTAAAAAATGTCAAAAATTGAAATCAATAATGTATATAAAATTTTTGGACCTAAACCATCCAGCGTTCTTAAAATGGTTCAAGAGGGTGCTACAAAAGAGGATGTTTTAGAGCAAACTGGGCACACAGTTGGATTGGATAATGTATCTTTAAAAATTGAGGAAGGAGAAACCTTTGTGTGCATGGGTTTATCTGGATCTGGTAAATCTACGCTAATAAGACATTTAAATAGATTGATAGATCCTACTTCTGGGGAAATTTTAGTTGAAGGCAAGGATGTTACCACTCTCAATAAAGAGCAACTAATTGAATTTAGAAGGCAAAAAATGAGTATGGTATTTCAAAGGTTTGGCTTGTTCCCGCATAAGACAGTTTTACAAAACGTTGGTTACGGACTTGAAATGCAAGGTGTGGAAATTGAAAAAAGAAATGCTACTGCAATGGAGAAAATTGAGTCTGTAGGTTTGTCTGGATTTGAAAATCAATATCCAGCTCAACTATCTGGGGGAATGCAGCAACGAGTAGGACTTGCAAGAGCTTTAGCCACTGATACTGACATTATGCTTATGGACGAAGCTTTTTCAGCATTAGATCCATTGATAAGAAGTGACATGCAAAAACAATTGATAGATCTCCAAGCAGAATTAAAAAAAACCATAGTGTTTATTACTCATGATCTTGATGAGTCACTTCGATTAGGGGATCATATTGGAATTTTAAATGCTGGAAAACTTGTGCAAGTAGGAACGCCAGTAGAAATTATAATGAACCCGGCAGATGAATATGTTGAGGCATTTGTAAAAGATGTAAACAGAACAAAAGTTATAAAAGCAAAAATTATAATGAAACCTATTAATCAATCAGATGGTATAGATAAATCAAACCTGATTAAAGTTGAAGAAGATCAATTTATCGAGGAATTTCTACCTCAAGTTGTTTGTAGTAATTCCAATTGCGAAGTTGTCGATAAACAAGGAAACGCTAAAGGTTATATCTCAAATAAAGAATTACAAGAATCGCTGAGAAGCTCATAATTTATATTGTGCAGTTATGGAAAAAAACTTAAGCAAAATTGTTGATTTAGAAAAATATCCTATTCACGACTTACAATCTCACAAAATAAAAGAAATAATTGAAAAATGTAAAGCAGAATTAGAAAATGATAGTTGTTCAGTAATTCCAAACTTTATTTTACCAAATTCTTTAGCAGTTATGAGAAAAGAATTAGAGCAACAGCTAGATGAAGTTTATATGTCTAAAGAAAGTATCAATGCATATCTTTATGCAAAAGATGACCCCTCTCTTCCTAAGGATCATCCAAAAAGAATTTTTATGAACAGATACAATGGATATCTAAACTCTGATTGTTTTGCAAAAAATTCCGAAATGAAATTTCTTTACGAAACTGAAGAGCTACTTAAATTCGTGTCCGCTTGTCTAGGAATTTCTCCAATTTATAGATGGGCTGATCCCTTAGCTTGTCATGCTTATAATGTAATGGAGCCTGATGGTATATTGCCTTGGCATTTTGATAGTTGCGAATTTACTTTAAGTCTTATGATACAAAAACCAGAGCAAGGTGGGATATTTGAGTATTGTCCAAATATAAGAGAACCAGGAAATGAAAGATTTGTTGAAGTAAAAAAAGTGTTAGATGGAGATCGTTCAAAAGTTAAACAACTTGAACTAAAACCTGGTGATTTACAAATATTTAAAGGACGATTTACTATGCATAGAGTAACCAAAATAATAGGAAAAACCTCACGTTACATGTGTATACCAGCATATGTATTAGATCCATGGAGAGTAAATACACCTGAACATTCTAAAGCAATTTATGGAAAGGTGTTGCCCATACATATAGAAAGAAATAAAGTTAGATCTGACGGTTTAGCCGATTAAATAAAATAATGTCATATAATTTTAAAAGTAAAAAGATAATTATTTCTGCTGGTGCTACAGGAATTGGTTGGGCGACAGCAAAAGAGTGTCTTGAAAAAGGTGCAAAAGTATTTTTGTGTGACATAGATCAAAAATCAATAAATAAATTAAAAAAACATCCATTAAATAATAAAAGATTGTTTAGTTTTCATTGTGATGCTTCAAATGAAAACGATGTGACTAATTTTTTTAAAGAAATTAAAAAAAAAACACAAAAAATTGATGCTTTAATTAATAATGTTGGAGTAGCAGGTCCAACTGGAACTATGGAAAAACTTAAGACAAAAGATTGGGAACAAACATTAAAAATAAATGTAATTAGTCATTTTATTTTTTCAAAATTAGCAATTCCAATGTTAAAAAAAAATAAAGGTGGTTCTGTAGTTAATCTATCTTCTACTGCAGGTATATTTGGTTTTCCATTAAGATCTCCGTATTCAGCAAGTAAATGGGCAGTTGTGGGAATGACAAAAACCTTAGCAATGGAATTAGGAAAATTTAAAATTAGAGTTAATGCGATTTGTCCTGGAACTGTAAAAGGAGACAGGATGGGTAGAGTAATCAGAGATAAAGCAAAATTTTTAAAAATTTCTAAAAAAGCTGTTGAAAGTGAGTTCGTTTCTATGACATCTCTAAACACTTGGGTTTATGAAAAAGATATTGGGAATATGTGTTGCTATTTAATTTCAGATGAGTCTTCTAGAATTTCAGGACAAGTTGTTGGTGTTGATGGAAACACTTTAAGAATGCATTAAGTTTTTATAAACTTTTAATAAATCCTAATAAGTTATTTGTTATTTGCTCAGGAGCCTCTATCAAAAAAGAGTGTTTTACATTTGGTATTATAACCAATTTAGAAATTTCAATCTCATTTGACATTCTTTCATTGTGAGAAGGTGTACAACCTCCATCATTTTCTCCTGTCATAAATAAACATGGCTTCTTAATTTCTTTTAACCATGAAATCATCTCAGTTTCTGCATATATTTTAAATACGTTGATAAAAACATCTTTATCAGTATCTATAACCTGATTTAATCTTCTTGATACAAGATCAGGATTTTTTTCTATGAAGTCATCTGTAAACCACCTCGTGGTTAAATTTTTTAAAGTTTGTTCAACACCTTTATTTTTTAAATCAGAAATAACATTCCACACTTTTTGTTTATCTTCTTCCGATCTTCCTGCCACCGTGGATAATAAACCTACTGAAATTACTCTTTCGGGAAATTTTCTTGCATAAGCAGGAGCAATCATACCTCCTAAAGAATGCCCCATAAAATGGGCTTTTTCTATACCTGTTCTTTCTCTAACTCTCTCAAGATCTAAAACAAGATCATCTAGATTAAAATCTTTATTACTTACGGGTGATTTTCCGTGGCCTCTTAAATCATAAGTTACAACTGTGAACTTATCTTTGAGTTTTGGAACTATGAATCTCCATGCATCCTCTGCTCCTCCTACTCCATGGGTAAAAAAAATTGCAGGTCCTGATCCTGTTACTGAAAAATTACAATCTATGATACTCATAGATATTTATGCTACTTGAATGTTTGATTTTTTAAAATATGGAATTACATTTTCACCAATTCTATGCATCGACTCTATTAAATCTTTTTGTGATTGACCAAAACTTGAACTAAGAATAATTTCGTCAACTCCAGCCTCGGCATAGACACTTAACTTATCAATCATCTCATTCAGAGGACAGATCAAAAGATTTTCTTTTAATTCGTCTAAAGTTTGTTTTCTAGGCAAAGCTTCAATATTTCCTTCATTTACTTTACCAGGACCAGTAAACATATTATCAAATCGTTTGTAATATTCATAAGCAAGTTTTGTTTTTTCTTTAGCTTCATTTTCATCTTTCGCTAAATAAGCCATACGTTGCATAGAAAGTTTTAGTAGTTTTCCCTCTTCTCCTAACTTTGTACAACCTTCTTTAAACGCATTCACTCTACTTAATAAAAGATCTTTAGTACCTGACAATACTGTTGATTGAACATGAAATCCCCTTGACGCTGCATCTTTAATACTTTCTAAATTCATGGCAGCTATCATCATTTGTACAGGATTACTTATTGGTCGAGGCATAATAGTAATTGGTTCAAAGTCATAAAATTTACCTTTATATGAAACCTCTTTATTTTTTAACAATAATTGTAAAACCTCGAGTGATTCAGTAAATTTTTCCTTTGATTTTTCAATGGGAGTTCCTAATCTTTGCATCTCCCAAGCAAAAGCACCTCTTCCAACACCTAAAATTAATCTCCCATCAGTTAAAATATCTGCTGTTGCGACTTCACCAGCATATGTTCTCATATCGTGCAGAGGCAAAACAACTATTCCAGTTGTGATTTTAATATTTTTTGTGATAGATGCAATTTTTACAGCCATTTGCAAAGGTGATGGCATCATAAGTAAATTTATTAAATGATGTTCAGGAATTGATACTGTTGCATAACCAAGTTTCTCTGCAACAACACATTCTTCCAACATATTTTTAAAATGTTGTTTTGAACCTACATTTGTATCCGGCATATAGCTAGTTAAAAAGTGGTTAAAGTCCATGTATTTAATTTACCATTTTAATTTTTCTTTAGATATCTATTTTCTAATTTTATTTTCATATTTTTTTCTAAATAGTTGTAAGTTGACTAAATACTCGTCTCTTATATTTGACAGTTGATTTATTGATTTTCCTTTAGCTTGTTTTTTTGTACCTGAAATCAACCTTTCTGAGAGTTTTTTTGACAATTTTGGCGCCTTAAGCTTAGTCCATGGAAGTTTTAATGCTGGCCCAAATTGTTCTAACATATGCTTCATCCCAGCCTTTCCACCAGCTAAATGGAAGGTTAAAAATGTTCCCATTAAAGAATATCTTAAACCGGGACCATCCTCTATGGCTCTATCTAAATCCTCAGTTGTAGCATATCCATCATTAATAATATGTAACGCCTCTCTCCACAAGGCTTCTTGAAGTCTATCAGATAAATAACCAGGTAATTCTTTTTTTAGAACTATCGGACTCATTGAAATTGACTTATAAAATTTATTTGCAATTTTTAAAGATTTCTCACTAGTTTTTTTACCAGGAACTATTTCTACCAAAGGTAACAAATATACAGGATTGAATGGATGGCCAATAATACCTCTCTGAATATTTTTACATTTTGA
>CACHKZ010000028.1 GCA_902580535.1 uncultured Pelagibacteraceae bacterium | reverse complement strand
GCTTTCTCTACTAATTGAGCATTTGTTGCTAGTTTGCCCTTTGATAAATATAAGTTATCCTCCAAACCTACTCTTGGGTTTCCTCCCATTACAACTGTTTGAGCTACAAATGGCATTTCGTTTTTTGAAATTGCAAAACCAGACCACACTCCTTCTTTAGGCATTATGTCTTTCATGGCTTGCATTGCTAATGGGGTAGCAGGAGCTCCCCAAGGAATACCTAAACACATTTGAAACATTGGTGGATCATCAAGCAAACCTTCTTTGTACAATTGTGATCCAAACCACATATTTCCTAAATCAAATGCCTCTATTTCTGGTTTAACTTTAATTTCTTGTAATTTTTTTGCAGCCTTTCTTAAATCATTTGGTGTATTAACTGTAATTACAGAACCGTCTCCAAAATTTAATGTACCAGCATCTAAAGTACAAATTTCGGGTAAAAATTGTTCTGCATTAGCTATTCTTTCCATTACATTTGCCATATCAGTCATTGGACCAAACTCTAATGGATTTTTACCTTGACCAATGTCTAAATCTCCACCCATCCCAGTTGTTAAATTTAAAATGACATCTGTTTCGCTTGATCTAATTCTATCTACTACTTCTTTATATAATTCCAGTCTTCTGCTTGGCGTACCGTCCTCTTCTCTTACATGAATATGAGCAATTGCAGCCCCTGCCTTTGCTGCTTCTATTGCGGATTTAGCTATTTGCTCAGGAGTTTTTGGTAAATCAGGATGTTTGCTTGCAGTATCTCCAGACCCAGTAACCGCGCATGAGATAAAAACGTTATTGTTCATAATTTATTTTTCAACTATATTTTAAATTCATACAAATGGAAATATCTGAATTACAGAAAGAATTAGCTGCTACTTTTAGATGGACAGCAAGACTAAGTATGCACGAGGGTGTTGCAAACCATTTTAGTGCATGCGTCCCTAACTCTTCTGATTTTTATGTAAATAAGGCAGGTATTCATTTTAGTAATATTAAGGCAAGTGATTTAATCTTGGTGACAAAAGAGAATAAGGAAGAACTAAAGAATAAACCTGACATAATTGATCCAACAGCTCTATATATACATAGCGCGATACATGAAAAAGCACCACATGCAAGATGCATTTTTCATGTTCACTCAAAATATGCAACTGCCCTCTCCACTCTTAAAGATCCTGTTATGAAACCTATCGATCAAAATACAATGATGTTTTACAATAGAGTATCTGCATACAAAGAATTTGGAGGTCTAGGACTAGAAGAAGAGTCCATTAAGATGGCAAATGCTTTAGGAAACAAACAACACATGTTGCTTGCAAATCATGGAATTTTAACCACAGGGAGAACGGTGGCTGAAGGTTTTAACTCTCTTTATTACTTTGAGAGAGCAGCAGAAACATATCTTACAGCTCTATCAACAAACCAGGAACTTAATGTTGTAAGCCATGAAATTGCTGAAAAAACTGCAGAGGAACATGAAAATTTTCCCACAGATTTTGCAAATTTATTTTTATCTCAAATTAGGATCATTTTAGATAAAGAAGAGCCAGATTATATAAATTAAGATGGACTTAGATAAATTAAAAGTAAGAAGAAGTTTTATATTTACACCGGGGCTTCACCCTGAAATGTTTCCAAAAGCGATTGCATCAGGTGCTGATATGGTTTGTATTGAATTAGAAGATGGAATAGCAATAAATGATAAAGAACAAGCCCGAAAAAATACTATAGAAGCTCTTAAAACACTCGAAGTTAAAAATGATGTAGAACTGGTTGTAAGGTTTAATAATCAAAGAACTAAATTTGGTCTTTTAGATCTAGAAGCTTTTATATCAAGTAAAGTAAATCTAAAGGCTATTATGTTACCAAAAGTTAAAACACCAGATGAAATAACATTTATAGACGATCTTCTTACAGACTGTAATTTAGATACTGATCTTCATGTTATAATGGAAACAAATGAAGCTTTAGAAAATATTTATAATATTGCTCATGCTAGCAAGAGAATTGTAGCTTTATATTTTGGTGGGGTTGATATGGCAGCAGAGCTTAGAGTTGAAAATAAATGGGAAAATCTAGTTCACGCAAGATCAAAGTTGGTTCATGCAGGAGCTAGTGTCGGTGTCGACGTTATAGATGTGCCTTATTTAGATTTAGAAAACATGGATGGAATGAGAAAAGAAGCTGAACAAGTTAGAAATCTTGGTTTTACTGGAAAAGGCTCTATTCATCCCAAACAAATTCAAATTTTAAATGATGTATTTACACCTCCAAAAGATGAAATTACTAAGGCAAAAAAAATATTAGAGGAATTTAATAACTCAAATACAGGTTTAGTAGTTATAGATGGTAAACTAATTGAAAAACCTGTCCTAAGAGAAATGAAAAGAAAAATACTAATAGCTGATAAAATTAATAAAAGTTAAAAATGTCATATCATCTTGCAACCAGAAAAATAATCAAAGAGTGGACAGATTATAATGAACATATGAATATGGCTTATTATATCTTAATCTTTGATCAAGCATGGGAAACAATGCTTAATAAATTTCAAATGGGTGGCGAAAATGCAAAATCTAATCTGAGAAGCACTATGGTTGTTGAAACTAGAACCACTTACAATAATGAGGTTAAAGAAAATCAAGAAGTAGAGGTATATTGCACACATTTTGACCATGATAAAAAAAGATTACATTTAAAATGTGAGATGTATGAAAAAGAAACTAAAACTCTTGCTGCCACTATGGAAAGTTTATCCCTTTATATTGACTTGGGGAAAAGAAAGGTTACAGAATTTGAGGAAGATAAGCTAAAAATTATGGGTGAATTTATTGACGAAAATAAATCAAGTTTTAAGTCTGAAAATTTAGAATTATCTGGTAGATTAAAAAAATAGATTATGGAAATTAAATTAGTATCAGGTGCATTAGGTGCGGAAGTAAAAGGCATCGATTTAAAAGATAGCTCTTTAGAAAATTGGAAGAAGATAAATAATCTATTATTAGAACACAAAGCTCTTTTCTTTAGAGATCAAGATATTACATCGCAAGAACAGATAAATTTAGCAAAACATTTTGGTCCATTAGAAAGACATATTTATGTTAAGGGAAGAAAAGATTATCCAGAAATATTAAGAATAATTAAAGCTCCAGAAGAAAAAAGACAATGGGGCGAAACTTGGCATACTGATGTAAGTTATAATCCTAAACCAACAAAAGTAATTATCTTAAGGTCAATTAAAGTTCCACCAGTTGGTGGAGATACAATGTTTTCTAATATGGAAATCGCTTACGATACATTAAGCGACAAAATTAAAGATAAGGTTAATGATAAGAGAGCCATTCATAGCTCTTTAGGAGCAGCAGCATTTGTTGATGCATATAAGAAAATGGAAGGTAATGGTAATCTAGATGAATATTCAAATTCCCATCCAGTAGTTAGAACTCATCCTGAAACAGGAAAAAAAATTTTGTATGTAAATTCAATGTACACTAAAAGAATTTTAGATTTAGATGAAAATGAAAGTTCAGATATTTTAAATGAAATATTTTTACATCAAGAAAGACTTGATTTTACATGCAGATTTAAATGGACTGAAAATGCTGTAGCAATTTGGGACAATAGAAGTACCCTTCACCAAGGTCTGACTGATTTTTTTCCTGGCAGAGGATTGGGCCATGAAAGAGTTATGGACAGGATTGCAGTCGAGGGTGATCATCCAAATTAAATGCAAGCTTTTGATTATCTCATAGTTGGTGCTGGTTCAGCTGGATGTGTTGTAGCTAACAGATTATCTGAGAATGCTAATAATTCTGTAGCTATATTTGAGGCAGGTGGATCTAGCGATATTTGGAAGGTTAAAATGCCATTAGCTCTTCTATATACAATGCATGACCCCAAATATAATTGGAAATATTATTCAGAACCTGAACCATATTTAAACAATAGGCGTGTTTTTTGCCCTAGAGGAAAAATGATTGGAGGATGCTCATCTCACAATGGGATGGTTTTTGTAAGAGGTAATAGAGATGACTACACCAGATGGGAAAATTTTGGTTTAGATAACTGGTCTTATGATAAAGTTCTTCCTTATTTTAAGAAGATTGAAACTTGGTCTGAAGGTGAAAATCAATACAGAGGTTCATTGGGACCCCTTCCAGTAAATTTATCTAAAAATTCAAATCCATTATTTAAAGCATTTATTGATGCTGCAGCTGAAGCAGGTCACAAAACAAATATAGATATGAATGGTGAGGAACAAGAAGGTTTTGGCATGTTTGATACTACAATGCATCAAGGCGAGAGAGCTGGAGTTGCCAAGTATTATTTAAACCCTGTTAAAAATAGAAAAAATTTAAATATTTTAAAAAACTCATTTGTAGAAAAGATACTATTTGAGGGAAAAAAAGCAGTTGGTCTTCAAGTAAAAATAAATAGCAAAGTTGAAAAGATTTATGCAAATAAGGAAGTCATTTTGAGTGGAGGATCTATAAATTCTCCACAATTATTAATGTTATCTGGTATAGGCGATGAAAACCATCTTAGAGATAATGGTATTGAAGTTATTCATCACTCAAAGGGTGTTGGAAAAAATTTACAAGATCATCTTGAAACTTACATACAACAGAAATGTAAAACTCCTAATACACTTTACACATACACAAAATTAATACCTAAAATTTTAGCAGGTATGCAATGGTTTATGTTTAAATCTGGACCCTGCTCAAAATCATTTTTAGAGGCTGGTGGTTTTGCAAAATCATCGCCTGATAGAAAAGTTGCTAATATTCAGTTTCATTTTTTTCCATCATTTGTGATAAATCATGGCCTAGAAGATCCTGACTCACATGGTTATCAATTACATGCAAGTCCAAATCATCCAAAAAGTAGAGGTGAAATAACACTTAATTCTTCAGACCCATACAATTATCCTAAAATTTTATTTAATTATTTAAAAGAAGAAGAAGATCTTAAACAAACAAGAGAGTGTATTCATGTTGCAAGAAAAATTCTATCACAGCCAGCTTTAGCAGAGCACGCAGGTGATGAAGTTGGGCCAGGTTTTGATGCACAATCAGATGATGAATTAAATGAATATATTAGATCGAAAGCAGACACTGCATATCATCCTTGTGGAACATGCAAAATGGGAGTTGATGATATGGCAGTAGTGGATCAAGATTTGAAAGTAAATGGGATTGGAAATTTAAGAGTGATTGATGCATCAGTGATACCTGAAATACCAAGTGCAAACCTAAATGCTCCTACACTTATGATCGCTGAAAAAGGCTCAGAAGCAATTTTAAATAATTAATATTATTATCACCACTGATTTGATATAGGTGTCTCATGAATACAAACCAAAATACCAGAGGTATTTTTTTTATAATGACTGGTATGGCTTTTTTTTCAATACAAGACTCTTTAATTAAATTTATTTTTGAGGATATTGCATTATTCGAGCTTTATTTTGGAAGAACCCTTATACAATCAGTATTTTTGCTATCCTTTGTTTTAATAACTAAAAAAACAATATCTTTAAAAACCCATTACCCATTATTAACACTAATAAGAGTTGTATGTTTTTTCTTTGGTTTTAGTTTTTTTTATATTTCACTGACTTTTATGACACTTGCTATGACAAGTGCATTATTTTTCTCCTGCCCATTCTTTATGTCTATGTTTGCTAAATTTTTCTTAAAAGAAAAAATTGGAATTAGAAGATGGAGTGCAATTGTAGTTGGATTTATTGGAGTATTGATTGTTTTAAATCCATCTTTAGATGATTTTAATTTCTTTAAATTAGCACCTGTAGCATGTGCGCTTTGCTATTCAATCTCGATGACAATAACAAAATATACATCTGATAAAGATAGTATTTATACTCAAATGACTTGGCTTTATATTTTTGCGTTATTTGCAAGTTTGGTAATATTTTTTGTTAGCGGTGATGGAAAATTTAACACTTTTACAGATCCAACTTTGCAATTTATTGTTAGAGAATGGTTTACTAATCCAGGAGAGGCATGGCCCTATGTTTTAATTATGGGAATAGTTGCTTCGATTTCATTTTTTTGTGTATTTACTGCCTATAGTATTGCCTCACCTTCTGTGGTTTCATTATTTGAGTATTCATACATAGTGTTTGCAATGGTTGCTGGTTATATATTATTTGAAACAATACCAGTGCCAAGAACTTTTCTAGGAGCATCAATAATTATTGGTGCTGGCGTGTATATTTATTTTAGAGAAAAAGTCCGAGGACAAATGATTGCTACAGATACACCAGCGAATAGATGATAAGAAAAAATTATATTCCAACAATTAACATAAATCCTATTCTAAAAAATAACTTCAATTCAAAAGCAACATTAAAAATAACAAGGGAAATTGAAAAAGCTTGTGTTGAGGTTGGTTTTTTTCAAATAATTGGTCATGGAATAAAATTAAAAAAAATAAATAAAGTATGCAAAATTGGAGAAAATTTTTTTAAATCACATAAAAACAATAAATTCAAATTAGCCCCAAAAAAATGGAATAAAAAGAGTAAAAATATTTATCGAGGATATTTTCCAAATGA
>CACHKZ010000027.1 GCA_902580535.1 uncultured Pelagibacteraceae bacterium | reverse complement strand
TAACCATCTTTTACTACTATTTTAAAAGACTTATTTGTAAAAGCACTATTTAAATCAGATAAAGAACTATTATTATTGAAATTATTAATAGTGTCTGACTGATCAATTATTTCTATTTGCTCTTTTTCTTCGTAGTCAAAATCAATTTTCTCTATTCTACCATTTATAAAGACTATTTTGTTATGTTCCAAACCGTCTACAAATACAGAGGAATCAACTTTGTTAGTAGTTGTATAATCGCTATAAAAACTTAGTTCTCCAATATTTCTATTTATTATTTGTTTAAGATCAGAAAATTTCCAATCTTCCTCTTGCCTACTTGGGAAACCCCTATCAATAAAATTATCTAAGTAAAATTTTTTTATCTCAATATCTTTTTTAGATAATGTGAAATTTTTTATAATATTATTAAAATCTTTTTCTAGTTGTTCTTTCATTTATTGAAAATTTTCATACCCCTTTTTTTCAAGCTCTAAAGCTAATTCTGCGCCGCCTGATTTTACAATTTTTCCATTTATTAAAACATGGACAAAATCTGGTTTAATATATTCTAACAGTCTTTGATAATGTGTGATTATTAAAAAAGATTTATTATCATCTCTTAAATTATTAACACCATCAGCTACAATTTTCAAAGCATCAATATCTAAACCAGAATCTGTTTCATCTAATATTGATAATTTTGGAGCTAATAATGACATTTGTAGAATTTCATTTTTCTTTTTTTCTCCTCCTGAAAAACCAACATTTAGCTGTCTGTTTAGTTTATCTTCATCAAATTTAAGCTTTTTAGAATTTTTCTTTACTAGTTTTAAAAATTCTATAGCATCAAGTTCTTTTTCACCCCTTGCCTTCCTAACTGCATTTAATGATGTCTTTAAAAATATATTTGTGTTTACTCCTGGAATCTCTAATGGATATTGAAAAGCTAGAAAAATACCTCTGTGTGCTCGTTCCTCTGTTTCAAGTTCGAACAAATCTTTTTCTTCAAAAAGCACTTCCCCAGAAACTTCGTAGCCTTTTTTTCCTGACAAAATATTTGATAGCGTGCTTTTACCAGAACCGTTTGGACCCATAATAGCATGAACTTCTCCTGGATTAATATTTAGAGAAAATTCCTTTAATATTTCTTTGTTATCTATTTTTGCATTTAGTTTGTTTATTTTAAGCATTAGCCCACACTACCTTCTAAACTAATACCAACTAGTTTTTGAGCCTCAACAGCGAATTCCATTGGCAATTGTTGTAATACCTCTTTACAAAATCCATTTACAATTAATCCCACTGCTTCCTCAGCACTTAAACCTCTCTGTTGACAGTAATGCAGTTGCTCTTCACTAATCTTTGAAGTTGTAGCTTCATGAGCAATATTTGACTCTGAATTTTTATTTTTAATATAAGGCACAGTGTGCGCCCCACATTTGTTGCCCATCAATAAAGAATCACATTGAGTATAATTATTGGAATTTGTGGCTTTTGAAGAGATATCAACTAAACCTCTATAAGTCATATCTGATGAACCAGCACTAATACCTTTTGATATGATTTTGCTTTTAGTGTTTTTTCCTAAATGTATCATTTTAGTTCCAGTATCTGCTTTTTGGTGATTATTAGTAATTGCAATGGAGTAAAACTCTCCCACAGAATTTTCACCTTTTAAAATACAACTTGGGTATTTCCAGGTAATAGCAGAACCTGTTTCAACTTGTGTCCAAGAAATTTTTGAATTTTTTCCTTTACATAAACCGCGTTTTGTTACGAAATTATAAATTCCACCTTTACCATCTTTATCACCAGGATACCAATTCTGAACCGTAGAATATTTTATCTCTGCATCGTCTAGAGCAACTAATTCGACATTTGCAGCATGTAACTGATTTTCATCACGCATAGGCGCAGTACAACCTTCTAAATAGCTTACATAACTACCTCTATCAGCAATAATTAATGTTCTCTCAAACTGACCCGTATTAGAAGCGTTTATTCTAAAATATGTTGAAAGCTCCATTGGACATTTCACACCTTCTGGTATGTAGGCAAATGATCCATCTGTAAAAACTGCAGAATTAAGAGTTGCAAAGAAATGGTCTGTAACAGGAATTACGGAGCCTAAATATTTTTTAACTAATTCGGGATGATTTTGTATAGCTTCTGATATTGGACAAAAAATAATCCCTAGTTTTGTAAGTTCTTCTCTAAATGTAGTTGCTACAGAGACAGAGTCAAATACCGCATCAACTGCAATACCATTAAGTCTTTTTTGTTCTTGAAGAGGGATGCCTAATTTATTGTAAGTTTCTAAAAGTTTAGGATCTAAATCATCTAAACTCTTAGGTTTATCTTTCATACTTTTGGGTGCAGAATAATAATATAAATCTTGGTAATTTATTTTTGGATACTGGGGTTTCTGCCAATCTTTCATATGCTCTTAATCTAAAATCAAGCATCCATTGAGGTTCTTTTTTAATATTAGAAATAAATTTAATTACATCTTCATTTAAACCTTTAGGAGCTTTTATATTTTCAATATCAGTTGTGAAACCGTACTTATAATCTTTTAAATTATCAATTTCTTTTTGCCTATTATCCATTTAATATTCTCTTATTAATCAGGTCACTTAACGTTTTTTTTTGAAAAAAATTATTTATATAATCTTCTAACTCATCCCATAAATCATGAGTAATACACTTTGAAGATTTTCCATTACATCCGTTTTCAGAGTGTTTTTCACAACCTATTGTTTTTACCTTTTCATCAACTGCGATAAATACATCTGAAATTTTTATTTCTGATGCGTGTTTTGATAATATATATCCTCCTTTATTTCCTCTTACGCTTGATACAATTTGGTTTTTTTTTAACTTTGAGAACAATTGCTCTAGGTAAACAAGTGATATACCTTGCCTTAAAGATATGTCTCTTAAAGATACAGGCTCATTTATGTTAAATTTTGCTAGATCCGCTAGAGCCATAACAGCATATCTGCCTTTACTTGATAATTTCATATTTTCCGCAATTGTCGGGACTTATATATACCCGACTAATTTAGTCAAGATTAAAGAGTATTTTAAAAACTTGCATTTTGTCACTCAATTTTGATAGAAAAAACCTTATTTTTTTTTGAGATTAATAATCAATGGCATCAGTTGATAATAAAATTGTAGAAATTTTCATACCAGGTCCAGCTGGAAGATTAGAGGCTAAATATTACAAAAGTAAAAAAAATACCTCACCAATTGCTTTAGTTTTACATCCACATCCTCAATACGGTGGAACAATGAATAATAAAGTTGTTGTCGATATTTTTCAAACTTTTGTGGATAATGATTTTTCTGTTTGTAGAGTAAATTTTAGAGGAGTAGGTAAAAGTGATGGAGAATTTGATAATGGACAGGGAGAACTTGCAGATGCTGCTGCAGCATTAGATTGGTTAGAACGAGAAAATTTTGATAATTCTCAATGTTGGATATCAGGCTTCTCCTTTGGATCTTTAATTGCAATGCAATTGTTAATGAGAAGACCTGAGATAAATAGATTTATAGTAGTTTCTCCTCAACCTAATGTCTATGACTTTTCATTTTTATCACCTTGTCCAACATCTGGAACAATGATTTATGGAAAGAAAGATGAATTAGTTCCAGTTGAACATATTAATGATCTAAATAAAAGACTAAGTGAACAGAAAGGTATAAAGGTGGAATTTGAGTCAATTCAAGATGCAAATCATTTTTTTTCTAATAACGATCAAGCTTTAATTAAATCTTTAAATAAATACATAAAGAAAGAAACTGCTCTTTATTAATTAAAAATTTTCAGCAACAATTCCTCCAACGCATGGATTTTTACAATTTGTTGTTGTAGGAAAAGAAATAGGAAGATTTAAAAAGCTTCTGATTGCAAGAAAAGCAAATGCTTGTGACTCGATAAAATCACCATCAATATTTAATTCATCTATCATAAAAATTTTATTATTTATTTTTTTTTTTATTAAGCTAATTAAAAATTGATTTTTTCTACCACCTCCACAAACGTAGATATCATTAGTTCCTATCTTTTTTGAAATTAATTCAGCTGTTATTTCACTTAGTGTTGCTGTTCCATTTTCGAAAGAAAGTCCTTTTGCAAAAGAGATATCGAAATCGTTTGTGTCTAATGATCTTTTGTTTTTAATTTTACTATAATGGTAATTTTCCAAGTATTGATGAAGAATAAACTTATCTACTTTACCTACTTCAGCAAATCTTCCATTCTCATCAAATAGTTTATCAGAATTTTTTCTTATCCATTTATCTATTAAACAGTTACCAGGACCAATGTCTTGGCTAAAAATATTAAAATTTTTATCAATCTCTGTTATATTAGATATTCCACCAATATTTAATATAGAGATAGGAATATTAATTTTTTTTTCATTAAATAATGACTTAGTTAGTAAGAGATGATAGATAGGTGATAGTGGTGCTCCTTCACCACCATTTTCAATATCATTTTGTCTAAATCTATAAATAACTATTTTATTAGTCATTTTTGATAAATTATTACCAAGGCCAATTTGTCTTGAAATTTTTTGAGCTGAGTTATGGTAAATCGTATGTCCATGGAAACCTATCAATTCAAATTGGATTTTTTTTGAAATTTCGATTGCTATTACTGAATGAAAATTGGTAATTTCATGCTCTAATTGCTCAATTTCATTTGAATATTTCAACAAATCCCTAATTTCTAAAATGCAATCTTTAAGTTTATGAATTTTTTTTGAGATGCTTAGTGGATAAGGATCAAATCTGTTATATTTTACATTTAGATAGTCTTTGCCATTTGAACTTATTACAGAGGAATCTACTCCATCTCCTGAAGTTCCGCTCATAAAACCAAGTGCATTGAAAATTTTTTCCATTCTTATTTTTTTTTATTAAAATATGTATATTGTGACAGTATAGACTTATGAATAATTTTTTAAAAGAGTTTAAAGATAGAGGATACTTTTATCAATGTACTAATGAGATTGAATTATCAGAATTATTAAATAAGGAAAGTACAAACGCTTATATTGGGTTTGATAGTACAGCTCCTAGCCTACATGTTGGAAGTTTGTTGCAAATAATGTGTCTTAGACTTTTGCAAAAATACGGCCACCGGCCAATCGTCCTCTTAGGTGGTGGAACAACTAGAATTGGTGATCCATCTGGGAAAGAAGAGACAAGAAAGATTCTTTCGGAAAAACAGATAGAACATAATATTAATAATATAAAAAATGTTTTTAAAATATTTCTCAAAACAAATAACCCAAATTTAAAACCAATTTTTGTCAATAACTACTCATGGTTAAGTAAACTAAATTACATAAAATTTTTAAGGGATATTGGTAGACATTTTACAATAAATAAAATGTTAACATTTGAAAGTGTAAAATTAAGATTAGAGAGAGAACAATCTTTAAGCTATATGGAATTTAATTATATGATATTGCAAGCTTATGATTTTTATGAATTAAATAAATCAAAAAAATGTAATTTACAAATTGGTGGTTCAGATCAGTGGGGGAATATAGTAAATGGTGTTGAATTAATTAAAAGAGAAAATGGTAATCAAGTATTCGGTCTTACAACTCCGCTTATAACTTTAGCATCTGGAGCTAAAATGGGTAAAACTGAGAATGGAGCTATATGGCTAAACAAAGATATGTTATCACCTTATGACTATTGGCAATTTTGGAGAAATACAGATGATCGTGATGTTATAAAGTTTTTAAAAATGTTTACTGAGTTATCCTTAAATGAAATCAATGAGCTAAAGAGCAGGAACATAAATGAGCTTAAAATTTTACTCGCAAACAACGCTACGGCAATGTTGCATGGAGATAAAGAAGCTAAAAAATCAGAAATATTAGCCATAAATACTTTTAAAGATAACTCTACTGGTGAAAAGCTGCCAGACATTAAAGTTAATAGCGATATTTTATCAAAAAATATTGTTGAGGTTATTTCTTTTATAAATAAGACCATTTCAAAATCAGAAATAAGGAGATTAATAAAATCTAAAGCAATTAAAGTAGACAATAAGAATATACAAGATGAAAAATATATAATTGAATCTAAGTTATTATCAGAAAAAGGGTATATTAAATTATCTATTGGAAAAAAAAAACACTATAAAATTGTTAATTAATTACCTTTCAGACTTTCTAGGGTTCTAGTTATAAATCTTGGTGTAAGGGTCTTTATTGGATTTACTGTGCTTTTCAATTTGTTTGGAGGTCCTTTTATTTTAAAACTTACACCAAAAACCCCTTCTCCAGTTTTGCTCCCCACAAGAATATCGCCAATTAATGGAATTTTTGAGATTGTTTTATTAATTGTAGTAGCAGGCACCAAAGTTCCTCTAAGACTGGTTAATCTGTCTTTCTCTATGTAACCCTCCATTATTATTGAAATAGCTGGTCCAATTGCATAGATCTCCTCTATTTCGGTAAGCTTTCCTTTAGTCTTAAAATTCATCTCAAATTTATCAAATCTTATACCTTCGCCAGTTAGAAGATCGGCAATTCCTTGTAAGGACGCAAGTGTGAGAATTTTTGCTAAAATAGGAACTTCTTTTACTTTAAAATTAGTAATTTTAAGATTTGATCTAGAGGTATTATCAATTTTTAATGAATTTAATTTTAATACCCCTTCCTCAAAACCCTTTATAAATTTATAATTATTAATAAATGGTTTTGG
>CACHKZ010000026.1 GCA_902580535.1 uncultured Pelagibacteraceae bacterium | reverse complement strand
GGCTACCTCAAAGAATTTTAGAAGATGGGGGACTTACTGGAGGTTGGGGAACAATTTCTCAAATGATGATAGGAATTTTATTACTTACACCCATCTCTTTGTGGAGAAAGTATAAAGGACGTACATCTGGTTTAGAAATTCCTTTTGTTGGTTTTTTAACCGGCAGTGGTTTTATATGTTACGCATTAAGTTTCTTGCTTACAGATGTTGTACGAGCATTGATCATGTTTTACATGATACCTGTCTGGACGACTATTTTTGAAATATATTTTTTAAAAAAAAGACCAGGTTTAGAAAGAGTTTTAACTTTAAGCTTAGCACTTGGGGGTTTGTGGGTAGTTTTCAGTCAATCTAATATCATACCATTACCACAAAATGCAGGAGATTGGTTGGCATTACTAGGAGGTGTACTATTTGGGGCTGGGTTAGTGCGTTTAGAAATTTCCAAAACAGACGGCGTCTTTCCAGTAATCTTTTCTTTCTTCGTTTATGGGACAATATTTAATATTTTTGCTGGCTTTATTTTAAAAGATTACTTAGGACCTATGCCACCGATTGAAGCTTTTGCATCAATGTTTACTTTTTTAGTTCTTATTTCAGTATTTTATTTTATTCCTACCGGAGTAGTTATAATGTGGTCTCCATCTGTTTTAGGTGCAGGCCTTTGTGCAATATTATATTTAAGCGAAATAGTAGTTGGAGTTATATCAGCTGGAATCCTGACTGACGAAACATTTGGTTGGAGAGAAGTTGTTGGAAGTACAATGATTGTTGTAGGAGGAGTATTAGCTGTTGTTCTAGCACCAAAAGAAGAAAAATAGATGCTGTTTAAAGAAAAGTTTAAATCAAATTCAAAAATATTCTTAGATGGTGGAAATGGTTCCGAGATTGCAAACTTAGGAGGTGAGATGACACCAGCTTTTTCTGCATTAGCAACAATCACAGCACCAGAAATTGTAAGACAAGTTCATGAAAATTTTATGGATGCAGGCTGTGATCTTATTACAGCAAATACTTTTAGCACTACAAGACACAATATGAATAGTATTAACAAAGGTAATGAAACAAAAGAGTTTATTGTTAGATCTGTCGATATAGCCAAAAAGGCAATTAAGAATAAGGGGAAAGAAAATATAGTTGGAATAGCAGGGAGTATGTCGAATTTTTTCTCACTGAAGGAAAATGAATTTGTTCCAGATCCAAACTACATACCTTCATTTAGTGAGGAAGAGAGAAATTATAAAGAGGCAGCTAAAATCTTAAAAGAAGAGGGAGTCGATCTTTTAATTCTAGAAATGATATTAGATATAGATCACTCAAAAATCTTACTTAACTCTGCATTAGAAACTGGTTTACCTGTTTGGGTTGGACTAAGTTGCTGTATAAGCAAGTTTGATAATAAGGTTATTGGAAGAAATTTTAGGGCTGAAAAAGAAAAATCACTTATTTATGATGAAAGTATCTACAAAGAGCAACCAAAATTTATTCCTGATGATAAGATTGTTCTTTTAGATGATATTATGAAATCTCTAACAAATATCGGTGGAGATGTTTATGGTATTATGCATACTTGGCTTGTTGATGCCTTTGAAGGATTGAGGGTAATTAAAAATAATTGGCAGGGTCCAATTATGTTTTATCCAGAGATACATAAGTTTGATACAAAAACACATAAGGCAACAGTGACATACGCAGAGGATGAATTTGCTGATGAATGTGGAAAACTAATTGATGATCAAATTCAAATTATCGGAGGGTGTTGTGGTGTCACAGATAATCATCTCAAAAAATTAATTTCAAGGTATTCTTAATTTTAATATTAATTGTTAACTAAGTTTATCAACATATTAATCATATCAACTTTATAGCTCTCTTTTGTTGCAGATTTTGTTTCCAATACTGAAAAAAATGCTGCTACTTTGCCAGTTTTAAAATTTGTTGCCAAAAACTGACCTCCATACCCGGAGTGTCCAATCATGTTACCTGATACCATTGTTGAATTTGAGTAATACAAATATTTATTTTTTGATAATTCCATGTATTTAGGTCCTAAATTTTTAATAGTTTTGTCTAAAAAAGAAGGTGATCCAACTTTTCTATTTCCAACCCCCGTACCTTTTCTTGCAAAAAGCAAACCCATTCTTAAAAAATCTCTTGTAATTAAACAACCACCACCAGACATCCATGGCATCCCATATCTATCAGAGGCAATATATAAACCTTCTTCAAAGCCAGCAGCTTCAACTGCTGATAAAACCCAATCTCTTAAAGTTCTTCCACTTACCTTTTCTACAATTAATCCTACTACATCAGTATTTGCAGATTTGTAAAATGCATATGCAGATCTATTCATTAAACTTTTGTTTTTAATTTTTTTAATTGTATTTAAATATTCTTCTTGGCTTAAATTATTTTTAAAATTTTTTGGAAGTCTCCAACCTCCAACGGGCTCATGTAAAAAAGAGGAAGAATATGCTTTAGTATAATCTTCGGTATAGGAATTTATAATATTCATATTCAAAACATCTTGTACTTTCGCATTAGCGTAACCGCTTCCGATTTTAGGCAAATAATGTGAAACTTTTTTATTCAAATCTATTGATTTATTTTTCACAAGTTCACCTACAAATAAGTTAACAAACATTTTAGTTATTGACATAATTGTCTGTGGTTGATTTTTTTTGAAATCTTTAGCGTATTTTTCAAATAATATATTTTGACCTTCGCCAACGATTATTGAACAAAAAGATTTATTTTTGATCATTTTTTTTACCAATGGTATTTTACTAATTTTATTATTGGGTTTTGACTGTAGTTTTAATACTAGATCAGATCTCAGATAAAGACTGTACCTATTTATTTTATGTAAATTTCTGTAACCAAATCTTCTAGTTTTTGGAAGATTCCATGAAGCCTTATTATCTCTAATTGTTTTTAATTCAGGGTTTTTAACAGAAGCTAATTTTATTATTTTCAATATTTTAAAGATTTTTTTTGTTCGTATTTCTGGTGATACCCCTCTGCTTTGCAATAATTTTTTTCCTTAGATATTTTTGTTGATACCTTACCATCTAATTTTTTGTTCACTTCATTTAATACTTTTTCAGCAATCTTTTTTTCTTCATCAGTATTATAAAATATTTCTGATCTATATTGAATTCCTACATAAGTACCTTGCCTATTTACTTGTGTAGAGTCGTGCAATTCAAAAAATAGATTAACCATATCCTCATACGATTTTTCTTTTTCATCATATTGAACTTTTACAACTTCAATATGGCCAGTGTCACCACCGCACACAGCTTTATAGGTTACATTGGGATCATCCCCTCCACAGTAACCACATTCGGTAGAGATTATACCTTCAATACCTTCGTACTTAGTTTCATCCCAAAAACAACCAATACCACCAATAAATGTCTTCATTATTTATTAATTTATACTTTAGTTTTTTAAAATTGAAATGGCTTTAATTTCATCAACTCCTATTCCACAACAGCCACCTATAATTTGAGCTCCATCTTTAATCCACGTTTTTACTTCATTTAAATAATCATTTGGTGTCATGTCATCTATAAATCTCCAATGTGGTTTTTCATAATATCCTTTATTTGGATACGCTCCTATAACTCCATCAAAATTTTCTCTCGCAGTTTTTATTGCCTTACCTGTAGTTTTAATATCAGAGTGGGCTACTAAAATTGGACCGTTATGAATTTTTTTAAAATTATTTATAGATTTTTCAAAATTTTCATAGACGTGAGTATCAGAGTCAATTGTATCGTTGTACCCGAGCATTATTTGATTTTGATCATTCGTTACACATGATACAGACAACCAAACTGGTATACTTATCTTTGTAGAACAGTTTAACATTGTTTCCACAATATCTGCTTGAGAAGACATAGCCTCTAAAATAATTAAATCTACTCCTTCACCTGATAAAATTTTAAGTTGTTCATCAAAGCCAGGTATCATTGCTTTAACTCCTAGTTTGTAAAAATTACCAAAAGTTGAAACGCTTCCAGCAAGAGCAACAACTTTGTTTGAATTTTTAATTGCATCTTTTGCGACTTGAACACTTTTTTTATTAAATTCCTCTATTAAGTCTTCATAACCATACTGTCTCATGGATATAGGTGTAGTACTATATGTATTAGTAGTTATTACATCAGCTCCCGCATTTATATAATCTTCATGAATTTTTCTTACTAATTCTGGATTATCCACTGAGCATTTTCCACACCACATTTTTTCATCCATTTTAGCGCCATTCTTTTCTAACTCAGCGCCCATTCCACCATCTAAAATAATAGTTTTTTTATTTTCTAATTTTTCATGAATTGATGAATAAGACATAGTATTATTCCTTGCTACTTGTGAAGGTGCAAATTTTATTTCCATCAAGATCACGTACGTAAGAATAATAAACTCCTGATCCTTCTGGTCGTTCACCTCCTGATCCTTCGCTTGTACCTCCAGCTTTTAGACCTATTTCGTGAAATCTATCAACAATAACTCTTGAAGATGTTATAAATGATATTTGTGTTCCATTTCCAAAAGTTGCTTCTTTTTTATTAAAGGGTTTTGTAATGTAAAATTCTATTTCGTTTGTATCTTTTTTTCCATATGCTGCATAATCGTTCTCAACAGTTTCGTTTCTTGATAGTCCAATGACTTCCAAAACTTCATCATAAAACTTAATGGCAGCATCTAAATTATTTGTTCCCACCATTACATAACCAATCATCTTAACCTCAATTATTTTGAATATAATTTTTTTAATTCCAACCAGTAATTGCCTTAACCTCTAGGTATTCAGTAAAACCCCATAGTCCACCCTCTCGACCATTTCCTGATTGCTTAAATCCTCCAAAAGGTGCTCCAGTTTCGGCTCCTTGACCGTTGATATAAACTGTTCCTGCTCTTACTTTTCTTGCTACTCTTTTTGCCTTTTCTTTATCTTCAGTTTGTAAATAGTTACCTAATCCGTAAGATGTATCATTTGTGATTTTAATTGCCTCTTCTTCTGTATCAAATGGAATAATTGAAAGCACTGGACCAAATATTTCTTCTCTAGCAATTTTCATATCGTTATTGACATCTGTAAAAATCGTAGGTTTAACAAAATACCCCTTATTAAGACCATTTGGTAGATCGGGTCCACCGGCAGCTAAGGTTGCACCTTCTTTAATTCCCTCATTAATAAGATTAATAACTTTATCATATTGAACTTTGGATACTAAAGGTCCAATGTGATCGCCTTTTTTAGATGCAACGTCTACTTTAATTTTATTTGCTTCATCTACAGCTTCTTTTACTGCTCTATCATAAATTGATCTTTGAACTAGCATTCGTGTTGGAGCATCACAAGATTGTCCAGTGTTACTCATTATAGTTCTAACTCCGTCCCTTACAGCATCTGGATAAGAGTCCTCAAAAACTATATTTCCACCTTTACCGCCAAGTTCAAGTGTGACCTTCTTAATTGTGTCAGCTGCATTTTTCTGTATTAATTTTCCTGCTCTTGTAGATCCTGTAAATGAGACCATATCAATATCTGGATGACCAGATATATGATTCCCAACCACTTCTCCGTTTCCATTTACTAAATTGAACACACCTGGAGGAAATCCAGCTTCGTCAATTATTTCTGCAAACAAAACACCTGATACTGGAGCCACTTCTGACGGTTTTAAAATCATTGTGCAACCAGCTGCAAGTGCTGGTATAACTTTTAGTACTATTTGGTTCATTGGATAATTCCATGGCGTTATTAATCCACAAACTCCAATTGGCTCATATCTGATTTGATTGTTTGATTTTGGATCAAACTGATGTTCAAAATTAAAATCTTTTAAAATATCTATTACATTTTTAGATATATCTGCCCCCATTTTAGTATGTATCTCTGATGCAAAATCTAATGGCGCACCCATTTCCATTGATTGTGCTTCAACCATTTCATCCCATCTTCTATTATAAATTTCACAAAATTTTTCTAATAATTTTACTCTCTCTTCTTTCGAAGTTTCTCTCCAGGTTTCAAATGCCACTTTAGCAGCACTTACTGCTTTATCTGTATCCTCAATTGATCCTAAAGATATTACAGCAAAAGCCTCCTCGGTTGATGGATCAATTACATCAAAATCATTAGGTTTAACTGGTGCAACCCATTTTCCATTTATATAAAAATTTTTCTTTTCAATCATAAATGCACTTTAACACAGAATTTAAATTTCATAACCTTTTTCTTCAGGTTCATTATCTGTTAACTCTTCAGGAAACCCTTCAGCTCTAAAATCAATTTTATTCAGATCTTCCATTCTTTTTACTATCATTGATGACCAAGCTCTTGAGCCATATTTTTTTTGACCATCTTTAAATATTTCAACTATTTTAGGAGAAATTTCCAAAGGTGCATTTAATTTTTTTGCTAGTTCATCAAATAGACCAGTATCTTTTAAAACAAGGTCCATCGTAAAATTTATATTATATGAGCCATTTAAAATAACTTGGCTCTCAGTTTCATGAACAAATGAATTTCCGGATGACACAGCAATTCCTTTATAAGCTTTCGTAAGATCTAGGTTTGATTTTTTAGCTACTGTCCATGCCTCCCCAAGAGCAACCAAATGTGTGGAGGCTAAATAATTAGTAATTACTTTAAGAACAGACGCCGTGCCTAATTCTCCTGTGTGTAATATTTTGCGCCCCATTACTTTTAAAGCAGGTAAAATATTTTCAAATGCATCCCTGTCCCCACCTACAAATATTGCTATATTTCCTGAGGCTGCTCTATGGCATCCTCCACTTACAGGACCATCTAAAGGTATTGCTTTTTTTTCGATTACTTTTTTACCAATCCTTTTTACCTCTGACTCATCAGTAGTACTCATTTCCAACCATATTTTATTTTCAGAAAGACCCTCTAATATTCCGTTTTGACCTTCCATCACCTCTGCACAAATTTCAGGAGAAGGAAGGCAAGTTATTATTAAATCAACTTCCTCAGCTAGCTCTTTAGCAGAGTTTGCAATTTTAGCCCCCAAAGCTTCAAATTGTTTTGTTAAATTTTTATCTAAATCTTTAACTATTAAATTAAATTTAT
>CACHKZ010000025.1 GCA_902580535.1 uncultured Pelagibacteraceae bacterium | reverse complement strand
AAGAACTTCAGATACAATTTTAACATATAATAAAAATATGAAATATATAATTTGTGATATTCCACCTTCTATATTTACAGGGTACATTAGACTTAAAAAAAGATTTCCTAAGAAAAAAATTATATTTTCTCATAATTTCAATAAGAATGAATTAATTAAGGCTATTGATAAAAATGATATAATCTTCATATTTCCAGACCAACTTAGTTTGTTGCCGCAAAATTCAATTAATTTAACGTTAGCTATTGATTGTTTGCACGAAATGGAAAATAAAAATTTGTATCATATATTTAAAAATGTTGAGAGATTTGCTGAAAATTTCTATTTTTCTGTGTGGAAGAAGACAACTGTTCCTCATTCATTTTCATTTAATAATTTTTCCAGAACATCTTTGTATTGTAATAAGCATTCCGATAACTATCCAAAATTATCTAATTTTAAGAGAGCTTTTTCAAAAGATTTAATTTTTCCAGCAACGCAGATAGCTATAGGCTATAAAAAAAAATAAAATTTTACTTATTAAACTTGTTCAATTATAAATATTAGCATAAACACTCATGAAATTCATTAATGCCCTCGTGGTGAAATTGGTAGACACAAAGGACTTAAAAAACATAGGGTAGAGATATTTTATAGTCTCAAACAGTCTAATACAGTCTTAAATCCCATTAAATCCTACACTTTAAAAAAACCTTTAATTATTTTTATTGGAAAATATGAATAATAAATTCTCCCAAACTAGACGTAGACTAGACGTCAGGGAGATGGATAATGGTATATTAGAAATAAAAAACTTATGTTTGAGCAAGTATTTAAAAATATAGATAATGCATTTCGAGAAGATGATGGATGCAGCACTGAGCTTGATTACGCTGAACAATCATCTTGGATACTCTTCTTAAAATGGCTTGATGATTACGAAAAAGATAAAGCAATAAAATCTAAATTAGAAAACAAAGAATTCAAACCTGTATTAAAAAAAGAGTTTCAGTGGTCTACGTGGGCTGTTGTAAAAGATAAAGTGGGCAAAGTAGATTTTAACAAAATACTTACAGGACCAGATTTAAAAAGCTTTATAGATGATAAATTATTTCCATATTTAAAGTCATTTAGAAACAATACAAAAGATACAAATACTTTAGAATATAAGATTGGAGAAATTTTTCATGAAATTAAAAATAAATTATCTGATGGATACTCAATAAGAGAAGTTGTTGATGCAGTTGACAAACTTCAATTTAAAAGTAGCGAGCAAAAACATGAGCTTAGTGCATTATATGAAGAGAAGATTAAAAATATGGGTAATTCTGGTCGTAATGGTGGAGAGTACTATACTCCAAGAGCATTAATCAAATCTATAATTCAAATAATTGATCCTAAAATTGGTGAAACTATTTATGATGGTGCTGTTGGCAGTGCTGGATTTTTAATAGAAGCATATGAACACATGAATAAATCTAAATCACTAACAACTAGTGAGCTTAAAACTCTTCAAAACAAAACATTTTATGGAATTGAAAAAATATCTCTAGCTTATGTTATTGGTTTAATGAATATGATACTTCATGGAATTGAAAGTCCAAATATTATACGTAAAAATACACTTGAAGATAATATTCAAGAGATTCAGAATAAGGATAGAGTAGATGTTATTCTGGCAAATCCACCATTTGGTGGAAAAACTGAAAAAAAACATATTCAAGAAAATTTTCCCATAAGAACAAGCGAAACATCTTATTTATTTTTACAACATTTTATTAAAAAGCTTAAAGTTGGTGGTCGGGCGGCGGTTGTAATTAAAAATACTTTTTTAAGTAACACAGATAATTCGAGTATCTCTTTAAGAAAACAATTGCTTGAAGAATGTAATTTATTTACGATTCTCGATTTACCTGGTGGTGCTTTTTTAGGTACTGGTGTTAAAACAGTTGTTTTATTTTTCGAAAAAGGAAAACCCACTGAATATCTTTGGTACTACCAACTAAATGTTGAGAGAAATATTGGGAAAACGAATCCTTTGAACGAAAACGATTTAGAAGATTTTATTAAGTTATCAAAAAAACAAAGTTCTACTGACAATAGTTGGACAATAAATATTGACAAGGTTGATACTAAAATATTTGATTTAAGTGTCAAAAACCCAAATAAAGTAGAGATGATTGACAACAGAAGTCCTGAAGAAATTATATCAGAAATAGAAATTCTTGATAAACAAAGTTTAGAAAAATTTAAGAATATTAAAGGTTTAATTGACAAAGAATAATTCTATGAAACTTGGTGATGTTTGTAACGTTAGAAGAGGAACAACAATTACAAAAAAAGATACAAAAAAAGGTGACATTCCAGTTATTGCTGGTGGAAGAAAGGCTACTTATTATCACAATAAAAGTAATAGAAAATCTTTTATCATTACCATCAGTGGCTCAGGTGCAAGTGCTGGTTTAGTTAATTACTGGGAAATTCCAATCTTTGCCTCTGACTGTACAACTGTGGAAACTAAAGATGAAAATCAAAATATAAAATTTGTTTTTTATTATTTACAATCCATTCAAGATTATATTTATAAAAATTTAAGGTTTGGAGCTGCTCAACCCCATGTTTATGCAAAGGACATTGCTAAAATAAATTTTCCATTTGTACCGATTGAAAAGCAAAAATATATAGTGCAGAAATTAGATACAGTATTTGCAGAAATAGATAAAACAATTGTTATTATTAATTCAAAAGAACAAGAAATTATTTCATTTTTTAAAAAAATTCTATCAGAAGAATTTAAATCAAGTTCGAAAATAAAAAAACTTAATGAAGTATGTAAAATTTATAATGGTGGAACACCAGATACAAAAAATACGATATATTGGGGAGGAGAAATTCAATGGTTAACCCCCAAGGATATGGGTAAATTAAAAAATGAATTTGTTACAACTACTCTAAGACAATTAACTGAAGATGGTTTAAAAAATTCTTCAGCGAATTTAATACCCAATAAATCTATTATTTTATCTTGTAGAGCACCTATCGGTCATTTGGCTATAAACAATGTTCCCATGGCATTTAATCAAGGTTGTAAAGGATTAGTTGCTGACCCAAAAATTCTACATTTTAGATACTTGTATTATTTTTTATTATCCTCAAAAAAATTATTAAATGATTTAGGAAAAGGAACAACATTTAAAGAAATTTCAAGTAAAGTTCTTTCAAGCGTTGAAATAAATGTTCCATCATTAGATATACAAAAGAAAATAATTAATAAATTAGATCAAATTTTTAACGATTTACAAAAATTGAGAGATATAAATAGAGAACAAATAGAAAATTATCTTAAACTTAAAAACGCTATAATTAATAAAGAAATAAAAATAAAAGCCGCATGAATGAAGCAGATACTAGACGCGAACTAATTGACCCTAAAATTAAAGAAGCTGGCTGGGGGGAAGTTGAAGGAAGTTACATTAGAGCTGAATTTCAAATTACAAATGGTGAAATAAAACCTGGAGGAATAAGAGCAGGAATTATTAAAGCTGATTATGTTTTAATATATAAAAATAGAAAACTTGCAGTGATTGAAGCTAAAAAAGATGAATTACCTGTTAGTGATGGTGTTGGACAAGCTAAAGATTATGCTCAAAAGTTAAAGATCTTAACTACTTACTCTACCAATGGTAAAGAAATTTACGAAATTAATTATTCTAAAAATGAAAAAGGAGAAATGTTTATTACTTCTGAGGGATTAGTAGATAAATTTCCTTCCCCTGAAGATTTATGGACTAAAACATTTAAAGATAAAAATGAATGGTCTAGTAAATTTGATAAAATAAATTTTGAGCCATTTAAAGGAAGTAAAGAACCTAGATATTATCAAGAAATTGCAATTAATAATTCTTTAGATGCAATAGCAGATAAACAAAAAAGAATACTTTTAACACTTGCAACAGGTACAGGTAAAACAGTTATAGCATTTCATATTGCATGGAAGTTATTTCAATCAAGATGGAACATACAAAGAGATGGAAAAAGAATTCCAAGAATATTATTTTTAGCTGACCGAAACATATTGGCTAATCAAGCATTTAATTCATTTAGTGCATTTGAAGAAAATGCTTTAGTTAGAATAACTCCTCAAGATGTTAGAGATAAAGGTCATGTTCCAACCAATGGTTCAGTTTTTTTTACAATATTTCAAAGCTTCATGTCTGGGCCTGAGAATAAACCTTACTTTGGTCAATACCCTGCTGATTTTTTTGATTTAGTAATTATTGATGAATGTCACAGGGGTGGAGCTAAAGATGAAAGTAGATGGAGAGGAATAATGGAATATTTTTCATCAGCGGTTCAAATTGGTTTAACAGCAACACCAAAAAGAAAATTTAATGCAGATACTTATAATTACTTTGGTGAACCTGTTTACACCTACTCATTAAAAGATGGAATTAAAGATGGTTTCTTAACTCCATTTAAGGTTAAGAGAATTCAAACTACAATGGATGAATATGTCTATACAGGTGACGATGATATTTTAGCAGGAGAAGAAGAAGTAAGTGAAGGTGAAGTATTTGAAGAAAAAGATTTTAATAAAAAAATAGTTATTGAAGAAAGAGAAAAGAAAAGAGTTCAATTAATGCTTGATAGTATTAATCCAAAAGAAAAAACCTTAGTTTTCTGCGCAAGTATTGCTCATGCTGGAATGGTAAGAGATTTAATTAATCAGGTATCTGTTAATCCACCTGCTGATTATTGTGTGAGAGTAACAGCAAAGGATACTAAGACTGGAGATACTCATCTGAGACAGTTCCAAGACAATGAAAAAACCTTACCAACAATCTTAACCACCAGTCAAAAACTCAGCACTGGTGTTGATGCTCTTAACATAAGAAATATCGTATTGATGAGACCAGTAAACAATATGATTGAATTCAAGCAAATAATTGGGAGAGGAACAAGGTTATTTGAAGATAAGTTTTATTTTACAATTGTTGATTTTGTTGGAGCGTCTGCAAACTTTTCAGACCCTGAGTGGGATGGTGAACCTATTCCTGAAGAACCACCTGAGGAAAAACCAGAAAAACCTTTTGAACCTGGTGAAGAAGGTGGAGGTGAAGAACCGCCAGTACCAAAACCTCCTAGAGAAAAAATAGTGATTAAGCTTGCTGAAGGAAAAGAGCTAACTATTAAATCAATGTCTACTTCCCTATTCTATTTTCAAGGACAGCCTGTTACTGCAGAAGAGTTTATAAAGAAACTATTTAATACTATTACTTTACCTAGCATCTTAAAAAGTGAAGAGGAATTAAGAAAACTTTGGTCATCACCAATCACGAGAAATGAACTTTTAAAAAAATTAGAAGATAATGGTTTTACCAAACAAGATTTAAAATCTATCCAAACACTAATTGAAGCTGAAGATAGTGATATATTTGATGTATTAGAACATATTGCATACAGCAAAAAACCTATTCAAAGAGCAACAAGGGTAGCTAATGCAGAGAGTAAAATTCATAATAATTTAGATACTAACCAGAGGGAATTTATTGATTTTGTTTTAAGTAAGTACGTTGAAGCAGGTGTTGATGAATTAGATATTAATCGACTTAGTGACTTAGTAGTACTTAAATATAAAAGTCTTCACGATGGTCAAAAAGTATTAGGTGAAGCTGAAAAAATTAAAAACACGTTTATAGATTTTCAGAAATATTTATATTAATCTTCAAACTTTAGCCACTTTTATTAATTAATATAATATTTGTTATAAATTATAACAATCTCTAGTATATGCAACAACTCGAACTGTTTGATTACAGAAAGGATTATCTTTTTGAGAGAAATAATGAAATAGCTCATTATTATGATATATTAAAAGAGAATGAAGCTACCATTAGCTACTCCGAACACATTGATCCTAAAAAAAATTTTTCTATATGTGGCTTAGATTATGAGGAATATGTTGATATTAAAAAGTCAGATTTGAAGGGATTGGATTATGACAAAATATATAATTTCCTAACTACGTTTGATAAGGAGCATAGATTAGAGAAATATAAACAATTTCTTAAATTTAATCGCATAAAATTTGAAGCAGATGTATTTACATGGTGTAGTGATTGATTATATGATTTTATAGAATTACTAGACGTAGACTAGACGATAGAGAGATAAAATAAAAAAAATTTACTTATTAAACTTGTTCAATTATAAATATTAGCATAAATACTCATGAAAATAACTCATGCCCTCGTGGTGAAATTGGTAGACACAAAGGACTTAAAATCCTTGCCATTTATGGAGTGCCAGTTCGAGTCTGGCCGAGGGCACCACTAAATGATTAATCCATATATTATTTTTGATAATACAAAACAATCAAAAAAGATTAAAAGTTTTCTAGATCGCAATATCAAAAATTTTTCTCCAAGCAGATGTAATCTAATTATTGTGATAGGAGGAGATGGCTTCATGCTTTCATCGTTAAAAAAATATAATAAATATAAAAAACCTTTCTACGGAATTAATGCTGGTAGTTATGGTTTCTTAATGAATAAATTTTCACAAAAAAATACTATTAGAAATTTATCTAAAGCAAAACAAGTTTCAATTTTTCCTTTAGAAATGAGTGTAAAGAATAAGTTTAATAAAACTAAAAAGTCTATTGCCATCAATGAGGTTTCAATTTTAAGACAAAGTAGACAGACTGCATCACTAGAAATTTCTAGCGGTTCGCAAAAAATTATTAAAAAACTTGTTTCTGATGGTGTATTGATATCAACACCTGCGGGAAGCACTGCATATAATATGTCAGTTTATGGACCAATATTAAATTTAGACTCTAAAAAACTTTCTATTAGACCCATAAGCGCTTTTAGGCCTAGAAGATGGAAGGGAAGAATTGTGAGCGATAAAAAAAAAATTACAATTAAAAATCTAAATATTAATAAAAGACCAATAAGTGCGGTTGCTGACAATTACGAAGTTAGAAATGCAAAGACAATATCTATTAAGATTAATAAAAAAGTTAAATTTAATCTTTTATATGATTCAAATAGAAGTCTTCAAAAAAAAATTAAAATAGAGCAAATCAGAAAAGAAACTAATTAATGATTAATAAAAATTTTGGGTTTGGTACTCAAATTAGAAAATCTCCATATTTTGATGCAACAGTAAGGTGGGGCGCAACAGGTTTTTCGGTTTATAACCATATGTACATACCTCGGGATTTTGGAGATCCAGAACAGAATTTTTGGAATCTTATTCAAACAGCAATTCTTTGTGATGTGGCTGTTGAAAGACAAGTAGAAATTACTGGACCAGATGCTTATAAATTTATTCAATTATTAACACCGAGAGATTTATCAAAATTATCAATAGGTCAGTGTAAATATGTTTTAATTACAAACTCAGAAGGTGGGATTTTAAATGATCCTGTGCTTTTAAGATTAGGTGAAAATCATTTTTGGTTATCTTTAGGTGACAGTGATATTTTACTATGGGCTCAAGGAGTAGCTGTAAATTCAGGACTTGATGTAAAAATAACTGAGCCTGATGTTTCACCTTTACAATTACAAGGACCAAAGTCTGCTGAAATAATGATTAAATTATTTGGAAAAAATATAAAAGATTTAAAATATTATTGGTTTAGAGAATTAGAATTAGATGGAATTCCATTAATAGTATCCCGAACTGGCTGGTCAAGTGAATTTGGTTATGAATTATTTTTAAGAGATGGATCAAAAGGTGATGATCTTTATGAAAAAATAATGAGAGCTGGAAAAGACTTTGGGATTAAACCGGGACATACATCCTCAATAAGAAGAATAGAGGGTGGAATGCTTTCTTATCATGCTGATGCAGATATTCAGACAAACCCATTTGAATTGGGTTTAGATCGTTTAGTTAACTTAGAAAGTGATATAAATTTCATAGGAAAGGAAGCACTTAAAAGAATTAAGACTAATGGAATAAAAAGATTACAAATTGGTTTAGAAATTAAGTGTGAGAGATTAAGTGGTCCAAACACAAAATTTTGGACATTAAAATCTAATAATAAGAATATTGGAAAAGTAACCTCAGCTGTTTATTCACCACGCTTAAAAAAGAATATTGCTCTTGCTATTGTAGATATCGAATACTCTAAAATAGGTACAGAAATAGAAGTTTTAATTGACGATAAAAATTTTAAATGCGAAGTTATCGAAAAACCATTTTTTGATCCAAAAAAATTAATTACTTCAAAATCATTTAAGTAAATTGTGCCCTCGCACGGACTCTAACCGCGGACCTATTGATTACAAATTAAGGTTAAAGTTTAAGATCTCTATTTTAATACTACA
>CACHKZ010000024.1 GCA_902580535.1 uncultured Pelagibacteraceae bacterium | reverse complement strand
CACCTTCAATTACTGCAGAAATAAATATTAAAGTGGGTCCGGAAAATAATGCAAGCCAAGCAACTAAAGCTAAAGGATTAATTTGTTTACTCAAAGGTTTAACAATTACTTGACCGAGTGCCCATATTGCTGAACCTAGAATAGTAAGAGCGATACCAAATAGTTTTCCGTCTAAATTAGGTGAGCCAGTTAAAATATAAACTCCTATAAAGGCAATTCCAATTCCAACTAAAGCTCTTAAAGTTGGTTTCTCTTTCAACATGAAAAAAGCAAATATAACTCCAAATGGAACTTCTGTTTGTACTAATAATACCGCTGCTGAGGCATCTATAAAATTTAAACCAGTATAAGTAATACTATATTGTAAGGTGTTTGCTATAAATGAAGCAAAAAAGATTTTCTTTAAGAAACCTTTTGGAATAGGAAACCACCAAATTAAAATAGAAGCAGCAAAAATAAATCTTAATCCCATTAAAAGTATTGGAGGAAAAGACTCAAAAGCAGGTTTTGCAATTACAAAACCAAAACCTAAAAAGATAGGAACAAGCGATGCAACTAGAGTGTCTTTAAAATTCATTCAATTCATTTAATATTAATGATTATTCAAGAACTTATGATATATTCTCTTTTTTAAAATATGAATTCAACAAAAATAGAACCAAAATACATAAGTAAATCAAATCCACGAGTTGGCCTTATTGCTCTTGCAAGTGATTTTATGATTGAGAGAGATTTTATTAATGTAATAAAGGATAGAGAAATTGATTTTTTTGTTAATAGAATAGAGTGTTACAACCCTTTAACCAAAGAAAATCTGATTAAAATGTCAGATAAAGTAACCGATGTTGCAAAAGATATTCTCCCTGACCAAGATATAGACTGTGTTGTCTATGGATGCACTTCAGGAACAATAGCTGCAGGATACAATTCTATAGAACAAAAAGTAAAAGCAGCAAAACCAATGGCTGAGGTTTCAACACCAAGTACCGCTGCTATAAAAGCTTTGAAGAAATTAAATATAAGCAAGATTTGTTTATTTACTCCATACAGCAAAAAACTAAATGATGATGTTATAGAATATTTTAAATCTGAAGGATTTGAAATAACCTCAAATTCTTATTTTGATATAGAGTCAGACTACGATATTGGTAAAGTAGATCAAAATTATTTGTATGATGTGTTGTCTAAAATAGATTTAAATGGCGCGGAAGCATTATTTGTATCTTGCACAGCTTTACCTGTACTTCCAATAATTGACAAACTTGAAAAAAAATTGAATACAGTTGTTTTATCAAGTAACCAGGCTTTAATCTGGGATACACTTGTTAAAATAAATAAAGATAATCAAGTTGAGGGTTTTGGAAAATTATTCAGATAGAAAATAATGTCATTTAGCAAAGAGGAATATCAAAAAAGATTAAAAAAAGTAAAATCAATGATGGAAAAAAAAGGCATTGAACTTTTAATTTCTCACGACACTAACAATATGAACTATTTGACTGGGTATGATGCTTGGTCTTTTTATTATGCTCAATGTGCAATTATTCATATAAATGCAGACGAACCTCTTTGCTTTGTAAGAGCACAAGATGCAGGAGGCGCTTATATAAAGACTTATCTTAAAGATGAAAATATAATTGTGTATGATGAAAATTATATTCACACATGGCCAAAACATCCTTACGATTATTTAGTAAAAATAATTAAAGATAGAAAATGGGATAAACTTTCGATTGGCGTTGAAATGGATGCCCATTACTTCACAGCTTTTTGCTATGAAAAGATAAAACAAGGTTTACCTAATGCAAAAATTAAAGACTCAGAACGTTTAGTCAACTGGGCGAGATTTGCAAAATCTGATGCAGAAATAAAATATATGAAAAATGCAGCATTGATTTCAGAAAAAGGGATGAAAACTGCAATGGAAGTAATTAAACCTGGCGTAAGACAATGCGATGCTGTTGGAGAAATACAAAAAACTTTATTTTATGGAACTCCAGAGTTTGGAGGAGAATATTCGAGTATTGCAACACTTCTTCCAACAGGAAAGGGAACTTCAGCTTCACATTTAACTGCTACACAAGATAAATTTGTAGAGGGGGAAGCAACAATTGTAGAGTTATCTGGAGTTTACAAAAGATATCATGCTCCAATGGCAAGAACTGTTTTGTTAGGAAAACCCGATCAACTTAAAATTGATACGATGAAAAAGACTATTGAAGCACTAGAAGCTGGAATTAAAGTAACAAAAGCTGGAAATACTGCAAATGATGTTGCCCAAGCATTTTGGGGAGTTTTAGACAAATATGGAATAGAGAAAAAGTCTAGAACAGGTTACTCAATTGGTATTGGTTACCCACCAGATTGGGGTGAACATACTTTAAATATATATAAAGAAGAAATGACAGAATTAGTTCCAAATTCTTGTTTTCATATGATAGCTGTAATGCAATTTGGTGATTGGGGAGTTGAAGCATCAGAATCTATAAGAGTTACTGACAATGGATGTGAATTATTTTGTAATTATCCAAAAGAGCTACATATAAAGAGTTAATTAATTGTTGCAAATAACATAACTAAATGTTTTAAAAACCATCTTATGTCAAAAAAAGCTGATTTCGTAAAATTTGATAAAGTAGACAAAAGTTACGACGGAAAAGTATTAGTAGTAAAAGATCTAAATTTAGATATTGAAGAAGGTGAGTTTGTAACAATGCTTGGACCCTCAGGTTCAGGAAAAACTACTTGCCTAATGATGCTTGCTGGTTTTGAAACTCCAACTAACGGAGAAATATTTTTAGATAACAATCCAATTTCAAATATTCCACCACATAAAAGAGGGATCGGAATGGTTTTTCAAAATTATGCTTTATTTCCTCACATGACAGTCTTTGAAAATTTAGCATTTCCGCTAAAGGTTAGAAAGATGTCTCAAGAGGATATAGAGAAAAAAGTCGACAAAGCTTTATCAATGGTCTCACTTGGTGGATTTGCAAACAGAATGCCAGGTCAACTGTCAGGTGGTCAACAACAAAGAGTTGCAGTTGCAAGAGCTTTAGTTTTTGATCCAGCTGTTGTTTTAATGGATGAGCCTTTAGGTGCGTTAGATAAAAATTTAAGAGAAAGCATGCAGTATGAAATTAAACATATTCATGAAAGTATTGGTGTTACAGTTGTCTATGTAACTCATGATCAGGGTGAAGCTTTAACAATGTCAAATAGGATTGCAGTATTTAATGATGGTAAAGTTCAGCAACTATCAAGCCCTGATAAGTTATATGAAGAACCAGTTAATTCTTTTGTTGCAGAATTTATTGGCGAAAATAATACATTTGGTGGAGAAGTCTCTGAAATTTCAAATGGAACATGTAAAGTTAAATTAGAAAAGGGTGAAATAATTGCTAATCCAATTTCAGTTAAATCTGTTGGAGAAAAAACTACAGTATCAATAAGACCAGAACGAGCTTTGATAAACCCTAAAGACAAAATGGATAATAATCAAAAAGGAAAAATCGAAGAGGTCATTTACCATGGGGATCACACTAGAGTTAGATTAAATTTACTTGGTAATTCAGAATTTATATTGAAAGTTCCCAACAGTTCTCAAAACCTAGATATAAAACTTGGTAATGAAATTAATATTGGCTGGAACAGTCATGACGCTAGAGCTTTAGACCCAAAATAAGCGTAATTATTACATTTTCGCCAAAATCACCTGTTGACTCTTATATTCTATGTTGCTGTACTCCTTTTTTTATAAAAAAACGTTTAAACGGAGGATAAATGAAAAAATTAAGTAAATTATTACTTGCTTTAACATTTGCAGTTTCTGTATCTACATCGGCTTTTGCAGTAGTTGTTGCATCATGGGGTGGAGCATACACAGAAAGTCAAAAGTTAGGATATGGTGATCCAACATCGAAAGCTTTAGGTATACCAATCGAGTGGGTTGACTATTCAGGTGGACTTTCAGAAATTAAAGCGCAAATAGAAGCAGGAGCAATCACATGGGATATTATAGACGTATTCGCTTACGATACTATTAATGGTTGTGACGAAGGAATTTTTGTTGAATTTGATTTTGACAAAGACTTCCCACCAGCACCAGATGGTACGCCTGCAAGTGAAGACTTCTTCACTGATATGCCAAGTAAATGTGCGGTAGGAAATATTTTATATTCTTGGAACTATGCTTATAATAGTGATTTATTAAAAAGCACACCAAGCACAATTAAAGATTTCTTTAACACACAAAGATTTCCTGGAAAAAGAGCTATTTACAAAAGTGCATTAACTAACTTAGAGATTGCATTAGCAGCTGACGGCGTAAAAATGGGTAAAGGTGGAGAATTTATCTACAAAAAATTAGAGGACCCAGCATATGTTGATAGAGCGATGAACAAGATCAAAGCACTTTGTGAAGATCCAAAAGGCGGATGTGTATTTTGGTCGGCAGGAGCACAACCACCAGAATTACTAATGAGTGGTGAAGTTGTAATGGCAACTGGTTGGAATGGAAGATTTTTCAATGCAGCAGTTGGAGAAGGTGCTCCAATAGTTCAAGTTTGGGATGGACAAGGTCTTGACTATGAATATTTTGCATTAGTTAAAGGTGGACCAAACCAGGCTGATGCTATGAAAGCTTTAGCGATGATGACTAACACAGAGATGTTAGCAGGAAGTGCAAAATATATTGCATATGCTCCTTGGAGAAAATCATCAATTGCAGTTATGGAAGCAGGAGAGCCTTGGTATAAAGATGGAAAAACTAATATGGTTCCACATATGCCAACAGCACCAAAAAACCTTAAAAAATACTTCTTAGTAAACGCTGAATACTGGGCTGACAATGGTACAGAGCTTGGTGAAAAGTGGGAAGCTATGAAAGCTAGTATTAAATAATTAAAGTTTTAAACACTTTAATTTTATATTATAGTAAGGGCGGTCATATTGACCGCCCTTTTTTTTTATGAGTTCAGAAACAGGAAAAATTTTAACAACAGACGGAATTCCATTAGAGGAAAGTCTAAAACAAGCAGAAAAGAAAAATAAAATTAAAGCTCTTCTACTAGTTGCACCATTATTACTTTTTTTAATTATTACATATATGATTCCAATTGGAGATATGTTCTCCAGAAGCATAGATGACAAGATGGTTACAAATATGCTTCCCAAAACCTATAAAGCAATGGAAAATTGGGATGGTAAAGAACTTCCACCAGAAGAAGTTTTTGAGGCATTTTACTTAGATTATAAAATTTTAGTTAAAAACAAAACAGCAGGAAAATTACAGACACAATTAAATTATGAAAAAAATGGATTTAAAAGTGTTTTAAAAAAACTAGCAAGAAAACAAAAGAAATTTGAGGAGGGAAATTACAAAGAACAAATAATGAAAGTTCATAAAAGATGGAGAAATGTTGAATATTGGAGAGCAATTAAAAGAAGAGCTCCATCTTATACATACTCAAAATATCTTAAAGGTATAGACATGTACTCTAATGAAGATGGAAAAATTGTTCAGGTTTCTGAGGATAGAAGAATTCATAGAATATTATGGATAAGAACAGTGGAGGTGGCTTTTTTTGTTACTTTATTTTGTTTTTTAATGGCTTATCCAATTGCACATTTACTGGCAACTCTACCAATGAAATATAGTAATTTGCTGATGATCTGTGTTCTTCTTCCTTTCTGGACATCTTTACTTGTAAGAACTGCAAGTTGGATGATTTTGTTACAGCAACAAGGAATTGTGAATGATTTCTTTGTATGGACAGGTCTTGTTGCAGACGATAACAGACCTGAGATGATGTATAATAAAACTGGAACCTACGTAGCAATGACTCAAATACTTTTACCTTTTATGGTTTTACCTTTGTATAGTGTCATGAAAACTATCTCTCCAAGTCTTATGAGGGCTGGTAAGTCTTTAGGTGCAACTCCAGCGGTGGCATTTTTTAAAGTTTATTTTCCACTTACAATTCCAGGAATAGGTGCAGGTTGTCTATTAGTATTTATTTTAGCAATTGGATATTATATTACGCCAGCACTTGTTGGAGGTGCATCCGGAACACTTATTAGTAATCAAATAGCATATCATATGAAAAGTACTTTAGATTGGAGTTTTGCATCTGCAATGGGTCTCATGCTTTTGACTGGTGTGTTAGCAATATATTGGATTTATAATAAACTCGTAGGAGTTGATAACATTAAATTAGGTTAATTATGGCATTACCAAAATATACAGAACCACATTATAGAATTTGGCATTACTTTTATTTATTAATTTGTGGTTGTGTCTTTTTCTTTTTGATAGCTCCTTTATTTGTAATTTTTCCATTATCTTTTAACGCAGAAGAATTTTTGGTTTTTTCTGATGGAATGAAAAGATTAGACCCTGATGCATTCTCATTGAGATGGTACAAAGATATGATTTATGGAACAAAAAATCCATGGGGTTTAGCTGCAAGAAATAGTTTTATAATTGCAATTTTTGCAACATTGGGATCAATTATTTTAGGTACTCTTGCCGCATTAGGTTTAAGTAGCAGACATATGCCTTACAAAGGTTTGATAATGGCAATTTTAATTTCACCAATGATAGTTCCACTAATTATTTCTGGGGTAGCGATTTTCTTTTTCATGGCAAAGGTAGGTTTGGCAGCCACCCACTTAGGTATTATACTTGCACACATTATTCTTGGAACTCCGTTTGTAGTAATAACAGTAACTGCAACACTTTCAGGTTTTGATCATAGTATTACACGTGCTGCTTCAAGTCTTGGAAGCAGTCCATATAATACTTTTATGAAAATTACACTACCTTTAATATTACCAGGAGTTATTTCTGGTGGTTTATTTGCATTTGTGACCTCATTTGATGAAGTGGTCGTCGTATTATTCTTGGCTGGCTTAGATAATACTACAATACCAATCCAAATGTGGACTGGACTTAGAGAACAGCTTAGCCCAACAATATTAGCTGTAGCAACTTGTTTAATAATATTATCAGTATTAATTTTATTAACTGCTGAACTTTTAAGAAGAAGATCTGAAAGATTAAGAGGAATAAATAGATAGTTTAATTAACAGATTCAATTACTGTTGCAATTCCCATTCCTAAGCCAATGCACTGAGTAGAGAGAGCATATTTTTTATTTTCTCGTTTTAATAAATCAGCTGCTTTACCAGTAATTCTAGCACCTGTTGCACCAAGTGGATGACCAAGAGCAAGAGCTCCACCATCTAAATTAACTTTATTTTTATCTATACCCAAATCTTTAATACACGCTAATGATTGAGAAGCAAAAGCTTCATTCAATTCAACAATATCAATTTGGTCAGCTGACAAATTAGCCCTCTTTAAAGCTTTTTTTGAAGCACCAATTGGACCTAAGCCCATGTAATCAGGGTCACAGCCTTCAACAGCTGTAGACACAATTCTTCCTAAAATATTTAAATTATTCTCTTTTGCATAGTTTTCCTCACAAATTAAAGTTGCTGCAGCACCGTCTGTTAAAGGTGATGAAGTTGCAGCTGTAACTGTTCCATTTTCATCAAAAGCAAGTTTTAATCCATTTAATTTTTCCATTGTACTATTTGGTCTAATGTTTCCATCAGTATCACAATCACCAATTGATACGATTTCATTCTTAAAATTTCCTTTGGTTTGAGCTTCATGTGCTTTTTGATGACTTGATATAGCAAACTCCTGTTGTTCATTTCTTGAAATATTATATTTTTTTGCAACATTTTCTGCGGTTTTTCCCATCGAAAAATAAACATGCGGATTATCTGCCTTACTTTCAGGGTAGGGGATTGGTTCAAAACCAGTATTTACTCTTGTCATACTTTCTACTCCTCCACACACAAATACTTTTCCAGCACCCAATGAAATTTTACCAGCTGCAATATGAATAGCCTCCATTGAAGAACCACACCATCTATCTACTGTCATGCCCGAGGTTTTAACATTCATACCACTTAGAAAAGTAGTTAACTTACCAATATTAAAACTTTGTTCTCCTGTTTGAAATGCACAACCAACTACAATATCCTCAATGTCATCTTTTTTAACATTTGATTTTGATACTAAATCTTTAATTACTTCTGCTAATAGATTAACTGGTTTTGAGTCAATTAAGGCACCTTTTCTAGCCATAGTAAAAGGTGACCTTGAAAATCCTGCTATTACTGGTTTAAACATAATTTAAATATAAGGTTAATCAGAAAATGGTAAAGAAGTTATAATGCCTTTTCTGTTTTTTCCATTAAAAATGTTTATAAAAACTTCATTCCCTAAATCCCAAAAATCTCTATTTATCATTGATAAACCTATATTTTTCTTAATTCTTGGGGAATAAATTCCGGAAGCAATTTGTCCAATTTTTTTATTGTTTTTTGA
>CACHKZ010000023.1 GCA_902580535.1 uncultured Pelagibacteraceae bacterium | reverse complement strand
CAAGATATCTTGCAAGTTCAGATATTTTTACACAATAATCTTTCCATTCATCATTGGACATTTTTGGTCTACTAGATAGTTTTTTTTTTGGATTTCCTTGTATTGATTCAAAAACTTCAGCAAATACAATACATGGAGCCTCACAGTCTTTAAATAATTGAATTTGTTTTTGAATTAATTTTTTTTCTTCTTCAACAGAATTTTTTCTAAGATTCCCACTATACCATCCAGAACATAATTTTAAATTATACTTTTCTAGTTTTGGTAATAATTCCTTGGATGTTTTTGGAAATTTTCCTCCTGACTCTATACCTATATATCCAGCCTGACTTGCCTCCGATAAACATTGTTCAAGAGGAGTATCTCCACCTAGTTCAGGCATGTCATCATTGCTCCACGCTATTGGTGCTATCCCTAATTTTACTGACATATTTTTTATATTTGCTAAGATATTTGATCGTGAGATTAATTAAAGGCAAAAGAATCAAATTAGGTATTGTTGGCGGTGGTCCAAAATCATGGATAGGACATGTCCATAGAATTTCCTCAAGATTTGATGACGAATATGAAATTGTCTCAGGAGTTTTTTCAAGAAATTCCAATATTTCAAAGACTTTCGGAAAAAAAATAGGAATTGATAAAGACAGATGTTACTCAAATTATCAAGAAATGGCTAATAAAGAGGCAAAAAGATTTGATGGTATTGAGGTCGTGGCAATTATGACTCCTCCTTCAAGTCACCAAGTTATTGCCGAAAAATTTATAGACAAAAATATTCATATAATATCTGACAAGCCATTTACGGGTGATCTATCACAAGCAAAAAAACTTTTTAAAAAAATTAAATCAAATAAAAATATAAAATATGCTTTAACTCATAATTATTCAGCATATCCGATGGTTAGAGAAGCAAAGGTATTAGTTGAAAAGGGAAAAATAGGGAAAGTTGAATATGTTAATGTAGAGTATGTTCAAGACTGGACTGATGGAAAAATAGTTAACAAAAAAAATGCAAAAAAAATTTTAAAATGGAAGATAAATAAAAAAATAGTTGGGACCTCAGCGGTTTTAAATGAGATTGGATCTCACGCTTATCACATAGCATGCTATGTTTCTGGATTAAAAGGTAGAAATGTGTTTGCTGATATCAAACAAGTTTCAAAAACTGTTAAAATGGATAACAATGCTCAAGTAATGATCAACTTTAATAACAATGCAAAAGGCTTACTTTGGACAAGTGTTATGGCAAGAGGCGGTGTTTATGGTTTAAGATTTAGGATTTTTGGCACAAAAGGAAGCATAGAATGGGTTCAAAATGATCCAGGTTATCTTAAATTTAATCCATTAAAAGGTGCTGTAAAATTTTTAGAAAGAGGTTTTTTTAATGCAGAATTATCTAAAAACTTTTCAAGAATTAAATTTGGACATCCAGAGGGTTATTTAGATGCTTTTGCCAACATTTATAAAGAATTTGCAGAATCATTAAGAACTAGAGCTAATAAAAGGTGGTTTTTTCCAAATGAACATGAAGGACTGGAAACCGCAAAGTTTATTGAAGCATGTAAAATTTCAAATAAAAGAAAAGCGTGGACAAAAATAAAATAAAAGTTGCTTTGCTTGGTCTTGGTAGAATTGGCCAAATGCATGCAAAAAATTTAATCGAAAATAGAGAATTTAAATTAAAATATGTCTTTGACCTAAACAAAGATTTATTAAAAAAAATATCTAATAAATATAATATCACTTCAATAAATAACCCTGATCTAGCTTTCAATGATAAAGATATTGACTGTATATTTATTGCGTCAAGCACTCCTACCCATTTAAAATTTATTGAGAAAGGTGTAAAACAAAATAAAATTATTTTTTGTGAAAAACCATTAGATCTGAATATAAGAAAAATTAATTCTTGTGAAAAAAGGATAAAAAAATTTAAACCAAGAGTGCAAATAGGTTTCAATAGGAGATATGACGTTGGACACCATTCATTAAAACAACATCTAAAAGAAAAAATTGGTCGATTAGAAAAAATTATAATTACTAGTCGAGATCCTTCTCCTCCTTCGCTTGAATATCTAAAAACTTCAGGTGGGATATTTAAAGATATGATGATTCACGATTTTGATCTTGCAAGATACTATTTAGGAAAAGACGAATTCCAATCAATTTTTGCTATGGGCAGTAACTTAACGGATAAGCGTTTTAATAAAATTAATGATTATGAATTGGCAACTACAATACTCAAATCCAAAAAAGGGGTGCAATGTATTATAACAAATTCAAGACATTGTAGCTTTGGATATGATCAAAGAGTAGAATTATTTGGAAATAAAGGAATGCTAGTTTCAGACAATAAAAGAAACGATGAAATAAATTATTTTTCAAAAAGCTCAACAAACAGCAAATCACCTCTTCTTCACTTCTTTATTGAGAGATATTCTGAGGCTTTTAAACTTCAATTATTCGATCTAGCAAAATTTTGTAGAAAAAATATAAAACCTAGAGCAGTTTTTGAAGATGGAAGAAAATCAATTATATTGGCAGAGGGAGCAATGAAATCTATAAAGTCAAAAAAGTTTGAAAAACTAATTTATTGAAATTTAAATTCCTTCTATTTTTTTGTCTCCTGATTTTTTTACAAAGTATATTCCAAGTATAACAATAAATAATGAAATTAATATTTTTGAAGTAACTAATTCGTTAAGAAATAAGTATCCAAGAATTACTCCAAATATTGGTATTAAATAAGCGACTTGGCTTTGAAAAACTAAACCGTTTCTTTTCAATATCATAAATCTCAATAACCAGGCTATACCAGTAGGAAATACACCAAGATATATTAAAGACAAAGTTGACTCTAATGATGGATTTAAATTCCAAGGTTGCTCTATAATTAAAGAAATTGGGCAAACAAATATTGTTCCCCAAATTAATATTGATGCAGTAACATTTTCATTTTTTTTATGACTTATTTTTAAAGTTAATATTCCACCAATTACATAAAATGTTGAACCAACTAATATCATTAAAGCAGAAAATAAATTTTCATCATTAATTAGTAGATTTTCAGAAAAAAGATAAACTATTCCTAAAAATCCTAAAATTATTCCTAATATTTTAACTAAATTTATTTTTTCTTTATCTATAAACAAATGAGCTAAAATAGTTGCACTGATAGGAGTGGTGGACATTAATATTGCTGCTAAATTACTTTGAACTTTTTGTACTCCATAAGCAATTAAAAAAAATGGAATAACTAAATTAATGATACCAATTGCAGCAAACCATTTCCAATCTTTTGAAAAGACTTCAATTTTAATTTTTTTATAAAAACATAACAATAATACTGGGATCATTCCAAAAAAAATCCTTAAAAACGCTATCGTTATTGGACCATAAGAGTAAGTCGCGATTTTAATATTGAAAAAGGCTGAAGCCCATATAAGTGACAGCAAAACTAATATGAAATAATCAGATGTTTTGGGTGAAGTCATTCTACAATATCTTTTACTGTTCCATTGGTTAAATTAAGCAGTTCATCAAAATTTATTTTGAAAATACAGTTTGGATGTCCTGCTGCGGCATATAAATTTTTAAATCTACTTAAAGACTCATCTACAAGAATTTCTAATTTATTTTTATGGCCTACTGGTGAAACTCCTCCTATAGTATATCCTGTTTGATCTTTAACCTCATCAGGAGATGCCATACTCAAATCTTTACTATTAAAAATTTTTTTTAATTTATTTAATGAGCATCTTTTATCGCCAGATACTAAGCAGAGTAAAAAGTTTCTCTCATTCCTAAATAATAAACTTTTTACAATTGAACCAACTTCAGTATTTAGTGAATTTGCAGCATCATTTGCTGTTCTTGCGGTTTGCTCTAATTCAATTACCTTTATTTCAGTATTAAACTTATTTAATGCCTCTTTTGCTCTTTTAACTGCTTCTTTATTAAGTGCTGACATTAGTACAACTCTTGATTGATTGAAAAATTGCGATTTTTAAGGTTAATATACATGTAATTAAAGCATAACTGATATCTATTTTATAGACATTATTTATCTTTTCTTAACTGATAAGAGAACAAGAAAATTTATAGGAGACAATATGAGCGCTAGGGACGTATTAAAACAAATTAAGTCTAAGAATGTTGAGTATGTTGATCTTAGATTCACTGATCCGAGAGGAAAACTTCAACACCTAACAATGGACAAAACTATAGTTGATGAGGATATGTTGAATGAGGGAGTTTTCTTTGATGGTTCTTCGATTGCAGGCTGGAAAGCAATTAATGAATCTGACATGATATTAAAACCAGACTTAAGTAGAACAGTAATTGATCCATACACATCACATAATACAATGATTTTATTTTGTGATATTTTGGATGCTGTTAAAAAAGATCCATACGAAAGAGATCCAAGAGGAATTGCAAAAAAAGCGGAAGCATATTTAAAAAAAACTGGAATTGGAGACAAAGCTTACTTTGGTCCAGAACCAGAATTTTTTGTTTTTGATGATGTAAAAATTAAAAATGATATGAATGAAACTGGTTTTTCAATTGACAGTTCTGAGGGACCTTATAATTCAGGTAAATCATATGATAATGGTAATATGGGTCATAGACCTGGTATTAAAGGAGGGTATTTTCCTGTACCACCTGTAGATAGTGCTCAAGATATGAGAGGCGAATACTTGAAGGGTTTAAGAGATGTTGGTATTACTGTTGAAAAACATCACCACGAAGTTGCACCTAGTCAACATGAACTAGGAATGTTGTTTGGAACACTAGTTGATCAAGCTGATAACGTTCAACTTTACAAATATGTAGTTCAGATGGTCTCACATTCATTTGGAAAGACTGCTACTTTTATGCCAAAACCAGTTAAAGGTGACAATGGGTCTGGAATGCATACTCACCAATCAATTTGGAAAGGTAAAACTCCAGTATTTTCTGGGAACAAGTATGCTGGCCTATCTCAAACAGCTCTTTATTATATTGGTGGTATTTTAAAACATGCAAAGGCAATTAACGCTTTTTCAAATGCTACTACTAATAGTTATAAAAGATTAATTCCGGGTTTTGAGGCACCAGTTTTGCTTGCTTACTCCGCAAGGAACAGATCTGCTTCATGTAGAATTCCAATAACTTTAAGTAAAAAAGGTGCAAGATGCGAAATTAGATTTCCTGATGCTTCAGGTAATCCATATTTAACATTTGCATCAATGTTAATGGCTGGTCTAGATGGAATTAAAAATAAAATAGATCCAGGTAAATCTTTTGACCAAGATCTTTATGCATTAACTGAAAAACAAGTTAAAAAAGTTCCTACAGTTTGTGGATCATTGAGAGAAGCTATGGAAGCTCTTGATAAAGATAGAAACTTTTTAAAACAGGGTAATGTATTTACTGATGATCAGATAGATGCGTACATTGAATTAAAGTATGAAGAAATTCATAACTTTGAGCATACGCCGCACCCTATCGAGTTCGATATGTATTATAGCTGTTAAAAAGCTTTTTTTAGGTAATACCTGCTGCGATGGCAGGTATTCCCTTTAAGAAATTCTCATTTCATATAATTTTGTTATTTAAATGCATGACAAAATTTATATTTTCTTTAAAAAATATTATTGGTTTCAAAAGGCAGAACTATAGAAAAGCTAAAAAAAAGAATAATAAAATTTATACAATGAACAAAAGAGGTCAATACTGGTTTATTTCATATTACCAATAAATATATTTAAACTTTAAAAGATTCACCACAACCACATCTTTCTGTTTCATTTGGGTTATTAAATACAAATTGCGAGGAAAACTCTTCTTTTTTATAATCCATTTCTGTTCCAAAAAGATACATTACAGCAGCTGGGTCAATGAAAACTTTTACTCCTTTTTCCTCAATAACTTCGTCATTCGGATTTGCTTTTTTTGTATATTCCATAATATAGGACATTCCTGCACACCCTCCAGCTTTCACACTAACTCTTACCCCGATTGACTGGTTGTCAGCTGATGACATAATTTCTTTTATTCTTAGTGCTGCGTTATCACTTAATGATATTATTTGTTTTGTCATAAATTTAATTCTAATTTTGCCGCTTCAGACATCATAGATTTATCCCATGGTGGTTCCCAAACAAGATCTAGATCTACTTTTTCAACCTCTTTAAGCTCCATAATACTATCTTTAACTTCTTTAGGCAAACTCTCAGCAACTGGACAATTTGGTGTAGTTAATGTCATTTTTACATTTACATTTTTTTGATCTATCGAAATATTATATATTAAACCAAGTTCATAAATATTCACTGGAATTTCAGGATCATAAATTTTTTTAATAACTTCAACTACTTTCTCTTTTAAATCCATAAACTATTTTTCTGTATTTACAATTTCTTGTGAGTTATCCAAAGCTGATACTAGAGTATGCCAAGATAATGTCGCACATTTTACTCTCATAGGAAATTGTTTAACTCCAGATAAACACATTAGTTTTGTTTTTTCATCTTCATTTAAAAGTTTCGAATTTAATTTATCTTTTTCCTTAATCATATCTAGAAAGTCTTTTACAATCTCCTTTACTTCATATTCTTCTTTACCCTTCATTAAGTCAGTCATAATGGATGCGGAAGCCATTGTAATTGCACATCCGCTTCCTTCGAAAGATATATCCTCTACTTTTTTATTTTCATCAATTTTAAGATAAATATGAACATTGTCACCACACAAAGGATTGTCTCCCTTTGCATCTTTATTGTAATTGTCTGTTTTTTTTATATTTCTTGGATTTTTTCCATGCTCCAAAATAATTTCTTGATATAATTCTTTTAAATTCATTTTAAATTAAATATTTTTTTACAATTATTTAAAGATCTGTTCAAATGATCAATATCTTCTTTAGTATTGTATATTCCAAAAGAAGCTCTAGCAGTTGCTGGTAAACCTAATTTATCGTGAAGTATTTGACAACAATGATGACCTGCTCTTATTGCTACACCGTCCTCATCTAATATAGTTGCGATATCATGAGGATGGATACCATCAATTGTAAAAGATATGACACCACCTTTGTTTTTCGGGTTACCTATAATATTAATTGAGTTATTTTTGCTTAATAGATCAATTGCATAATCTAATAATTTTTTCTCATGCTTTTCAATATTTTCAATACCGATTGTTTCCATAAATTTAATTGACTCATTAAAGGCAATTACTTGTGCTGTTGCCATAGTTCCAGCTTCATATTTATTAGGAAGATCACCGTAGGAGATACCTTTTTTCTTTACCTCTCTTATCATTCCGCCACCACCCTGATAAGGTGGTAAATCTTCAAGCCATTTCTTTTTTGCATAAAGTACTCCAATACCAGTTGGGCCATACATTTTATGTCCTGAAATTGCGTAAAAATCGCAATCCAAATCTTGCATATCAAGTTTTAAATGTGGGGCCCCCTGACATCCATCTACTAATACGGGTATTCCTTTTGAATGTGCTAAATTTATAATTTCTTTAATTGGAAGAATTGCCCCCGTTACATTTGAAAGATGTGTGATGCATATAATTTTTGTTTTATGATTTATTTTATTTTTTATTGCCTCTAAAGTTATTTCACCATTCTCGTTAATTTCAGCAAATTCAATTTTTATATTCTTTGATTTCCTTAAAAAATGCCATGGCACATAATTTGAATGATGCTCTAATTCTGTAATAAGTACCTCGTCGTTCTCGTCAAGATATTTTTGTCCAAACGTGTTTGCAACTAAATTAATAGCTTCAGTTGCACCTTTAGTGAAAACGATTTCATTTTTATCTTTAGCATTTATGTATTTTTGAACAGAAACTCTTGTATTTTCATATAAATTAGTAGCTGCAACTGCAAGATAGTGTACGCTTCTTCCAACATTTGAAAATTCTTTTGAATAAAAATCATAAATTCTATCAAGAACAATTTTTGGTTTTTGAGATGAATTTGCACTGTCTAAATAAACAAGATCATTATTATGAACCTTATTATCAAAAATAGGAAATTCTTTTTTTATATCTTTTATATTCATTCTTTAATTCCTATAATATTCTTTATTAAGTTTTTAACTTCAGGATCTGTAATTTTTTCAACGACATCTAATAGAAAGCCATTTATTAAAAGTTCTCTTGCCTGTTGATAATTTAGACCTCTAGACATTAAATAAAATATTGATGACTCATTTAGACTACCTGAGGCTGAACCATGTGAACACTTTACATCATCAGCGTAAATTTCCAGTTCAGGTTTAGCGTTAAACTCTGCATCTTTGTTTAACAATATTGCTTTACTAAGTTGATATCCATCAGTTTTTTGTGCTTTTGGATTAACATATATTTTTCCTTGGTAAACAGCCTTAGAGCTACCTTCTAAAACACTTTTAATAAGTTGATAACTTTTTGTATTTTCAGTTAAATGATTTATTGTAGTCCTAATTTCATGATGATTACTATTGTTAAGAGATAAAATACCATTTACAAAAGCAGACGAATATTCTCCATTCAAGTTACAATTAACTTCATTCTTAAAAAAATTTGATCCCGAGGATAAAATAAATGTTTCTGATATACTATTTTTA
>CACHKZ010000022.1 GCA_902580535.1 uncultured Pelagibacteraceae bacterium | reverse complement strand
GAATTAAAAAAGAAAATGGTAAAATTGGAGAAGCTAGAGCAATTAACTCAAATTTAACTTTTTTTTCTGAAAAATTTATTATGCCAGTTGAAGGTATAATTAGTGGGGTTTATGGAAGCCAAAGAATTCTAAATGGGAAACCTAGATGGCCTCATTACGGTATAGATATAGCAGCAAAAAAAGGAACGGAGATTAAATCTTCTGGTACTGGGGTGGTCACAATGGCTGAAAATGATCTTTATTACACTGGTGGTACAATTATTATGGATCATGGTCATGGTATATCGACAATTTATTCTCATTTAGAAAATGTGATGGTTGAAGTAGGAGATTTGATTAAAAAAGGAGATATAATAGGAACTGTTGGCTCAACAGGTAGATCAACCGGTCCTCATTTAGATTTTAGAATAAATTGGTTTCAAACAAGGCTTGATCCAATGACAGTTCTTCAATAGGCTATAGATATGAAAAATGATATTCAATCAGTGTCAAAAAAATTAGTAAAGGCTTATAACAGTAATAAACTTATCAACCCAATTCCTGAAAAATTCTGTAAGAATATAAAATTAGCACATAAACTAAGATTATTATGTGAAAGTAAAATTAAGGACACAAAAGTTGGTTTTAAAGCCGGAGGTACAATAATTGCTCTCTTAAAAAAGTTAAAAGAAAAAGAGCCATTTCATTCGACTGTATTTGGAAAAAATTTAATTAAATCTGGAGGAAAAGTAAAAATTAATAAATATGCTTTAGGTACTGAAGTAGAGGTTTACTATATAATTAAAAAAAAATTTTTTGACTTTAAAGGAAAATTAAATTCAAAAAATATAACAAAATTTATTACTCATATGGGTCCTTGCATTGAGGTTGTTGGATTTAGACAGAAAAAAAAAGGTATCAAATATTTAGGTGATTTATGTAGTGATTTTGGTGTAAATATTAAATTTATTGTTGGAGCTAAGAAAAAATTTAAAAAAATAAATTTCAGCAATTTAAAAACAAATTTAAAAAATAAAAAAGGATTAAACGTAAACGGTAATACAAATACTGTTTATGTAAACCCGCTAAATTCTTTAAAATTTGTTCTTAACAAAATAAGAAAAGAGAAAGTTTCTTTAGATAAAGATTTTTATGTATTTACCGGCTCAACAGTTGGTGTTGTGCCGATTAAAAGTAAAGGTGAATACATAGGCAAAGTAGACAAACTTGGTACTGTTAGAACAACTATCAATTAATGGGTCTTCATTTTTCTGCAGGAGAATTCAAAAGTAGAAAAGATAAGATAATTAAACTTTTAAAAGAGGAAAAATTAGATGCTCTCCTTATGTTTAGGCAGGAGTCGATGTATTGGCTTACTGGATATGACACATTTGGGTATGTTTTTTTTCAAACATTGGTTTTGGATCAAAAAGGTAATATAATTTTATTAACTAGGGCTCCAGATTTAAGACAAGCACAAAATACATCTAATATTAGTGATATAAGAATATGGGTTGACAAAAATGGATCAAACCCAACTGAAGATCTTAAGGTTATTTTAGATGAATTAAGTTTAAAAGGTAAAAAAATTGGAATTGAATATGAAGCATACGGATTAACTGGTCGAAATGCTTTAAGACTAAATAAATCTTTAGAAAATTACTGCTTAATAGAAGATGCTTCTGAATTAGTTAGTAAATTAAGAGTTATAAAATCCAGTGAAGAAATTAATTACGTGAAAAAAGCAGCAAATTTAGCTGATAAAGCATTAAATGAGGTTTGGAAACATGCAAAAGCAGGAGTAAGTGAGTCTAAAATTTTAGCTGAAATGAATAAAGTTATATTTGAGGGAGGTGGTGATTATCCTGCCAATGAATTTATAATTGGATCTGGCAAAAATGCACTTCTTTGTCGATACCAGGCTGAAAAACAAATATTAAATTCACGAGATCAACTGACTATAGAATGGGCTGGAACATACAGACATTATCACTCAGCAATGTTTCGGACTATTCCAATTGGAAAAGCTGATCCAAAACATTATAAAATGCATGAAGCTTGTATTGACGCTTTAAATAATTGTGAAAATAAATTGAAACCAGGAAATAAAGTTGGAGAAGTATTTGATATTCATGCAAAGACTTTTGATCATTTAGGTTATAAAAATTCTAGAATGAATGCTTGTGGTTATTCTTTAGGAGCAACTTTTTCACCTAATTGGATGGATTGGCCAATGTTATACACTGGAAATCCATATGTAATTAAACCAGGAAATATATTTTTTATGCATATGATACTAATGGACTCTGAAAATAATTTAGCAATGAACTTAGGTGAAACTTACCTAGTTACAGAAAGTGGAAACGAAAGACTTGGCAATCAAAAACTTGATTTAGTCGTTATTTGATAAAAAAAGTTTACATTCCCCATCTCATGGCAGCTGTATGAACTGGAGAGTCCCAATGCTTTAAGATTTCATCATCACATTTGAGAAGAGTAATTGAAGCACCTTGCATTTCAAGTGATGTACAATAATTTCCAACTAAACTTTTTGTTACTTGAACACCCTTTGATTGCAAGATTTGACATGCATCCTCATAAACTAAATATAATTCTGTTAAAGGAGTGCCTCCCATTCCATTTACGAAAAGTAAATTCTTTTCATTTTTTTCTGGTTTTAAATTATCTAAAATAGCTTCAAGAATATTTCCTACAATCGTTTTTGAGGGTTGAATTTTTTCTCTTTTTCTTCCTGGCTCACCATGTATCCCTACACCAAACTCCATTTCATCATCACCTATATCGAAAGTAGGTTTTCCTGCAGCAGGAACAGTGCAGCTTGTAAATGCAACTCCCATCGTACCAGCGTTTTTGTTTACTTTTTCACCAAGTTTTTTACATTCTTCGAGTGATCCGCTATGTTCAGCTAAGGATCCAACTATTTTTTCTACTAATACAGTTGCTGCAACGCCTCTTCTACCGGTAGTAAATGTAGAGTCTTCAACAGCAACATCATCGTTAGTGACAATACTATCATTTTTACCAGAGTACATTTCAGCTCCCATTTGAAAGTTCATTATGTCTCCAGAATAATTTTTAACAATAAATAAAACCCCTGCACCACTATCAACATGTTCTGCTGCTGCTTGCATTTGATCGGGCGTTGGTGCTGAAAATACAAAACCTGGGCATGCAGCATCTAACATTCCATGACCAACAAATCCTCCATGCATTGGTTCATGACCACTTCCGCCACCTGAAATTAGGGAGACTTTTCCATCTTTGGTTTTATTTTTTCTTGAAACAAAACTTGGGTCTAGATTGACGTTTATTATGTCGCTATGTGCCTTACCAAAACCTGTAAGGCTCTCTTTTAAAAAATCATCGTTATTGTTAATAAATTTTTTCATTTTCCCTCCTAATTATTAATTACTGATTTACAAATTGTATCGATTATAAGCTGTGAAGAACGGGCTCCAGGATCTATATGTCCTTTTGCACGTTCACCTAAAAAAGAAGCTCTACCTTTTGTGGCTAACATATCTTTTGTTGATAACATTCTTTCTTCTGCAATTTTTATTACTTCACTTAAACCTGATTTAAATTCACTTTCATTTTTTAATTCGTTAAGTTTTTCTGAAACTGGTATTAAAACATCCATCATAGTCTTTTCTCCAACATCAGCTTTTCCTCTTTCTTTCATGGCTTTAATTCCACTAATAATCATTTCACATGCTTTATTAAAATCAACATCTTTATCTAGATCAGGAGATTTAGCCATGGTCATAAAAAAAGTTCCAAATAATGCGCCTGATGATCCACCGATACCTGACAGAACTTTCATTGCTATCATATTTAAAGCTTTGGCTAATGGTAAATCTTTGATTGAATCTTCAAGTTCAACAACCAACTTTAAACCTCTTTGAATGTTAAAAATATGATCTCCATCTCCAATTTTTTGATCAAGAACCTCTATTTCAGCAGAATTTTCATCTATAACTTTTTGGACACTCTTTGCTTGAGAAATTAAAAAACTAACGCTCATAAATTCTGTTTCCTTCTTGATCAAATTTTAAAACTTTTTCATTGTTGATGTCAAAATTAATTGTCTCATTTATTGATGATTTATAATTACCTTGAATTGACACAAGTATTTCTTGGTCTTTAAAATTTAAAGCTACTACTGTTTCAGAGCCTAGATTTTCAATTGAGATAATTTTGGCTGAGTGGTTACCATTTCCTATTGTAATATTCTCAGGTCTTATACCAAAAGTAGGTACATCATCGACTCCAAGTAAGGTTCCAGGAAAAATATTGATTTTTGGCGAACCCAATCTTTGCGAAACATATATAGAATTTGGATTTTCATATATCTCTTCAGGAGTACCTATTTGCACTAAATGGCCTTCTTTTAAAACTCCAATTTTATCTGCTAAAGTAGTGGCTTCTGCTTGATCATGTGTAACATAAAGTATTGTTGCATTTAGATTAGTTTGAATGTTTTTTAATTCAACCCTTAAGCTCTCTCTTAATTTAGCATCTAGAGAGGATAACGGTTCATCCATCAAGTATAAATTTGGCTCACGAACTAGCGCACGTCCAATTGCAACTCTTTGCATCTCACCACCAGATAATTGTGTAGCTTTATTATTTAGCTTATTTGAAATCTTTAACATACTTGCAATATTCTCAACCTTAGTTTTAATTTCATCCTCAGGTAATTTTCTCATTGGAGATCTTAAAGGGAATGCTAAATTTTCATAAACACTATAGTGGGGATATAAAGAGTATTGTTGAAACACAAAACAAACATCTCTTGATGCTGGTTGATCTTCGGTTACGGACTCATCGTTAAATAGAATACTTCCATTATCTATTTTCTCCAATCCAGCAATACATCTTAATGTAGTAGTTTTTCCAGCGCCAGAGGGCCCTAATAAAACAAAAAACTGACCATCCTCAATGGTAAAATTTATATCATGTAGGGCCTCAATTTTTTTATTATAGGTTTTAGATAAATTTTTTAGTTCTATTTTTGCCATTAATTCATAAACTCACTTTTAAGAGATTTGTCAGTCTCACCATCAAAAATAATTATGTTATCATTCGAGGGTTTTACTTGAACGTTTTCATTAACTTTAACACTTGTTGAAATATCAGTTTTAACTTTGATTTCTCCAAAATTAGTTTTAACAGTTACAATTTTTCTTGAGCCTAAATATTCAACTCCAAATACTGAACCTTTAAGACCACCTTCGCTAGTAAGAGATAAATTTTCAGGACGAATACCAAATGAGTTTTTTTTGCCTTTTGATATTTCATACTGTTTAGGTATATTAAAATTTGTCCCTTCTATATTTAAAGTCGACTGTTCATTGGAAATCCCTTGATCAATACTTATAAAATTCATTCCAGGGGAGCCAATAAATGATGCTACAAATTTGGTAGCAGGTTTATTGTAGATTACTGAAGGTTCATCAGCTTGTAAAATTTCACCCCCATCCATTACGGCAATACGATCAGCTAATGACATTGCCTCTAATTGATCGTGTGTTACATAAACAGTGGTAGCGCCAATATCGATGTGTAATTTCTTAAGTTCTAAACACATTAATTCTCTAAATTCTGCATCCAAAGTACCTAAAGGCTCATCCATTAAAAATGCTTTTGGTCTTCTCACTAAAGCTCTACCAAGAGCTACACGTTGTCTATCTCCACCCGATAAAGAAGAAATGTTGGAGTTTAAAATATGATCAATTCTTAAAAGTTTTGCTGCTTCTTCAACTCTAGTTTTAATTTCACTTCTGCTATAACCTTGCATTTTAAGTGGAAAAGATAGGTTATTTTTTACATTCATATGTGGATAGAGGGCAAACAATTGAAAAACGAAGGCAATATCTCTCTCAGATGCTCTTAACATTCCAACTTCTTCATCTCCTAAATAAATTTCTCCTGATGTTGGTAATTCTAATCCAGCAATCATTCTTAGAGTTGTTGTTTTTCCACATCCAGATGGGCCAAGCAAAACAAAAAACTCTTTATCATTAATTGTTAAATTAGAATTTTTAACTGCAGTGAAATCTCCAAATGATTTTTGTAAATTTACTATTTTAATTTTTGACATATTAATCCGGAAAATGACTTGTGATTACGAAACCTATAGTTCCAACTAAAATTACAATAAATGAGTAAGTATACATCCACATTGCAAATGGTTGTAACAACATGAAAACTCCTAGTAAAATTAATACTGTAGATAAATTTTCCCAGTAAACTCTTCTAAATATTTTTCTCATTAATGATTTTTCTTCTTGCATTATTTTCTAACTGCTCCAAAAGTAATACCTCTCAAAAGGTGTTTTCTTAAAATAATTGTAAAAACCATCACTGGTAATAAAAATAAAGTTGTACCAGCCCCAATAGCAGGCCAATCCAAACCTCCTTCTCCTATAATTGTTGGGATGAATGGTGGAGCTGTTTGTGCGTTAAATTGAGTGAGGAGAACAGCAAATGCATATTCATTCCATGAAAAAATCATGCAAAAGATTGCTGTTGCAGCAATACCAGTCATCGCTTGTGGAAGAACAACTTTAAAGAACGCTTGAAGTCTAGAATATCCATCAATCATAGCTGCTTCTTCGTATTCTTTAGGAATTTCATCCATAAATCCTTTTAATAGCCATACTGCTAAACTTAAATTTACGACTGTATATAATATGATCATTCCAAGGTGAGTATCCCCTAATCCTAATTTTCTATACATAATGAATATTGGAACAGCCACCGCTATTGGTGGAAACATCCTGGTAGAAAGAATAAAAAATAATAAATCATCTTTTAATGGAACTCTAAATCTCGAGAAAGCATACGCCGCTAATGCACCCAAAAATACGGACGCAAAAGTTGACCCAAAGCCAATTATCATTGAATTTGAGTATCTACCTAAAAATTTTGATGGCCCCGTTATGACCATTTCTCTACTTCTAACTAATTCTTCGTACCAAGTTTCTGGAGCTGGCAAAGAGTCAAGATATTCCTGGGATTGCCTTGATCTATTAGTGAATAAGTTAACATATCCCTCTAAAGATGGTTTAAACAGTACTTCAGGTGGATAAGAAATTGCACTATTAACATTCTTAAAACTTGTCATTACCATCCAAGAAATAGGTATCAATGTTATTACTGTGTAAACAATAATAATTGTTGCAGCAAGTTTCTTTGAAAACGATGAAGGTTCTAAATATGATCTGGATGTATCCATCAGCGTTCCTTTATTTTATTCATTACTTTTACATATACATTTCCAAAACCAAAAATAGTTACAAATAAAATGACAGCAAAAGCTGAACTGTAACCAGTTTTCCATTTTTCAAATGCTTCTCTTTTTAAATTTATTGAGGCGAGCTCTGTAGCTGAACCAGGGCCACCAGATGTAAGTTCAACGACCATGTCGAACATTTTGAAATTCTCAATCCCTCTAAATAACAAAGCCAATAATAAAAATGGTAATACAGATGGTAGTGTGATGTATATAAATTGTTGCCATTTACTAGCTCTATCAACTTCAGCAGCCTCATATAGATAATTTGGAACTGATCTTAGACCGGCTAAACAAATCAACATTGTAAAAGGTGTCCACATCCAAGTATCAACTATAACTATCGACCAAGGTGCGAGTTCGCTTGAACCAATCATATCAAAACTTCCAAAATCGTAAAAAAAGTTTACTACATAATTAAATAAACCTACTTGAGGATTATAAAGATAAGTCCAAAAAACACCCACAACAGCAGGCGATAACATCATTGGTAATACTATTAGTGTGGTTAATAATTCATTACCTTTAAATTTCCTGTTTAATAATAAAGCCAAACCTAATCCTATTACTGCCTGAAGTAACAAAGTCCAAAACATAAAGTTTGCAGTAACCTGCATTTTTTCCCATATGGCCTCTTTATTGAGAACCTTTATATAATTTTTTAAACCAACAAACTGTGGTTCTCTCCCAATCTTATTTGCGTAAAAATTTGTAAAAGACATTCTGATTGCATAAATCAAAGGATAAATATTTATCGCCAATAAAAGAAAGACAGATGGTCCAATGAAAAGCCATGCTACAGCCTTATCAGAAAGTCCTTTAAATTTTTTTTTAACGCTCATATGATTTTTTTAAAAAAAAGGGGAGATATTACCCTCCCCTTTTTTTTTATATTTTTAAATATTAATGTTAAAGTTTTCCGTCTGCTTCAAATACTTCAACCCACTCTTCGATAATTTTATCTAGAGCGCCTTTAGCAGTTCCTTTTCCATTAACAACGTAATCATGAATAGCTTCTTGCATAGGTAACATTAACTCAACAAATGTTGGTTCTTGCCAAAAATCTTTGACAATTCCCATTGAGTCTAAGAAACCTTGTGCATAAACTGTAGATGTAGGGAACGATGGTGAATTTAATACATCATTATGACATGAATATCCGCCTAAATCCCACCATTTTTGCTGTACATCTGGTCTTGCAAACCATTTAATATATTCTAATGCAAGATCTTGTTTATCTGAATATTTAACAACAGATATACCTTGTCCACCTAAAGTTGCAGCAGCTACGTTTTGTTTTGGATTTGCAAAGAAACCACTAACTCTTCCGTCGCTATCTTCTTTAGAAACACCTGGCCAAAAAGCATACCAGTTCATTTGGAATGCTACTTGTCCTGATTTATATGCATCTAAGTTTGCTACCATATAAGCATCAGAGTGTCCTGGAGGAGCACAGTCCTCATATAATTTTCTATAGAACTCTACAGCTTCTACTGCTTGCGGAGAATTGAAATAACCTTCCATATCGTATGGTTTGTTTGGATTTTCATACTCCATACCCCATGCATACATAGCGGCAGTTACACCCATTGTAATACCTTCAGATCCACGCTCTGTATTTATAGCAGCACCGTATCTTTTTTGACCATCAATTTCTCTTCCTTGGAAAAAAGTACACATGTCATATAGCTGATCCCAACTAGCAGGTACACCTAAATCATAACCATGTTTCTTTTTGAATTCAGATTTAAGCTCAGGTCTATCAAACCAGTCTTTTCTATAAGCCCATGCTAATGCATCTCCCATAGCTGGTAGTGCATAATAGTTTTCACTTCCTTTTGGCCATGTTGAATACGCGTAAACTGTTGCAGGTGAGAAATCGTTCATTGAAATTCCTTCTTTATCAAAAAAGTCATTCAATTTTACGTAGTGTCCATACACTGCACCAGCACCGATCCATTGTGAGTCACCAATTAACAAGTCAAAAGTTTTACCTTTGTTGTTAAGTTCGTTCAACATACGATCAGCAAAATTAGGCCATGGTACGAATTCGAAGTTAACATCTATTCCTGTCTCTGCTGTAAACTCTTTTGTAAGTTCTTGTAATGCATTAGCAGGGTCCCAAGCGGCCCATCCTAATGTTATTGACTTAGCATTTGAATTTGCAGAAAAAGTA
>CACHKZ010000021.1 GCA_902580535.1 uncultured Pelagibacteraceae bacterium | reverse complement strand
AACTGGAAATAAACCTGAATGGATGATATTGACAACAGTACCCGTAATTCCTCCTGAATTGAGGCCTTTGGTACCTTTAGATGGAGGTCGTTTTGCAACATCAGACCTAAATGATTTATATCGAAGAGTTATAAATAGAAACAATAGATTAAAAAGGCTAATTGACCTAAAAGCTCCAGATATCATTGTTAGAAACGAAAAAAGAATGCTGCAAGAGTCTGTAGATGCACTTTTTGATAATGGTAGAAGAGGAAGAGTAATAACTGGTACTGGAAAACGACCTCTTAAATCATTAGCGGAAATGTTAAAAGGTAAGCAAGGAAGATTTAGGCAAAATTTACTTGGTAAAAGAGTAGATTACTCAGGTAGATCAGTAATAGTCGTGGGCCCTGACTTAAAATTACATGAGTGTGGCTTACCAAAAAAAATGGCACTTGAGTTATTTAAGCCTTTTTTATATGCAAGATTAAACAAATTAGGATTAGCATCAACAATTAAACAAGCTAAGAAGTTAGTAGAGAGGGAAAGAAATGAAGTATGGGATGCTTTGGAACTTATTGTAAGAGAACATCCAGTAATTTTAAATAGAGCACCAACTTTGCACAGATTGGGAGTACAAGCTTTTGAACCAAAACTTATTGAAGGAAATGCAATAGAGTTGCATCCATTAACATGTGCAGCGTTTAATGCTGATTTTGATGGAGATCAAATGGCAGTACATGTGCCTTTAAGCTTAGAAGCACAACTAGAAGCAAGGGTATTAATGATGTCTACAAATAACATTTTAAGCCCATCAAATGGAAAACCAATTATTGTTCCGAGTCAGGATATGATTTTGGGCATATATTATTTGTCTCAACCTCCTGTACAATCAGAGAGAGTAGAAGGCTATTTTGTAAACACTACAGAAATTGAGCATGCTTTAGAGACTGGTCAAATAAAGGTACACTCAAGAATCGTATCAAGATTTGAGACATTGGATGAAAAAGGAAATAAAAAATTTGAGAAACATATTAGTACAGCAGGAAGATTTTTATTATCAAATCTAATTCCAAAAAATCCCAATAATAAATTCTCTTTAGTTGATAGATTGCTTCCAAAAAAAACTGTATCCGAAGTTATAGATCATGTTTTTAGATTTTCTGGTCAAAAAAGTACAGTTATATTCTGTGACAAATTAAAAGACCTTGGTTTCAAACATGCGTTTAAAGCAGGAATTTCCTTTGGTAAAGATGATCTTGTTATACCAGAAAACAAACAACAACTAATTGACGAGACTAAAAAGCTCATAGCAGATTATGAAGGTCAATATTCTGAGGGTTTAATAACAAGAGGAGAAAAATACAATAAAGTTATAGATGCTTGGTCTAAATGTACTGATAGAGTGGCTTCAGAAATGATGAAAAGAATTTCAGCAACAGAGGTTACTGATGAAGGCCTAAAAATTAATTCAGTATTTATGATGGCTGATAGTGGCGCAAGAGGGTCAGCAGCTCAGATGAAACAATTAGCTGGAATGAGAGGATTAATAGCAAAACCCTCAGGCGAGATAATAGAATCTCCAATTACGTCAAACTTTAAAGAGGGATTGACAGCATTAGAATATTTTAATTCAACACATGGTGCAAGAAAAGGACTTGCAGATACAGCACTTAAAACTGCAAGTTCAGGATATTTGACAAGAAGACTATGTGATGTGGCTCAAGATTTAACTGTAACAAAAGAAAAATGTGATAATCCAGGTTACATAAAATTGACAGAAGTTCTCGAGGGCGGAAATATTATGGTTAGTCTATCAGAAAGAGCTCTAGGGAGGGTTACAGCAACAGATGTTAAAAACCCACTATCTGGCGATATAATTATTAAAAAAGATCAAATGATAGATGAATCTGGTTGTGAAAAGATTGATGCAGCTGGAGTAAAAACATTGAATGTTTACTCTGTGATGACTTGTAGCTCAAAAGAGGGAGTTTGTGCGCAATGTTATGGAAGAGACCTCTCAAGGGGAAAAATGGTTCATGTAGGTGAAGCAATAGGAATGATTTCTGCTCAATCTATTGGGGAACCAGGTACTCAATTAACAATGAGAACTTTCCATGTTGGTGGAACTGCGTCTGTTAAACAAGAGTCTCAAATAATTTCAAGCTCTAATGGTAATTTAAAAATTGTTAATACCAATCTTTTGAAGGACTCAAAAAATAACCAAATTGTAATGGGTAGAAATACAGAAATATCAATTGAGGATGATAATGGATTACAAGTAGCTTCTTACAAGGTTCCTTATGGTTCTAAATTATTTTTTGAAAATGAACAAAAAATAAAAAAAGGAGCAAAAATTTGTGAGTGGGATCCATATACAACACCTGTGATTGCCGAAAAAGACGGTATTGCTAACTATGTTGATTTAATTGATGGAGTTTCAATTGCAGAAACCGTTGATGATGCAACTGGTATATCCACAAAAGCTGTTGTTGATTGGAAAACTCAATCAAAAAATACTGACCTAAAACCTAGAATTACACTCAGAGATCAAAAAGGAAATGTTATTAAGAAAGCAGATGACAATGAAGCCAGATATTACTTAGTTCCAGATTCAATTTTATCAGTAAAAGATGGTCAAAAAATTTCAGCAGGAGATGTAATTGCTAGATTACCAAAAGAAACTACGAAAACTAAAGATATTACCGGTGGATTACCTAGAGTAGCTGAATTATTTGAAGCACGAAAAGCTAAAGATAGTGCAATTATAGCTGAAAATGATGGTAGTGTAATTTTTGGAAAAGAGGTGCGAGGAAAACAGAGAGTAACAATTGAAGCTGAAAATGGTGAAACTTCGAGTTATCTAATTCCTAAAGGTAAGCATATAAATTTTAATCAAGGTGAAAAAATTAAAAAAGGAGAATACTTATTAGATGGTCAACCTTTACCGCATGATATTTTAAGAATTTTAGGAATAGAGGAATTAACTGAATATTTTGTAAATCAAGTTCAAGACGTCTACAGATTACAGGGTGTTATAATTAATGATAAACATATTGAAGTTATTTTGAGGCAAATGCTAAAAAAAATAGAGGTAAAAGACTCGGGTGATAGCAAATTATTGCCGGGTGAAATTATAGATAGAATTAAATTTGATAATATGAATGATCAATTAAAAAAAGATGGAAAAAATCCTGCGATCGGAGAAAGAGTTTTAATGGGTATAACTAAAGCATCTTTGCAAACAGAGTCTTTTATTTCAGCAGCATCTTTCCAAGAAACAACAAGAGTTCTAACAGATGCAGCTATCAAAGGTAAAGTGGATAAACTCTCAGGATTAAAAGAAAATGTTATTGTGGGAAGATTAGTGCCAGCTGGAACGGGCGCAATTAAAAACTCATGGAACAAAAAGGCGCTTTCTGATGATCAAAAATTTTTATCTGAACAAGAGACAGCAGAGCCTTCTGAAGCTCAAATAAATCAATAATTTTAAGGTCTATTTAACCTTTATTTAGTTTGACAAATACAATTTCTAATGTATTTTGGCCATGTTTTTGGTTGGAATGTAGTGTCATTATCACTAAACGCTGCCATAAATAACATGTCAGTTATTTTCATCCTTAAAACAATTAAAAATTTAATATGCCAACGATTAACCAATTAGTTAGAAAAAATAGAACAAGGCCAATAACAAGGAACAAAGTTCCAGCCTTACAGAAACAACCTTTAAAAAGAGGAGTTTGTGTTAAGGTCTATACAACAACTCCTAAAAAACCAAATTCAGCATTAAGAAAAGTTGCTAGAGTGAGATTATCAAATGGTTTTGAAGTAACTGCATATATCCCTGGAGAAGGTCATAATCTTCAAGAACACTCCGTTGTATTGATAAGAGGTGGTAGGGTAAAGGATTTGCCTGGAGTAAGGTATCATATTTTAAGAGGAAACTTAGATACTCAAGGTGTAGCCAACCGTAAACAAAGAAGATCATTATACGGCACAAAAAAAGGTAAGTAAAAAATGTCAAGAAAAAGAAAAGCACCAAAAAAATTACCTGTAGTAGATCCGAAGTATAAATCTTCAATAATTCCAAAACTTATAAATTCTATTATGTTAGATGGTAAAAAAACTGTTGCGGAAAAAATAATTTATGATGCCATTGAAAAAATAAAAAGCAAATCAAAAGACGAGCCTTTAAATGTTTTTAACGATGCAATTAACAATATTAAACCCACAGTAGAAGTAAGATCAAGACGGGTTGGTGGCGCAACTTACCAAGTACCAGTTGAAGTAAGATCTAAAAGATCACAAGCTTTAGCATTAAGATGGCTTGTAGATGCATCAAGAAAACGTAAAGATAAAAAAATGTCAGATAAAATATTTAATGAAATTTATGACGCTTATCAAAATAGAGGATCAGCAATTAAAAAAAAAGAGGATACTCATAAAATGGCAGAATCAAATAAAGCTTTTGCACATTTTAGATGGTAAAAAATTATGTCCAGAACTCACACATTAGATAAGTACAGAAATATAGGTATAATGGCACACATTGATGCGGGAAAGACTACGACTACAGAAAGAATTTTATATTATACTGGTAAAAGTCATAAGATTGGAGAAGTTCATGATGGTGCTGCTACGATGGACTGGATGGAACAAGAACAGGAGCGAGGTATTACAATTACCTCAGCAGCAACAACTTGTTTTTGGAACGATCATAGAATTAACATTATAGATACACCAGGACATGTTGATTTTACTATTGAGGTTGAAAGATCTTTAAAAGTTCTTGATGGAGCTGTCGCTGTTTTTGATGGTGTCGCAGGTGTGGAGCCTCAATCCGAAACAGTTTGGCGACAAGCTGATAAATACAAAGTTCCAAGAATATGTTTTGTTAATAAATTAGATAGAACCGGAGCTGACTTTTTTAGATGTGTAAGTATGATTAAAGATAGATTGGGGGCAAAACCTCTAGTAATGCAAGTGCCGATTGGTGTTGAAGCATCTCTAAAAGGTGTCGTTGACTTAATTAAAATGAAAGCAATTGTATGGAAAAATGAAGATCTTGGTGCTGCCTGGGAGCTAACTGATATTCCTGAGGAACTAAAAGATATCTCAAAAAAATATAGACAAGAATTAGTTGAAACAGCTGTAGAACAAGATGAAAAACTCATGGAAGATTATCTTGGTGGAAAAGAAATATCTGAAGAAGACTTAATTGCATGTATTAGAAAAGGTTGTTTAGGCTTTGATTTTGTGCCTGTTTTAACAGGATCTGCTTTTAAGAACAAAGGTGTTCAACCATTATTAGATGCTGTAGTAAATTATTTACCAAGTCCCAAGGATATAGGTTCAATTAAAGGAACTAAACCAGCATCGGATGATGAAGTTGAAATGAAGTTTGATGATAATGCTCCATTCTCGGCATTAGCTTTTAAAGTTGCAAATGATCCATTTGTTGGAAGTTTAACTTTTATAAGAATATATTCAGGTACAGTTAGATCTGGTACGGGAATATATAATACATCAAAAGATAAAGAGGAAAGAGTTGGAAGAATGCTTTTGATGCACGCTAATTCAAGAGAAGACATAAAAGAAGCAAATGCTGGAGACATTGTAGCACTTGCAGGATTAAAAAACACAATTACGGGCCACACACTCGCCAACAAAGAAACTCCTGTTTTACTTGAGCCAATGGAGTTTCCTGATCCGGTTATTGAAATTGCAGTGGAACCTAAGACAAAAGCTGATCAAGAAAAAATGGGTGAAGCTTTAGGTAGATTAGCAAAAGAAGATCCATCCTTTAGAGTTACATCAGATGAGGAATCAGGCCAAACAATTATAAAAGGTATGGGTGAGCTTCATTTAGATATTATCGTGGACAGAATGAAAAGAGAATTTAAAGTGGAGGCAAATGTTGGCGCACCACAAGTTGCTTATAGAGAAACAATTCTTTCCCCAGCTGAATTTGACTATACTCACAAAAAACAAAGTGGTGGAGCAGGACAATTTGCTCGGGTTAAACTTACTGTTGAACCTTTAGAACCTGGAAAAGGAAGAGAAATTGAAAGTAAGATCAAGGGAGGAGCAATTCCAAAAGAATTTATACCTGGCGTAGAAAAAGGAGTTGAAACTATTGCAGATGGAGGGATCCTAGCAGGTTTTCCACTTATAGACTATAAAGTTACTATCATAGATGGTTTACATCATGATGTAGATTCTAGTGTTTTGGCTTTTGAGCTGGCTTCTAGACAATGTTTCAAGGAAGCATGTACTAAAGCAACTTTAAAATTGTTAGAACCAATTATGAGAGTAGAAGTCGTTACTCCAGAAGACTATATGGGAGATGTAATCGGAGATTTAAATAGTAGAAGAGGTCAAATTAATACTCAAGAGCAAAGAGGAAATGCTACTGTAATAACCGCAATGGTGCCATTAGCGAATATGTTTGGCTATATAAATAATCTTAGATCTATGTCACAGGGAAGGGCGCAATATTCAATGTTTTTTGATCATTATGATAAGGTTCCTCAAAATGTTCAAGATGAAGTAACAAAGAAAACAGGCTAAATATGGAAAAACAAAATATAAGAATAAAATTAAGAGCTTATGACAATAAAGTTTTAGACCAATCAACTGAGGAAATTGTAAATACAGTTAAAAGAACTGGAGCGAATATTAAAGGCCCAATACCACTTCCTACGAAAAAAGAGAGATATACAGTATTAAGGTCTCCACATATTGATAAAAAAAGTAGAGAACAATTCGAAACTAGAACACACAAAAGATTAATAGATATAATAGAACCAACACCAGCTACAGTAGAGGCTTTGATGAAGTTAGATTTAGCATCTGGTGTTGATGTGGAGATAAAAATTTAATGACTGAGATTGGTTTAATTGGAAAAAAAATTGGAATGACAAGAGAATTTTTTAAAACTGGGCAATCTGTGCCGGTTACAGTATTAAAAATAGAAAAAGGTAGAGTTGTACAACTAATTAATAAAGAACAACGAGGTTATAACGCAGTTCAGTTGGGATTTGGAAAAATAAAAAATTCAAAACTAACTAAAGCAATGAAGGGATATTTTGCAAAAAAAAATACTGAGTCTCGAAAAATATTAAAAGAGTTTAGAGTTGAAGATACCAACAAATACAAAGAAGGGAATGAATTTGGTATTGAAATTTTTAAAGATACAAGATTTGTTGATGTGAAATCAAAAACTATTGGAAAAGGTTTCGCAGGAGCAATGAAAAGACATAATTTTGGAGGACTGAGAGCTTCTCATGGTGTTTCAATATCTCATAGAGCACATGGTTCTACTGGCCAAAACCAAGATCCAGGAAAAGTTTTTAAGGGAAAAAAAATGGCAGGTCATATGGGTGACAAAATTAGATCAATGCAAAACCTAGAAATAATAAGAACAGATCTTGAAAATGATTTAATATATTTAAAAGGATCAATACCTGGAGCAAAAAATGCAGAAGTTTTGTTAAAAAAGGCAAAAAAAAACATTAAAAAAAATACAATCGCTGAGAAAATTGAAAATTTTGAAAAATCCAAAAAAACTAAAGAGAAAAAAAAATAAATCATGAAACTAAATAAAATTAATATTGAGGGTAAAACGAACTCTATAGAAATCTCAGATAAAATAGTGGCATCAAAAATAAATGATAAATTAGTAAGTAGTGTGCTTTATAAGTCAAATGCAAATTTCAAAGGCAGAAAAGCTAAAACAAAACAGAAAAATGAAATAAAAGGATCAACAGCAAAAATATATTCACAAAAAGGAACAGGTAATGCAAGGCACGCAAGTAAAAAAGCTCCTATTTTTGTTGGTGGTGGTGTTGCCCATGGACCAAAAGGTCAGTCAAATTATAAAAAAAGAAAACTTAATAAAAGTGAAAAAAAAATGAGTATTGCATCTTTGATCACTAAAAAAAATAATTCGAAAGATTTAATTATATTTGATGATTTCCAAAGTCAAATCTTGAAAACAAAAGAAATGAATAATATTTTAAAAAAATTTGAAGCAAGTAATTCAATTATAATAGCTGACAATAAGTCAAAGGATAATATTTTTAAATCAGTGAGAAATATACCGAATGTAAAAATTACAGATATAAATCATTTTAGTGCATATGATCTTGCAAAGTTTAAAAAGATTATTTTTACAGAAACATCAATTAAGGAATTGGAGAAAAGGTATTCATAATGGAAAAATTAAGCATATATGATAAAATATTATCTCCAGTGGTAACCGAAAAATCAACAAATCTTTCTGAACAAAATAAAATTATATTTAAGGTTCATAAAGATGCTAATAAAAAAAATGTAAAAGCCAATATCGAAAAAATTTTTAAAGTTAATGTAACAAAGGTAAACATAATTAATAAGAAAACTAGATTAAAAACAACAAGAGGAAAAAAAGTTAGAGTTAATGGTTTTAAAAAGGCTATTGTTACTCTTAAAAAAGGTCAGAATATAGACCTAACAACTGGAATTTAAAATATGTCACTTAAAACATTTAAACCATATACCAAATCTACAAGAGGAACTATCTTGGTCAGTCGTGAGGGTTTATGGAAAGGTAAACCATATAAAACTTTAACTGTACCGAACAATTCATCAAAAGGAAGAAACAATTATGGTAGAATTACTTCGAGAAATCATGGAGGTGGTCATAAGCATAAATATAGAGTCATAGACTTTTATAGGAAAAAACAAAATCAACAAGCTGAGGTTGAAAGGATTGAATATGATCCTAATAGATCATGCCATATAATGTTAGTTAAGTTTGAAGATGGTGAAAGATTTTATTACTTGGCTCCAAAAAACATTAAAGTCGGTGATAAAATTCAAAATGGATCAAATTCCGAGATTAAAATTGGAAACAGTCTTCCATTAAAAGATATTCCAGTTGGAATAGACATTCATAATGTAGAAATTAATCCAGGTGGTGGAGGAAAAATTGCAAGATCCGCAGGTACATCTGTCTCTATATCAGGTGTCGATGGCAATTATACAATTATTAAAATGATCTCTGGTGAAGTGAGAAAAATTAATTCAAATTCTATGGCAACTATTGGTGTACTATCTAATCCAGATCAAAAAAACATTAAAATCGGAAAAGCCGGAAGATCTAGATGGTTAGGTAGAAGGCCGCATACTAGGGGAGTTGTAAAAAACCCGGTTGACCACCCACATGGTGGTGGTGAAGGTAAATCTGCAGGTGGTAGACACCCAGTGTCTCCAACTGGTCAATCAGCAAAAGGTTTAAAGACAAGAGATAATAAAAGAACCGATAAATTTATAATTAGAAGAAGGAAGAAAAAAAGAGCGTAATTTATGGCAAGATCTGTATGGAAAGGACCATTTGTGGAAGAAAGCTTAATTAAAAAAGTTGAGCGAACTAAAAACGATCAAATAAAAAAACCTATAAAAACATGGTCGAGAAAATCAACAATTATACCTGATTTTGTTGGGGTCAGTTTTTTAATTCATAACGGAAAAAAATTTATACCGATAACAATATCTGAGGATATGGTGGGACATAAATTTGGCGAATTTGCTCCAACACGACAATTTTTTGGTCATACTCCAGCAGATAAAAAAGCAAAGGTTGAGGGTGGAGCTAAAGGAGCAGATAAGAAATAATGTCAAAACTTAAAAAAAATATAGATTCAAAAATTGTTAAATCAATTAACAAAAATGTGAGATCGAGTACAAGAAAATTAAAACCTATTTTAAAATCTGTTGTAGGAAAAAAAGTTGGAGAAGCAATAAGAAATCTATCCTTTTCTGATAAAAGAATTTCAAATGATATAAAAAAAACAATATCCTCAGCAGTTGCAAATGCAGAAAATAATTATCAATATGATATTGATAAGTTGATAATTAAAGAGGCTTACTGTGGAAAACAAGTAGTTATGAAAAGATTTAGAGCTAGAGCTAAGGGAAGAGCTGCAGAAATAATGAAACCATATTCAAATGTAACAATAATACTTAGTGAAAAAAATAAACAAACGGAGAGTCATGGGGCAAAAAGTTAATCCAGTTGGTCTTAGATTAGGAATTAACAGAGGCTGGGATTCAGTCTGGTACGCTAAGAAAAAAGATTTTGGAAATAATCTTATAGAAGATTTCAAAATCAGAGAATATATAAAAAAAAATGTTATAAATTCTGGAGTTTCTAAAGTAATGATTGAAAGAACTACAAAAAAATGTTTTGTAACTATCTATACTTCTAGACCTGGATTTGTAATTGGAAAAAAAGGTACAGATATAGAAAAAATAAAAGGTAATCTTTCAAAATTAACATCAAACGAGGTTGTTTTAAATATAAAGGAAGTTAAAAAACCTGAGACAAATAGTTATTTAGTTGCAGAGAACATATCTCAACAATTAGTAAAAAGAGTTTCTTATAGAAGAGCTATGAAAAGAGCGATGCAATCTGCATTAAGACTAGGGGCAAAAGGCATAAAAGTATCAATAAGCGGTCGTTTGGGCGGAAATGAAATAGCTCGAACAGAATGGCTACGTGAGGGAAGTATACCTTCACACACTTTAAGGGCTGATATTGATTATGCTGAAGCAGAAGCCTTAACAACTTATGGAATAATTGGAATTAAAGTTTGGATTTATAAAGGAGAAATATTCACAAAAGAATTCAGTCAAGAAAGGAATAAATCTTAATATGTTACAACCTACGAGAACAAAATTTAGAAAAGCTCATAAAGGAAGAATACATGGAAATGCATCTAGATGTAATATAATGAATTATGGTTCTTTTGGCTTAAAAGCTATACAACCAGATAGAATTATTTCAAAACAGATTGAAGCTGCGAGAGTAGCATTAACAAGACACATGAAAAGACAAGGTAGGGTATGGACAAGAATGTTTCCAAATATACCTGTATCAAAAAAACCAACCGAGGTTAGGATGGGTAAAGGCAAAGGATCACCCGAGTTTTGGGCATGTAGAGTTAAACCTGGTCGTATATTATTCGAGGTAGATGGAGTTTCAGAGCAAATAGCAAAAGAAGCTCTTTATAAAGCTTCTGCTAAATTGCCAATAAAATGCAAATTTATTAAAAGAATTTAAAATGAAAAAAAAAGAGATTAAAAAACTAACTAATAAACAAATGATTGAAAATCTAGATAAGTTAAAAAAAGATTTATTTAATTTTAGATTTCAAAAAATTAATGGTCAAATTAAAAGTCCAGCTAAAATAAGTCAGACAAAAAAAAATATAGCAAGACTAAAAACTTTAATACAGGTTAAAAATGCCTAAAAAAATATTAAGTGGAATTGTTGTTGGAGATAAACCAGACAAAACTGTTACAGTATTGGTTGAAAGAAAGTATCAACATCCAATCTTAAAAAAAGTAATGAAAGCAAGGAAGAAATATAATGCCCATGATGAAAATAATAAATTTAAAAATGGTGATAAAGTAACAATTAGAGAAAGCAGACCATATTCGAAAAATAAGAGATTTGAGGTTATTGGAGAAGTAAAATGATACAAGTACAAACTGAACTATTTGTTGCTGATAATACAGGTGCAAAAAAGATAGAGTGCATTAAAGTACTGGGTGGATCCAAAAGGAGATATGCCAGTATAGGAGATACAATTGTTGTAGCTGTTAAAGAAGCAATACCTAAAGGAAAAGTTAAAAAAGGATCTGTACATAAAGCTGTCGTTGTCCGTGTAAAAAAGGGAATTCATAGAAATGACGGCTCAAAAGTACGATTTGATAATAATGCAGCAGTGCTAACAGATGATAAAGGTGAACCTATAGGCACTAGAATTTTTGGGCCTGTTACTAGAGAACTAAGAAATAGAGGGCAAATGAAAATAATTTCATTAGCACCAGAGGTATTATAATGATTAAGAAGGGTTTTAAAGTTAAAGTTTTGATTGGAAAAGACAAAAATAAAGAAGGTGAAGTTATAGAAATAGATAGAAAACAAAATAGAGCTAAGGTTAAGGGAGTAAATATTGTTAAAAAACATGTCAAAACTACAAAAGAAAAAAAAGGTGGAATTGTATCAAAAGAGAATTTTATACATCTGTCAAATTTAATGATTATGGAAAATAAAAAGGAAGAGGCTAAAAAATAATGGAACCTAGACTCAAAAATATTATTAAAAAAGAAATTGATCCAAGCTTAAAAGAGATGTTTGGATATAAAAACTTATACATGGGGCCAAGAATTCAAAAAATCGTATTAAATATGGGTTTAGGACTAGATGGCAATGACTCCAAAATTGTTAGTTCTTGTCAAGAAGACTTAGCGAATATTACAGGGCAGAAACCAGTTATTACGAAATTTAAAAAATCTATCGCTAATTTTAAGACAAGAAAAAATACAAACTCAGGGCTAAAAGTAACTTTAAGAAAAGATAAAATGTATGAATTTATAGATAGGCTAATAAATATTGCTTTACCAAGAATAAAAGATTTTAGAGGACTAAGCCCGAAGGGCTTTGACATGTTTGGTAACTATACTTTTGGAATTAAAGAACAGATCATTTTCCCAGAAGTAAATTTTGATAAAGTTGACAAAATTAGAGGTTTAGACATAACTATTGTAATCAAGTCTAGTGAAATTAAACATAGCTATGAACTTTTAAAAAAATTAAATTTTCCTTTTAACGAGAACAGGAGCAACTGATGGCTAAATTAAGTGCAATTAATAAAAATAATAAAAGAATTAGACTCTCCGATAAATATTATAAAAAAAGGGAAAAATTAAAAAAAATAATAATGGATAAAAAACTTTCTTTTGAGGAAAGGTTCAAAGCACAACAAAAATTGTCAAAATTACCA
>CACHKZ010000020.1 GCA_902580535.1 uncultured Pelagibacteraceae bacterium | reverse complement strand
TGCAATTATAATAGCTATAACAATTAGGACGCACGCAGAAATTGTGTTTATGACCTTTGCTTTTGCTTTAACCCATGTAATCATTTTATTTGCTAAGACTGCATAACCAACCAAAGATAAAAAATCTAATATTACATAAGTAGTTATCAAAATTAAAAATTGTGCAACGTAATTTGAATTAAAATCAATGAATTGAGGAAAAATAAAAGGGAAGAACATCCAAGCTTTAGGACTTGTGCCCGCAACTAAAAAACCATCTTTAAAAAATGATAACGAACTTTTTTGTAAAGTTTCACTTGAGTTAATATCTTTAGGTTTAGATTTATAAATGTCGAATGCTAGGTAAAGTATATAAATTACACCAAACCATTTAAAAATATTTAATAAAGTTGGGTTATCAGAAATAAAAGATCCAATTACAAAAATTACAAGACATGCTTGAATAATATTTGCAGTAACATCTCCTAGTGCAGTCCAAACACAATTTCTAACACCATAATTCATAGAATATGAAATGATTACAATTCTAGGAGTTCCAGGAGTGATAAACATGAATAGGATAATTTGAAGAAATAGAAAATAATTTAACGGAAGCATGATGGATAGCCCTAAAAAACCGGGAGCTAAAGATGGCTAGATAGGACTATCTAAAAATGATAATATCATAAGCATATAAATTTGCATTATTTATTTATTTCAAGATTACTGGAATTTTATGAAAAAAAGTCACAGGCCCACAACCAGAGTTAAAAATCCTGAGCCAAAACCTGGTAGTCCAGACTGGGTCATTTGGGCAGCTTGGGCAGATAGAATTACATTTGAAGACATAGAAAAAAAAACTGGAAAAACAGAATCTGACGTAATTAAGATTATGAGAAGAAGTTTAAAACCCTCGTCTTTTAGGCTATGGAGAAAAAGAGTAAATTCACAAAGCATTAAACATAGAAAAAAGTTTGAATATTCAAGAAAACAAATAAGAATTAAGATAAAGAAAAATGAAATTCATAACTGGTAAAATCAAGAAATATAATTATATGTAAAGTATGAAAAATATAACAATGTATTCAGGACCAATGTGTGCATTCTGTGATGCTGCAAAAAGATTATTAAAAAGAAATAATCTGGAATACAAAGTTATTGACGTATCTACAGGTCCAGAGCTTAGAGATGAAATGATTCAAAAAGCTAATGGAAGAAGAACAATTCCCCAAATTTTTTTTAACGATGAACATATTGGTGGTTATCAAGAACTTAGAGATCTTGAAAAAAATGGTCAATTAGAAGCATCTTTAAAATAAATTAATTCCAATCAACTAATCCTAATTGTTTTTTTGCTAATTCACTTAAGTCATTTACTGTGACTCTACCTTTATAATTTACTTCATAATCTTCAGGAGCAAAATCAGGTGGACTTTTGCCTTCAATAAATTTTTTTGATTGTTTTTTTATATAATCAATATTTTTTTTACAATAAGGTGTTGCTCCAACATAAATAACGTTTGAGTAATTTTTACCTTGATGTTTTTCCTCAACTGCGTGTACTACGTCTGGATGCCACCAAACAGTATCTCCAGGATTCATTTTTGGAATTGAGATTAAACCTTCTAGTAACAAACTATGATATTTTTCATTAATCGATAAAGCTTTTCCTGCTTTTGATCCACATAATTCATTTTTAGGAACATCATCTAATAAAGCTCTTGTTAAAACGTATGACATTCCTTTTACGATAGGAATTAATTGTAAAGTTCCATCATTTGGACCTTGTTCTGTTAAAGCAGTCCATCCTTGAAATGTTCTAAATACATGCGCTACCGCAGGAGATTCGAATTCAATTGTTTCATCTCTGTATTTAGCATCAAATGGATTAAAATTTTCGAAATTGTCTGAAAAAATATCATTGTAAATTTTTTGATATGCTTTATCTGTCCATCTTTCAATTGATCCAGCATCACAATGTGGGGATAAACCTAAAGTATCATCTCCTGGTTCTCTTCTTCTTACTCGATCTGCATAAACAAGTTCTCTATTTGGATCAAATACATTTTTACCCTCATAATTGTAATTCCAAAAATTGTTCAACCATTTTTTAACGGTTTCCATTTCTTTAGAATGTCTAATTTCTGATTGAGCTTTAGACCAATACAGGCCAAAAATTTGTGGTTTTCCTGATTTTAAGTCACTAAAGTATTTGTCTATACCATCCTTTTTTTTTTGGTCTTCAAAATAATTATTTTCTAAGACATATTTATCTAAATCTTCATTTAAATCTTTCACCTTGTTTTTATCAAAAACGTTTCTAATAATTACGCACCCACGTTTGAATACTTTATCTTTTATTGTCGTTTGATCCTTAGTTGAAATATCCTCAAATTCTATTTCAGGAATAATTGTATCTTTTGACTCTTTAATTATTGTAACTTCTTTTTGAATATATTTTTCAATTTTTTTAAAATTATTAATAAAGTTTTTTGATTTTTTTCTGAGCTTAATTTTTTCAGAAATAATCTTATTTTGTATTTCAATTAAATTCATTACTTGAAATCGATTATTTTGGTTTAAACACTAGGCACACTCCGTTATTACAATATCTTTTACCAGATGGCTGTGGTCCATCATCAAATATATGTCCATGGTGCCCACCACATTTTTTACAGTGATATTCGGTCCTAGCATATCCAATATGATGATCAGTTTTAGTTTCAAATACATCTGGAAGAGACTCATAAAATGAAGGCCATCCTGAACCGCTTTCATATTTAGTATTTGAGTCGAATAATTTTGTTTCGCAATTTGCACAATAATAACTACCCTCTCTCTTTTCAAAATTTAATTCACTAGAGCCTGGAGCTTCTGTTGCTTCTTCAAATAAAACTTTTTTTTGTTGTTCTGATAAATTTGGGTTATTTTTTGTCATTTAAATATTTTGCACAATTTTTATGTAAACTTGCATGCAATTCAACAAGTTTTTCAAAGTCTTTATTATAACCACCACCTAAAACTCCACAAATAGGAATTCTTCTTTCAAAAAAGTTTCTAATAACCATGTCATCTCTCTTATTTATTCCTATGTCAGTAATTTTTAGCTTGCCTAATCTATCACCTAAATGAATATCAACTCCTGCAATATAAAATACAAAATCAAAATTAAAATCATTTAAAAAAATTAAATTTTTTTTTAAAGTATCTAAGTATTGAACATCTTCCATGTCTTGTTCGAGCTCAACATCTAAATCACTTTTTGATTTTATAGGAGGGTAATTTACTTTTGAGTGCATGCTAAAAGTAAAAACATTATTTTCATTTTTAAATATTTCTGCGTTTCCATTTCCTTGGTGCACATCTAGATCAAGAATGAGAATTTTATTAGCCAATCCTCTGTTTAGAAGATATTTTGCAGCAACTGCTACATCGTTAAAAACACAAAATCCTGCTCCCTCATCATAAATTGCATGGTGACTTCCACCAGCTGTATTACAAGCTATTCCATAATTAATAGCCAATTTAGAAGCTAACACAGTTCCACCTGTTGCAACTAAAGACCTTCTTACAACGCTATCGACTAAAGGGAACCCTATTTTTTTAACTAATGTATCTTCTAATGTTTTATTTTTAATTTTTAAAATATACTCCTCCGAGTGAACCTCTTTGAGTGTATTGATTGAGCATGGCTCAGGTTTATAAAATTTTTTAACTACTTTTTCTTTTTTAAGATAATTTGCTAATTCACCAAATTTTTTAATTGGAAATTTATTATCATCACCAATCTTTGCTTCATAATCAGGATGATTTACAACTGGTAATTCCACTTTACTTTATTTCTCTTATGGGCTTACCGGCAGCACAAGCTTCTAAATTTTCAATCATTTGTGTATAAAAAATAGAATAATTTTCTGCTGTTACATAACCTAGGTGTGGAAGCAAAAGCGCATTAGGTAGAAATCTTAGTTTGTGACCAGCAGGTAAAGGTTCTTTATCATAAACATCAATTCCTGCACCAGCGATTACGTTAGTTGAAAGTGCTATAATCAAATCATCTTCATTTACAATTGGACCTCTAGAGGTGTTAATCAAAAAGGCTGTTTTTTTCATTTTATCAAACTCAGCAAGTTTGAAACAATCTTTATATCTTTCTCCCCCTTGCACATGAATTGATATGAAATCAGAATTTTGGATTATATCTTCTTTGCTTGAAGGTAAAACATCAAGCTCTTTACATTTATCTAGACTGAGATTTTCACTCCATGCCATTACTTGCATACCAAACGCTTTTCCAATTTTGGCAACTTGAGATCCAACTTTTCCTAACCCAATAAGTCCAAGAATTTTTCCTTTTAATTCAACCCCCACTGTTGTCTGCCAATAGCCTTGGTACATATTATCAACTTCCACTTTAATATTTCTTGCTAGTCCTAAAATTAAGGCCCATGTCAATTCACATGTTGGATTTGAATTGATTTCTGTGCCTGTAACAATAATTTTAGCTTTTTTTGTTGCTTCAAGATCTATGGCTTTATTTCTCATTCCACTTGTAGAGATGTATTTTAGTTTTTTTAAACTTTTAATAATATTTGAAGTAATTGACGTTCTTTCTCTCATAATAAGCAGTGCTTCAAATTCTTTTAATTTTTCTGTGGCATCATCCTCGTTTTCAAAAGGTTCACTAAAAATCTCAATATCAAATTTTGATGAAAGATTTTTCAAATCAATAAATTCTTGAGCAACGTTTTGATAATCGTCTAATATAGCTACTTTAAGCATTTTGAGTTTTTTTATTTGAGATTGTGATACCAGCAATAATAAAAATTGCACCTAAGAAATGATAAAATAATATTTTCTCATTAAAAATTATCATAGCCATTATAGCGCCCAGAATTGGCATCAAATGTAAAAAAACTCCAGATCTATTTGCGCCAATTAATTTTACACCCTTTATCCAAAATAAAAACGAGATTAAACCAGGAAAAAAAACAACATAAAATAAAACTAAATAAAAAGAAGATTGCAATTTTATTGTACTTCCTAAACTATAGTCGATAAAATACATAGGAATTAAAAAAATAACTCCAAAAGTTATAACGACTTGTAATAAGGAAATTGGAGATAAATTAAATTCCTTTTTTTTTAAGAGAGTTGAATATAGTGACCAAGCAAACATAGCAATCAATGCAAAAATATCTCCCTTATTAAAAGATAAATTTAATAAATTGTTTAAGTTTGCCTTAGTTATTATAAAGAAAACACCTGTAAGTGATAGAAATACACCAGTTATTTGGAAGAAATTTGTTTTCTCAATTTTAAGTATAGATGAAAATAATATTATCATAACTGGAACTGTGGATATCATAAGTACTCCAGTTATTACTTGGGTATGTCTCAATGAATAAAAAAGAGCTGAATTAAAAACACTAACAGCCAATATCCCTAAAATTGAAAATAAGAAAATATTATCCAATATGATTTTTTTCTTACTAAGCAATTCCTTATAGGTAAATGGTAGTAGGACTATCCAAGCCAAAAACCATCTATAAAAATTTAATGATACTGGAGGTATGTCAATAATACTTGCTGCTTTACCCACTATAAAATTTCCAGCCCAGAATAAACATGCTAGCACTAAGTATAAAGAAGCTAAATATATTGGGCTAAGTGTTTTCATGAAAAGAATTTAGTAAATCTGTTCTATTGTTTATGGCTTCTTTTATATTCTTTTCCTTAACATGTCCAAATCCTCTTATTTGATCAGGTATTGATGCTATTTTAACAGCTGTATCATAGTTTGATTTATTAATTTTTGATCCAATATCAAAAATGGTTTGCTTATAATTTCTTATTAACTCTCTCTCTTTTTTTCTTTCATCTAAATAACCGAATGGATCAAATTTTGTACCCCTTAAAAATTTAAATTTTGAAAGCAATTTAAAAACATTAAATAACCAACCACCAAATTTTATTTTTATTAATTTACCATCCACTTTGCTTTTTTTACTGAAAATTGGTGGAGCTAAATAAAAATTATAATCAAAGTTCCCTTCAAAGTTTTTATTTATATCATCTATAAATTTTTTATTTGTCATTAATCTAGATACTTCATACTCGTCCTTGTAAGCCATTAATTTAAAATAATTTTTTAATACTGCTGTTGAGAATTGACTTCCATTTCCAACATTTTTATCTATCTTTTTCGCATAACTAACCAAATCATCATATTTTTTAGCATATTTTGTATTTTGATAGTCTTTTAAAAATTTTAATCTATTCTGATATTTAGCATCAAAACCCTCTAAGATCTCAGGTTCGTCTTTGATTATGCTATTTACCTCTTCTTTTAAATTTTTGTAGTGTCTACCAAATCGGAAGGCATCTATATTATCTTTTACGCTTGCGCCATTTAATTCAATTGCTTTTTCAATTGATGAAGCTGAAATTGGTATCAAGCCTGATTGATATGCAACCCCAACGTTAAACATATTTGACAAAATTGAATTTCCTAAGATTTTAGATGTAATTTTATTTGATGATATAAATTTAATATTCTCTAGTCCTACTATATCAATTAAATTATTTCGCATTTCCTCGAATGGCAAATAAAAATCTTTATCCCGCGTAAAATCTCCTGGCATTACTTCATCTGTATTGATTATAAGTTTTGAAATATTTTTATCCAAAGTTTTTATTATTTCTAAATCATTTGAAACAAGTAAATCAAATCCCAAGAGTAAGTTTGTATCCCCGTAGGATAATCTAATTGCTCCAACATCCTCGGGTTTTTCAACAATTCTTAAGAAACTTTTTACAGCTCCACCTTTTTGTGCTAGCCCAGTCATGTCAAGAACGCCAGATCCTCTACCATCTATTTGAGCAGCTGTTGCAAGTACTGCTCCAATTGTAACAACACCAGTTCCTCCAATACCAGCAATCATTATTCCATAAGATTTATTTATTTTAGGTAGTATTGGATCTTCAATTTTTGAATTTATTTTATTAATAAAGGTTTCATCATAATTTTTTTTAAGTGATATATCGCCCTCAAGACTTACAAAGCTAGGGCAAAACCCGTCAACGCATGTATAGTCTTTGTTGCAAGATGTTTGGTCGATTTGTCTTTTTCTTCCATACTCAGTCTCAACCGGTGTAATTGAAACACAATTAGATTGTATTCCACAATCTCCACATCCTTCACATAGGTCCTTATTTATAAATATTTTTTTCTTAGGTTCTTCTAAAATACCTTTTTTTCTTCTTCTTCTTTTTTCAGCTGCACAAGTCTGATCATAAATTATAACAGTCGTTCCGTTAATTTTGCTTAATTCAATTTGAACATCTATAATATTCTTTCTGTCATAAACTTTTGAATTTTTGGCAAACCCTCCAGTGTCACCATACTTTTTAATTTCGTCTGTAATTATTGCTATTTCTTTAACTCCTTCAGCTTCAAGCTGTTTAGACATTTGGGCAACAGTTGGTAAGCCATCCAATGCTTGTCCACCAGTTAAGGCGACAGCATCATTGTATAATATCTTAAATGTCATTTTAGTTTTTGCTGCAACTGCGTGTCTAATCGAGAGAATTCCGGAGTGGATATAAGTTCCATCTCCCATATTTTGAAAAACATGATCAGTATTACTAAAAACTGACTCTCCTACCCAAGTAGCTCCTTCGGATCCCATCTGAGAAAAGCCCTCATTATCTCTTTCCATATGTTCGACAAGATAAGCACAACTAATACCCGTAATTGCTCTACTTCCCTCAGGAATTCTAGTTGAGGTATTATGAGGGCAACCTGAACAAAAATGTGGGATTCTTTTTAAGGAAATATTTGAATTAGTTGACTGAGTTAAAAATTTCAATTGCATTGAAAAATCTGTCACATCTTTAGGTAATTGTAGATATTTTATTGTTTCATAAATTTTTAAGCCAATCTCTCCCGGGTCTAAAGCTCCAGATGAAACAAACAGATCGTTACTATTCTCATCTTTTTTTCCAATTACTTTTACTTTTAGGTTTTTATTAAATAAAATTTCTTTTACTTGTGTCTCAATAATTGATCTTTTTTCCTCAACTACAATAATCTTATCCAAATTTTCTGCAAATTTTTCAATTACTGTTTCTTCTAATGGCCAAGGCATAGCAATTTTAAGAAATTTAATTCCTATTTCATTAGCCACTTCTTTATTTATTCCAATTTTTTCAAGTCCTAGCTTGGTGTCTAAAAAAGATTTTCCTGTACTAATTATTCCAATTCTAGGTTTTTCCGTGTCAAAAATTAATTTATTTAAATTATTTAATTTACAATATTCTTTTACGTATTTTAATTTATGGTGATGTAAACGATATTCTTTTTCTTGGGCTGTATCTTTTAATCTGATATTTAATCCATCAGGTGGATAATTTTCATCAGAAATATCCTTAAGAACAACTCTGTTTTCATCTAAATCTACTGTAGCGCCTGAACTGACATTGTCATGAACACACTTAATACCAACCCAACAACCACTTTTTCTAGATAATTCAATTCCTATGATCCCAAAATCTAATATTTCTTGAACACCACTTGGGTTTAAAAATGGTATCATTGCATCGATCATCGCAAATTCGCTTTGGTGTGAAGTTGTAGATGACTCGCAGATGTGATCATCTCCCATAAGAGCTATAACACCACCAAACTTCGAGGTTCCTGCTAAGTTTACATGTTTTAAAGCATCTCCTGCTCTATCAACTCCCGGTCCTTTACCATACCAAATGCCAAACACACCATCATATTTATCTTTTTTTCTAAGATTAACTTGTTGTGTGCCCCATAAGGAAGTTGCTGCGAGTTCCTCATTAATTCCAGGTTGAAAGAAAATATTATTTTCATTTAAATATTTTTTATTTTTTATTATTTGTTGATCATAACCACCAAGTGGTGAGCCTCTGTAACCAGAAATATAGCACGCAGTGTCTAGATCCTTTTTTTTATCTCTTCTAGTTTGAACAATAGGAACTCTAACTAGGGCTTGGGCACCAGTTAAAAATCTAGTTCCCTCACTTAATTTATATTTATCTTCAAGTTTAATATCCACACTATATAACTTTACTGAGCAAATCTTACTGAACTATATGGTTTTAAATCCATATTAGTATTTTCATTTGCAATCATTCCTGAAACTATTTTTCCAGATATTGCACCTAAAGTCCATCCTAAATGGTGATGACCAAATGAATAATATACGTTTTCATAATTTTTAGATGGCCCTATTACTGGCAAAAAGTCTGGCAAAGTTGGTCTAAAACCAAGCCACTCATCTTTATGTTCTGGCAATCCATCCAGCATTTCTTTCGCATTTAAAATTAAATTTTTAATTCTATTTTTTGAGAGCGCATTTTCTAAGCCACCAAACTCAACTGTGCCAACTACCCTTAATCCTTGGTCCATTGGAGACATTCCAAAACCTCTATTAGAATTTACAACTGGTCTAGAAATTAAATGATCAAAATCTTTGAAATGTATGTGATATCCTCTTTCAGTATCTAGAGGAATACTTTCATGTAGTTTATCTGTAAGTTTTTTTGAAAAAGCTCCACATGCAATTACTAATTTATCAAATACAAATCTTTGAGTTTCAGACCTTAATACTGGTTTACTTTCATCAAAGTTTAAATCTTGAATATTTAATTTTAGAAATTTACCACCCTTTTTAATAAAATTTTCAAACAACTTTACTAAAATTTTTTTCGGATTCCTTGCGTGCCTTGCATAATCATAAAATACTCCACCAGAATAAATAGGTTTTAAGTTAGGCTCTAAGTCATGAATTTCTTTTTTATTTACTATTTGTTGTTTTACTCCTAATTCTTCCCTAATTTTTATTTCTAACTCTCTACTTTTTAAATTTTTCTCATTCCAAATATAAAGTATTCCATTATTTTCTACTAAGCCCTCTAAATCGATTTCGTCAAAAAGTTCGTCATATGCAATTAATGACTGGTCTAAAATTTGATGCATATATTTTGCGGTATGCATCATTTTGTTTTTTGTGCAATTAACGACAAATCTTGAAAACCATGGGATCATTTTTGGAACATAGTTCCATTTTAAAGCTAGTGGTCCTCTTGAACTCATTAACATTGCTGGTACATCAGATAAAATATCTGGTCTGTTTAATGGAACTGAAGCATAAGGTGAGAAATGTCCTGCATTTCCATAAGATGCTGCATTACCGGGCTCATCCCTATCAAAAAGTATTACTTGATATCCTTTTTTCTGAAGAAAAAGAGCATTACATACTCCTTGAATGCCTGCACCAATTATACCAATTTTTAAATTTTTATCAGACATTTTGAGAAATATAGATGGAGTTGAGTTAAATTATATATGATATTTGATCGCGGCTGATATCAAGATATGTAATAAGTTTAATTTGATATAATTTCCTGACTATAAATTTTACAACTCATAACAATACTAAGACCAATCATAATTGAAAGCATAGATGAACCTCCATAAGACATAATTGGTAGAGGTGCTCCTACAATTGGCAGTAATCCTACAACCATCGCTATATTTACAAACACATATAAGAAAAGAGCTGATGAAAAACCAAAACAGTATAATTTTGCAAAAAAACTTCTACAAGAAAATCCGATTTTGATAATCCTGTAAATTATTAAGGCATATAAAAATATAAGTAATATTGACCCTAGAAATCCAAATTCCTCTGAAAAAAGAGTAAATATAAAATCTGTATGCTTTTCAGGTAAAAATTCCAGGTAACTTTGAGTTCCTTTTAGAAATCCTTTCCCATACATACCACCGGAACCTATTGCTATCTTAGATTGAATAATCTGATATCCAGCACCTAAAGGGTCTCTTTCAGGATTAAAAAAAGTCAAAATTCTTGATTTTTGATATGGTTTTAAAATTGAAATTATAAATGGCATAGAAACAAGAACTATTAGTCCTGAATAAATAAAATATTTAATATTTAAACCTGCCAACCAAATAATAGCTATTCCGCTCCCTGCTATTAAAATAGCTGTTCCTAAATCAGGTTGAGTGATGACTAAATAACATGGTATTAGCAAAAGTATAATAGGTTGCAGCAAATATTTATAACTTTCGATATCTGCAGTTTGTATCCTATGGTAATATCTTGCGAAACTAACAATTACTGCAATTTTCATAAGCTCAGATGGTTGAAGATTAAATACAATTAAATTAATCCAACGTTTAGAACCTGAAGCTGAAATTCCAAAAAAAATTACTAGAAATAAAAGTAAAAGTCCTAATAAATAAAATGCATATGCCTGCCTGTACCAAGTTGAAACTCTTACAAATGACAAAGCTAAGAATAATAAAAAAAAAGCACATAACCTTATTAAATGATTTTTTGTATAAAATGAAAACTCTCCACTTTCTGTTGAATAAATTGAAAAAACACTTATAGCTCCAACTAATAAAACTAATAAAATTAAAAAATAATCCACGGATTTTATTTTGTCAAAAAAAGAGTAATTTAAAGAATTTAAAGACGAGGATATCATTAAATAATCTTAAGCTCCTTTCTTTTGATTTCTCTATCTTTATCTCTATCAATTATTTTTTTTATTAACTTGTTGGCCAAGGGTGCTGCAGCTTTACTTCCAGATCCACCGTGCTCAACTAAAACACTTATTGCATATTTCGGTTTATCATAAGGAGCAAATGCTACAAATAATGCATGATCCCTGTTTTTGTAATCAATTTCAGATGTATCTAAATCTAGTTCTCTGTCCTTTTCTGTAATTCTTCTTACCTGAGAGGTTCCTGTTTTTCCAGCATATCTGTATTTTTTATCTTTATGTCTTGATCTGAATGATGTTCCAAATTGCTCATTTGTTGATCCATACATTGCATCAAGAACAATTTTTATATTTTTAGAATTTTTATATAATTTTTCATAAAGATTTATATTTCTTTCTTGTAATATATTTTCTTCAATAGGTTTATTTTTCTCAGATTGTATCTTTGATAAAATTTCTTCGTAATTAAAATTTTTACTATAAATTATATTTGGTTTTATTTTAAATCCACCATTTGCTAATTGTGCAGTCATCAAACAAAGTTGCAGAGGAGTTGTTTGAATATAACCTTGGCCAATTCCTGTTATTACAGTCTCTCCAAGATACCAAGATTGTTCAAGAACTTGTTTTTTCCATTTTGTCGATGGCACAAGTCCCTTTTTTTCCTCTGGGAATATATCTTCCAATACTTTTGAGCCAAGGCCATATCTTTTTGCTATAATTGATAATTTATCAACTCCAAGCAATCTTGCTACTTCATAGAAATAAATATCACATGATTGCTTAATTGCATTTCTTAGACTCATTATTCCATGTCCATCTTTTTTCCAACAGTGATATTTTTGTCCATATAATTCATATGGATGGTCATGTCCCTTACATTTGACTTTTAGTTTTGTATTTATAATACCGTACTCCAAAGCTGCGAGAGCTACCAACGGTTTTATAGTAGATCCAGGAGAGTATAAGCCTGCTATTGATTTATTAACCAAAGGTCTTAGTTTGTTGTTTTTAATTTCATTCCAATCTTTTTTGTTTATGCCATATGTAAATTTATTTGGATCATAAGTTGGCGAAGATGCAAGGGCAATTATTTCACCACTATAAATATCCATAGCACAAATAGAGCCTGCTTTATTATCAAGAAGTTTTTGTGCAAGCCTTTGAACCTCTATATCAATAGTAGTTCTAAGGTTTTCTCCTTGCGTTTCCTTTTTATAACTGATTTCTCTAATTTTTTTTCCCGAAGAGTTTACTTCGAATCTCTTAATACCATAATTTCCAATTAATAGTTGGTCAGTTGAATTTTCAATCCCAATTTTTCCGACTTTTAATCCAGGAACAAAATTTTCCTCAATTTTTTTATTCTT
>CACHKZ010000019.1 GCA_902580535.1 uncultured Pelagibacteraceae bacterium | reverse complement strand
ATTGTAATTTAGATTTTTTTTTTATTTTGATTAATAGTTTTGCAATATGTGAGGCTTTTTCTAATGACTTTTTATTTAGCAATTTATTCCTTGTAGATAATGCGATCTTGTCAGCTGTTCTTACTGTTGGACATGCGTTTATTCGTACATCAAATTTTTTTGATAAAAATTTTCTAATTAAGTACAATTGTTGGTAATCTTTCTCACCCATAAATAAATCTTTTGACTTAACAATAGACATCAATCTATTCATCACATTAAGGACTCCTTCAAAATGACCTTTTCTAAATTTTGCACATAAAATTTTGTTCTTTTTTTTTAAAACAAACTTTTTAGCCTTAAATTTATAAATATCTTTTTTTGAAGGTATGAATAAATAGTCTACATTCAATTTTTTTAATAAAAAAATATCTTTTTTTATGTCTCTAGGATATTTTCTAAAGTCACTCGCCTTATTAAATTGAGTTGGATTTACAAAAATACTAACAATAGTCTTACTTTTTTTCTTTTGTGAAGCTTTTATTAAAGATATATGACCATTATGTATTCCACCCATAGTTGGTACAAATCCAATATTTTTGTAGTTTTTAATTTCTTTATTTAAATCAAAAATACTTGTAATTATTTTCATATTATAAATATATATTTATAAATAAATTATCTAAATGATTAAACAAGCTATTATTCCACTAGCAGGTTTGGGCACAAGACTCTTACCTTTAACAAGTGTCTTTGCTAAAGAACTACTACCTATAAATGGTAAACCTGGAATTGAATATATACTTGATGAATGTATTGAGGCTGGCATTACTGAAATAATTTTTATTATATCGAAAAAAAAAGAAATTATAAAAAGGTATTTTTATAATGATAATTTTTATAAATCTCTAATAAAAAAAAAAAAAGATCCAAGAATTATTGAAGAATATAAAAAAATTTTAAAATATAAAAAAAAAATTAAATTTGTATATCAAAATAAACCTTTAGGAACTGGTGATGCGGTTCTTAAGACAAGAAAATTCATAAAAAATAATTATTTTTTAATGCTTCTTCCAGATGATTTAATTATGAAAAAAAACTGTTCAAAAGAAATGATTAGATTGCATAAAAAACATAAAGCTTCGGTTATGGCAAGTATAACAGTAAAAAAAAACAATGTTAATCGTTGGGGAATATATTCTGTTGCTTCAAAACTAGATAAAAGAAATTTTATAATATCTGATGTAATAGAAAAACCTACTGTTAAAGAAGCGCCTTCTAAAAATGCTGTAATTGGCAGATATATATTAAATAGAGATATATTCAAAATTCTTAAAAAACAAAAAAAAGGAAAAGGTGGGGAAATTCATATTACAGACTCGATTAAAACTATGATTGATAATAAATCATTATTTATTGGCCATAAATTTTCTGGAAAGTATTTAGACTGTGGTTCTATGGATGGGTATATAAAATCAACTATAGAAATTGCCAAATTATGAAAATTTGCATTATTGGATCCGGCTATGTTGGTTTAGTCAGCGGAACATGTTTTTCAGAATTAGGAAATAAGATTATTTGTGTTGATAATAATAAGCGAAAGATTGAAAACCTCAGAAAGGGAATAGTTCCAATATATGAACCTGGATTAGAGGAACTAATAACAAGAAATGTTAAACAAAAGAGACTTAATTTCTCTACAGATGTAAATAATTCAATAAGAAATTCAGATATTATATTTATTTGTGTAGGTACTCCAACTAGCAAAAACTCTGATAAAGCAAACTTAAAATATGTTTATAAAGTTGTCTCTGACATCAAAAAAAATTTAAATAAATATAAAATAATAGTCACGAAATCTACTGTGCCCGTAACAACTGGTGATCAAATAGAAAAAATATTAGCTTCAAAAAAAAATAAAATTAAATTTGATGTTGTTTCAAATCCTGAATTTTTAAGAGAAGGTGAGGCAATCAGAGATTTTATGTATCCTGATAGAGTGGTAATTGGCACTAACAGCAAAAAAGCAAATAATATAATGAAAAACCTTTATTTACCTTTAATAAAAAAAACAAATAGATATTTCCATACTTCTAGAAGAGCAGCAGAATTAATAAAATATGCTTCAAACGCTTTTTTAGCTACAAAAATTTCATTTATAAATGAAATTGCAAATCTATGTGAAAATACAAATATAGATATAAAAGAAATATCCACTGGTATTGGATTAGATAACAGAATAGGCGATAGATTTTTAAGAGCAGGACCTGGATATGGTGGATCTTGTTTTCCAAAAGATACTAGAGCTTTAGTTTCTACCTCTAAACAATTTAAAACTAACCTTTCAATAGTTAAAAGTGTAATAAATTCAAATAAATCAAGATATAAAATTTTATTAAATAAAATAAAAAAAATTATGAAAAATAAACTTAAAAGTAAAAATATTACTTTTTTAGGAGTTACTTTTAAACCTGGTACTGATGATATGAGAGATGCTGCTTCTTTAAAATTAATACCTTATCTAATAAATAAGGGTTCTAATATTTCTTATTATGAACCTACGGGCCAAAAAGATGATTTTAATAATAACAAAGTAAAATATATAAATAATATAAAAGAAGCCTGTAAAAAAGCTGACTTAATTATAATACACACAGAATGGAATGAATTTAAACAACTTAATTTTAAAAAAATTAGTAATAAAAAAAATTATAAAATTTATGATTTAAGGAATTTATATTCTCCAAATAAAATGAAAAAAAATAAAATTAATTATTTTAGTATAGGCAGATAGTTATTTTATCTCAAATATAGCGTCAACCTCAACTGCTACACCTAACGGTAAACTATTTGTGCTAACAGCAGCTCTAGTGTGAGTTCCATTTTCACCAAAAACATTCTTGATTAAATCCGAAGCACCATTAATTACTTTAGGTTGTTCAGTAAAGTCTTCGGTTGAGTTAACAAATCCCGTTAATTTTATACATGATTTTATTTTTGATAAATCATCACCACAAGCTTTTTTAGCCTGAGAAATAATACTTAATGCACATCTTTCAGCAGCTTTGTAAGCTTGATCTGTGTTAAAATCCTTTCCAACTTTCCCCTTGATTAATTTACCCTCAGCATCAATGGAGATTTGTCCTGAAATGAAAAGCAAATTACCAGAGATTTTAGTTGCTACATATGATCCAACTGGATCAGTAGCTTTTGGTAAAGCAATACCCATTGCATTCAATTTTTTATCTATATTCATTATTTACTTTTTTTTTTCTTTTTATTTTTATCGTACTCTTTTCTTTTCTCAATTAAAATAAGCGCCTCTTCCATTGTTAATTCAATGGGGTCTTTCTCCTCAGGAATTGTGGCATTTAATGATTTATATTTAATATATGGCCCATATTGACCTTTCATTATTCTTACTGGTTTTTTATCTTCAGGATGTTCTCCAAGATCTTTTATTAATGATGATGAAATTCTGCCAGGTTTTGCTTCAGCAATTAATGTTACAGCTCTATTTAATCCGATGCTAAATATTTCTTCCACGTTCTCTAAACGAGCAGATTTATTATCACATTTTAAATAAGGGCCAAATCTTCCAACATTAACGGTTATATCTTTATCATTTTCAGGGTTTTTACCTAAGATTAATGGTAAAGAACACAAATATTTTGCTCTTTCTAAATCTATACTTTTAATATCAATCCCTTTTGGTATTGAGACATTTTTCATATTATTTTCTTCTTTTTTTAATTTCCTTTTTTTCTTTGTTGTTTCCTCTTCTTCTCTTTCTTTTTCATATTGCAAATAAGGCCCAAATCTCCCATTTTTTAAATATATATCTTTTCCAAGATCATTTTGACCAATGAGCTTTGGCTCTGCCAAGGTTAATTGCTGAGCAGCCTTAGATTTAGATAGTGGTCTGGTAAATTTACAATCTGGGTAATTAGAGCATCCAATAAATGCACCACCTCTGAAACTATTTTTTAAGCTTAATTGTCCACTATCACAAAGTCTACATTTTCTATTTATATTTCCATCTTTATCTACTTCAAAAATTAACGATCCCAGACTTTCATTAAGTAAGTCTAGAACTTCTCTTGTTCTTTTTTCCTTAACATCTGTTACATTTAAATTAAAGTCTCTCCAAAATTCCTCTAAAACCTTAATCCAATTCTCTTTACCCGATGTTATGTCATCTAATTGATCTTCTAATTTTGCAGTAAAATCATAATCAACATATTTTGAAAATAATTTTTCTAAAAAAGCAGATAGCAATTTTCCTCTATCTGTTGGAAAAAATCTTTTATTTTCTATATCAGCATATCCTCTGTTTGAAATAACAGAAATGATACTAGCATAAGTAGATGGTCTACCAATTCCTAATTCTTCAAGTTTTTTAACAAGACTTGCTTCAGAATATCTTGGTGGGGGTTGAGTAAAGTGTTGTTCATCATTAAAATCTTTATAAGATACTTCTCCTTTACTTACATCTGGTAAAATATTTTCCTCATCTTTATTTCCATCTAAATTTGAAACTTTTAAAAAACCATCAAACTTTAAAGTGGAGCCACTTGCTTTAAATATATTTTTTTCATCACCAGATGAGATAGTAATAGTTTTTCTATCAAATTTTGCAGATTCCATTTGTGAGGACAGGGATCTTGACCAAATTAAATTATACAATTTATATTGATCTGTACTTAGATATTTTTTCATATCATCTGGAACTCTACTTATCTCTGTTGGCCTAATTGCTTCATGGGCCTCTTGAGCATTTTTTGCTTTTTTTCCTGAATAATTTAATGGTGATGGTGGCAAATAATCATTTCCGTAGTTCTGAGTAATAAAATCTCTAAATGAGGTAACAGCATCCTTTGAGATATTTGTACCATCCGTTCTCATATATGTAATTAAACCAACTGTTTCACCATCTATATCTATACCTTGATACAATCTTTGTGCAATTTGCATCGTTCTTGATGCTCCAAACCCTAATTTACTAGATGAAGTTTGTTGTAAAGTTGAAGTAGTAAATGGACCAGATGGGTTTCGAGTGTATGTTTTAGAAGTTATATCACTAATTTTATATTTTTTGTTTTTTATTAATTCTACTCCTGAATTAACTTCCACTTTATTTTTAAATGAAAACTTTTCAATTTTTTTTCCATCAAGTTGATTAATATTTGTATTTATTATTAAATTATCTTTTGTTAAAAAATTTACATTTAGTGTCCAAAACTCTTTAGGTTGAAATACCTCTATTTCATGCTCTCTCTCTGTAAGCAATCTAAGTGCTACAGACTGAACTCTTCCTGCGGATTTTGATCCAGGTAGCTTTGTCCATAAAATAGGTGATATATTAAAACCTACTAGATAATCTAAAGCACGTCTTGCCATGTAAGCTTCAACAAGTTCATTCTCAATATTTCTAGGATTATCTATCCCATTTGTTACAGCTTTTTTAGTGATTTCGTTGAAGACTACCCTTTCAACTTTTTTGTCTTTCAGAAGTTTTTTTTCATCTAAAAATTCTTTTACATGCCACGCTATTGCTTCACCCTCACGATCAGGATCTGTAGCAAGTATAATTTTGTCTGAATTCTTGGCTGTATCAGTTATTTCTTTTAAATATTTTTTAGAAAAACTGTCAACTTCCCAAATCATCTTAAAGGAATTTTCTGGATCAACCGAACCATTCTTTGATGGTAAATCTCTGATGTGACCATAGCTAGCTAAAACTGTGTAATCTGCACCAAGATATTTATTTATAGTTTTAGCTTTTGCAGGACTTTCAACAATTACAAGATTCATTATTGCTGAAACTACTTATAACTACTTAACTGTCAAATTAATAAATTTTACTCTTTGTTTCTTCTTTATTTATTAATCTTTTTATATTTCCTCTATGTGTATAAAAAATTAATACAAACATAATGGTAAAAAAAATAAAATTACCATTACCTAAAATTAATATGTAAATTGGTATTGAGATTGATGCAATTAAGGAAGATAGGGAAGAATATTTAGATATAATAAAGGTTAAAACCCAAATAATCCCAAATATTAATGCATAATAAATATTTATTGAAATTAGTATTCCCACAAATGTTGCAACACCCTTACCTCCATCAAATTTTAACCAAACTGGAAATAAATGACCTAAAAAAGCACAAAGTGCTGAAATAAAAATTAAATCAGGATAATAAAGCTTTACATAAATAACAGGTATAACAGCTTTTAAAATATCTAGTATTAGGGTTAAATATCCTAATCTTTTATTTCCTGTTCTTAAAACATTTGTTGCTCCTATATTTCCAGACCCCACATCTCTTATATCTTTTTTAAGAAATATTTTTGTAAATATGTATCCAAAAGGAATTGAACCAAATAAATAAGATATTAAAGCTGTAATTATATAATCCATTATTCAGCTTTAAATAATTCTTCTCCATTAACAAAAGTATTCATTACTTTACCTTGCAATTTTTTATCTTCTATTGGAGTATTTTTTGATTTTGATATTAATTTTTCTTTTCTCACTACCCATGGTTTGTTTATGTCTACAATACAAAAGTCAGCATCATTACCTATTGATAAATTACCTTTGTTAATTTTAAGTATTTTTGCAGGACTAGATGTTAAAGCCTTTATAATAGTTTCTAAATTTACTGATCCATTGTGATATAACTCTAAACTTAAAGGTAATAAAGTTTCGATACCTGATGCACCAGCTTCTGCTTGTGCAAAAGTTAATCTTTTATTTTCCTCGTCTTCAGGTTTATGATCTGATACTATTACATCAATCGTTTCATCAACCAACCCTTGAACTAGAGCATTTCTATCATCTTCGGTTCTTAAAGGTGGAGACAACTTTAAAAATGTTTTGAAATCACCAATATCATTTTCGTTTAAAGATAAATTATTAATTGAAACACCGCAGCTAAAATTAACTTTTTTCTTTCTCTCTCTAATTATTTCAACTGAACTCGCTGATGAAATTTGCGATATATGATATCTGCAATTGTTATACTCTAATAAAGTTAAATCTCTTTCTAAGATTAACAATTCTGCACTTACAGGAATTCCCTGCAAACCAAGTTTTGTAGCAATTATGCCATCATTAATCATTCCATCTCTTGATAACTCTGCATCTTCTGCATGTTGTATTATTAAAGAATTTAAATCTGAGGCTGAATTCATAATTCTATTCATTATTCTTGGGTTTTGAATAGTTTTAATTCCATCTGTAAATCCAATAATTCCTTTTCCTTGCAATAACCCAAATTCAGTCATGTTCTCTCCCTCTGTATTTACAGTTAGTGCTGCAGTTGGAAAAATATTTATTTTAGATTTATCTCTTCCTCTTCTTCTAAGAAAATCAACAATCGAAACATTATCAATCACTGGATTTGTGTTAGGCATTGTTACAACGGATGTCACTCCTCCTGATAAAGCAGCTTCGCTTAATGTTCTAAAATTTTCTTTATATTCAAAACCAGGCTCTCCAACAAACACGCGCATATCTACTAAACCAGGAAATATATGCCTTCCTTTTAAATCAATTACTTTTTCTCTAGATGGAATATTATTTGTGTTTACTTTTTTTCCAACAGCTTCGATTATGCCATCCTCACTAACTATTAATCCACCTATCTCATTTAAAGAATTATATGGATCAATTATATTTGCATTTATAAAGTATTTTTTTTTCATTTATTCACAAAATATCTTTAAGCAAGCCATTCTTACTGCTACTCCTAATTCAACTTGTTCTTTAATTACACTTTTATTAATATCGTCTGCTAAGTTTGTATCAATTTCAATTCCTCTGTTCATTGGACCCGGGTGCATTATAAGCGCATCTTCTTTAGCAAATTTTATTTTGTCTGGTGTTAAACCGTAATATTCATAGTATTCTCTGTTAGAAGATAGAAAAGAACTTGTCATTCTTTCATTCTGAAGTCTTAACATCATCACTATGTCACAGTCTTTAACCCCTTTTTTCATATCTGAATAAATATTGACACCAAATCTTTCTATTTCATTTGGCATAAGATTAGTTGGAGCTACTATATTTACTTCAGCACCTAACATGTTTAGTAAATAAATATTTGATCTTGCTACTCTTGAATGAAGAATATCTCCACATATAGCTATTTTAAGACCTTCTATTTTTTTTCTTCTATTTATTATAGTTAACGCATCTAGTAGAGCTTGAGTAGGGTGTTCTCTTCGTCCATCTCCTGCATTTAGAACTGCACAATTAACTTTTTGAGATAACAAATTACAAGCACCAGAATCTTGATGCCTTATAACGATGATATCTGGATGCATTGCATTTAATGTCATTGCTGTATCAATTAGAGTTTCACCCTTTTTTATAGCAGAGTTTGTAATATTCATTGACATTACATCTGCACCTAATCTTTTTCCTGCTAATTCAAAAGAACTTTGAGTCCTAGTCGAAGGTTCAAAAAATAAATTTATTTGCGTTTTACCTTTTAAAATATCAAGCTTTTTGTTTTTACTTTTGTTTAACTCAATGAATTTTGAGGCTTCATTCAAAATTATATTTACATCATTGACTGATAAGTCTTGAATACCTAACAAATGTTTCTGAGAAATTTTAATAGCTTTTTTAGATTTAATTGCCATTAAAATTAACTCTATAACTATATAGAGTTAACTATGCAAGCATTAATTCTGTAAATAATCTAGGGCTCCTTGTAAAATAAATGCTGCAGCAAATTTATCTATATCTTTCTCTCTTTTACTAACGTTTATATCTAATTCACTGGACAAATTAAAAGCTCCAACTGTAGATAATCTTTCATCCCATAGACAAACAGGAATGTTAATTTTATCTGCAAGATTGATTGCTATGTCTTTAGCTGATTGTGATGATTTACCATATGAACCATCCATATTTATTGGATTCCCAACTATTATGCCTTTGACATCGTTCTCCTTGATTATACTCTTAATATCTTCAATTAATTTAGAAGACTTTATTTTTTCTAAAGTTTTATAAGGTGTAGCAATTTTTTGATTGCCATCGCTTATTGCAATTCCAATCCTTTTTGAACCCAAATCTATACCTATAATTCTTGATCCATATGATACTTTTGATTTGAATTCATTAATTGTGATCATATTGTATATTTTTAACTTAAGTGGTAGTTTGCGACAATATTTTTTACCATATGACTATAGATCTTAAAACTGTAAAACACATATCAAAATTAGCTAGAATCTCACTAGATGAGAAAAAAGCAGAAAAACTAGCAACTGATATGAATTCAATATTTGAATTTATTGAAAAATTAAATGAATTAAATACAGATAATGTTGAACCATTAACTTCTATAGCTGAAACAACGTTAAGATTTAGAGATGATAAAATAACTAGTGAAAATATAAGAGAAAAAATATTAAAAAATTCACCAGAAACAAATGATGATTTTTTTGTTGTACCGAAAGTTGTTGAGTAATGTCTGAAATAACATCTTTAACACTTTATGAATTAATTAAAAATATTAAAGAGAAAAAAATATCTTCAAATGAAGCTGCAAAATCTTTTGTAGATAGAGCTGAAAAGTCAAAAAAAATAAATGTATATGTAACTGAAAATTTTGAAAATTGTCTTAAACTTTCAAAAGAGTTTGATGATAAACCAAATTTTGATTTAAAACTTCCAGGCATTCCAATTGCTGTAAAAGATCTCTTTTGCACAAATGAAGTAAGAACAACAGCTGGAAGCAATATCTTAAATAATTTTGTACCAACCTATGAATCTACTGTAACACAAAATATATGGAACGAAGGAGGCATATTGCTTGGCAAACTTAATTGTGATGAATTTGCAATGGGATCATCTAATGAAACAAGTTTTTTTGGTAATGTTCAAAACCCAATCGCAGAAGATTTAGTTCCTGGTGGATCGTCTGGTGGTTCTTCAGCGGCTTTAGCAGCTAATTTAACACCTGTAACAATAGGCACTGACACTGGTGGATCTATTAGGCAACCTGCCTCCTTCACTGGTACAGTAGGACTAAAACCTACTTATGGCAGCTGTTCAAGATATGGAATTGTTGCTTTTGCATCATCTCTAGATCAAGCAGGTCCAATGAGCAAAGATGTCAAAGATAGCTCCATTCTTTTAGAGGTGATCTCATCATTTGATAAAAAAGATTCAACCTCAATTGATTTTAAAAGAAATAATTATTCATCAGAGCTAACTAGAAATATTAAAGGTTTAAAAATCGGTATTCCAAAAGAATATAGAGTTGATGGGATGCCAGACGAAATTGAGAAACTTTGGAAAAAAGGTATTGAGTATGCAAAAGATTGTGGAGCAGAAATAATTGATATTTCATTACCACATACTAGCTATGCTTTACCAACCTATTATATTGTAGCGCCAGCTGAAGCTTCATCTAATTTAGCAAGATATGATGGTGTTAAATATGGTCTAAGATCTTCCGGGAAAAATTTAATTGATATGTATGAAAAAACTAGATCAGAGGGATTTGGTGAAGAAGTAAAGAGAAGGGTAATGATTGGCACATATGTTTTATCTTCTGGATATTATGATGCTTACTATCTTAAAGCTCAAAAAGTTAGACAATTAATTAAACAAGATTTTGACCAAGCTTATAATAAAGTAGATGCTATTTTGACACCTTCAACACCTAGTTCTGCATTTAAAATAGGAGAAAAATCTAATGATCCAGTTTCAATGTATTTAAATGATATATTTACTGTTCCAGTAAACCTTGCAGGTTTACCTGGAATTTCAATACCTGCAGGTGTAGATAAAAATAATTATCCATTGGGTTTACAAATAATAGGTAAACCGTTTGATGAACAAACAGTTTTAAATATTGCTTATTCAATGGAGGAAAAAATCAATTATAAAAATAATATAACTGATTGGTGGATGAAATAATGTCTAAAAATAATTCGGAATATTTAATTGAAAGAAATGATAATGTTTATGAAGTTGTTATAGGACTTGAAGTTCATGCTCAAGTAACATCAAATTCAAAACTTTTTTCATCTTCTTCTACAAAATTTGGTGCTGAACCAAATACTCAAGTAAGCTTAGTTGATGCAGCTTTTCCAGGCATGCTTCCAGTAATTAATGAATTTTGTGTTAAACAAGCTATAAAAACTGGTATTGGTTTAAAAGCTAAGATCAATAATAAGTCTGTTTTTGATAGAAAGAATTATTTTTATGCAGATTTACCTCAGGGTTATCAAATTTCACAATATAAATACCCAATTGTGGGTGAGGGTAATGTTATTTTGGATATGCCTGAAGGTCAAAAACAGGTTGGAATAGAAAGATTACATTTAGAGCAGGATGCAGGTAAAAGCATTCATGATATTGATCCTAGTAATACACTAGTTGATCTTAATAGATCAGGTGTAGCTTTAATGGAGATTGTTAGTAAGCCTGATCTAAGATCACCAGATGAAGTGAATGCCTATATAAAAAAACTTAGATCTATTATGAGATATTTAGGTACTTGCGATGGGAACATGCAAGAGGGATCACTAAGAGCTGATGTTAATGTGTCTGTAAGAATAAAAGGCTCAACAGATTTAGGAACAAGATGTGAAATAAAAAATGTTAATTCTATCAAATTCATGCAAATGGCAATTATTTATGAAGCAAATAGACAAGTCGATTTAATAGAAGAAGGTCAAGAAATAGATCAAGAAACAAGGCTTTTTGATACAAAAAAAAATGAAACAAGATCAATGAGGTCGAAAGAAGATGCTCATGATTATAGATACTTTCCAGATCCAGATTTACTTCCATTAGAAGTTACGGATGAATTTATTGATAAACTAAAATCTGAAATCCCTGAATTACCAGATGATAAAAAGAAAAGATTTATTGATGAATTTAAAGTGTCACCTTATGATGCAACAATATTGGTCTCTGATATCGATACAGCTAAATATTTTGAAGAAGTTGTTGCCAAAATGGGTAAAAACCGTAACATGAAACTAGCCGTAAATTGGATTACAGGAGAATTATTTGCAGTTTTAAATGAAAAAAATATTGAAATTGCTCAAAGTCCAATAAGTGCAAAAAATTTGGCAAAATTGATTAATTTAATTAAAAATGGAACAATCTCAGGAAAAATTGCTAAGACAATATTTGAGTTAATGTTAGATGGTGACATAGACCCTCAAATAATTGTTGAGGAAAAAGGGTTGAAGCAAGAAAGTGATCCAAAAGCATTAGAGGCATTAATTGATAAAATAATCAATGATAACAGAGAAAAAGCCATTGAGTATAAACAAGGAAAAGAAAAGCTATTTGGTTTCTTTGTTGGACAGGCAATGAAAGCTTCTGGTGGAAAAGCTAACCCTCAATTAATTAATGAAATATTAAAGAAGAAACTTTAATTCAACTAAACCTATAGTCATTATATAATTAAGATAGATGGGAAAGAATATTGAAATTTCTGAAAAAATCGAAAAATATATTAATAATTTTAGTTTTAAACTAAACTCAGTTCAAAAAGAAATCATAGATTATAATAATACCCTTGGAAATGAAAAGAGAATGCAAGTAGCAATATCTCAATGTCATTTTCTCCATTTAATAATAAAAATATCTAATATAAAAAATGTGCTTGAGATTGGAACTTTTACTGGTTTAAGTGCACTTTCTATTGCCCTTGCACTTCCTGATGATGGAAAACTTACAACACTTGACAAAGACAAAGAGACAAACAAGATCGCAGTAAGTTTTTTTAAGAAAGCTAATCAAAATAAAAAAATTCAAACGATTGTAAAACCCGCACTAGATGGTTTAGATGAATTAAAAAAACAAAAATATGATATGGTTTTTATTGATGCTGATAAGCTTAACTATAAAGAATATTATGAAAAATCATTAAAAATAATAAAAAAAGGTGGTTTGATTATTATTGATAATGTTTTATGGCATGGTGAAGTTGCAGATGAAGATAATATGGATAAATTTACATTAAATATTAGAGAATTAAATGAGCATATATCAACTGATGAAAGGGTAGAACAAATAATTATCCCATTAGGAGATGGAATGACTGTTTGTAGGGTTTTATAATGTTCAATATTTTTGGTTTTTACAAATTTAAAAAACTTAATAATCTTAAAAAATTGAAAAATAGATTAGAAAATAATCTTAAAGATTATGAAATTAGAGGAACAATAATAATTTCACCCGAAGGAGTTAATGGAACAATTTCAGATAAAAAAAATAACCTTTTAATATTCAATAAACTTCTAAAAAAAATATTATCTATAAAAAAATTTAATTCAGAAAATAATTCTAATAGTAAATTTAATCCATTTCATAAACTTAAAATTAAAATCAAAAAAGAAGTTGTTCCAATGGGTTTTAAAGTTAGAAACTATAATTTTCCTAAGAACAACCTAAATCCAAGGGAATGGAATAAAATAATTAAAAAAAAAGATACAGTTTTGATAGATGCACGGAAATCTTTTGAGTATGATGTGGGTACTTTTAAAAAATCTTTAAATCCAAATATAGAAAACTTTCGTGAATTTCCTAAATATTTAAATCAATTTAAAAATAGCGAAAATATAGCAATGTTTTGTACAGGTGGTATCAGGTGCGAAAAAGCAAATATTTATTTGAAAAAAAAAGGATTTAAAAATGTATATGTTTTAAAAGGCGGAATTATTAACTATCTGAATAATATTAATAAAAAAAATAGTCAATGGAACGGCGAATGTTTTGTTTTTGATAATAGAGTTTCAATAAAACATGGCTTGAAGCAGGGCAGTTATTCAATTTGTAGTGGTTGCAGAAAACCTGTTTCTATCAAAGAAAAAAAATCTTCTAAATATTTAGAAGGCATTCATTGTCCAAAATGTCACGATTCTTTAACAGATGATCAAAAATCAAGATTTGCTATGAGGAAAAAACAGATATTACTTGCAAAAAAATTAGGCAAGAGACATATCTTCAAAAAAGAATATTAAAATAATAATTAATTTATATGGACTTGCTTAAAGAAAATATTCCTGTACTTGTAAGAAAACTTGCAATACCAGCAAGTGTTGGAACTCTCTTTCAAACTTTATATAATATTGTAGATACATTTTATTCTGGACTAATTTCACCAGAGGCTCTATCAGCTTTAAGTAAATCTTTTCCAATATACTTTATAATTGTTGCAACATCTATTGGAGTTACTGTTGGTGGAACTTCATTGATAGGAAATAGTATTGGTGAAAAAAATGAAAAAAAAGCTTCATATTATTTTACTCATATAATAATTTACGGTTTACTAATTTCAGTT
>CACHKZ010000018.1 GCA_902580535.1 uncultured Pelagibacteraceae bacterium | reverse complement strand
ATGTTATTGATAGTATCTTTGTTAGGCACATCTACTGAAGTATTGATACCTGCTTTAGGTTTTTTTTATGGCAAAGGAATTGTAAGAGTTGCAAGAGCAGCAACACATGATGTTATTGCAAAAGATTTTATAGTCTCTGCGAGAGCAAGGGGACATAGTAATTTTTCAATTATTTGGAATGAAATAATTCCTAATGTAAGAGATGCAATCTTAGTTGAAGGTGCAATGCGATGGTCATGGATGTTGCTTGGTTTTAGTTCTCTATCTTTTTTAGGTTTTGGGGTTAGCCCTCCAACTCCAGACTGGGGATTAATGATATCAAATGCCAGAGGTTTGATGTCTTTCGCTTATTGGGCAGTAATAGCGCCAATAGTTGGATTAAGTAGTTTAATTATTGGTATTAATTTAACAGCAGACGCTTTTGCCAAAGCTTTAGGTATAGATAGATCAACTAAAGCTCCAGTTTAATTATGACTGATATAATTCAAAAAGTAAAAAATTTATCTATTGGATTTAGAAGTAAAAAGGGTGAAGAAATCTTAATTTTAAAAAATATAAGCACAAATATTAAAAAGGGTGAGACAGTTGGAATAGTAGGGGAATCTGGTTCTGGAAAAAGCACATTAGCATTAGCAATGATGGGATATGTCAAACATGGACTTTATACTATTGAAGGAGAGTGTAAGTTTAATTCATCAAATCTACTGAAAATGAAAAGTAAAGATTTAGAAAAAATTAGAGGTAGAAAGATAGCAATGATACCACAAAATGCAGGTCAAGCTTTGACACCAAACTTAAAAATAGGTTATCAAATTGATGAAGCTTTGCAATTACACTCTGATTTAAATGAAAAAGAGAGAGAAAAAAAAATTTCAGAACTATTGAATAAAGTTAGACTTCCTTCACCTGAAACAATTGCTCTTAGATATCCTCATGAACTTTCAGGAGGACAACAGCAAAGAGTTGCTGTAGCTATGGCTTTAGCCGGGACTCCGGATTTACTTCTTTTAGATGAACCAACAACTGGACTAGATGTAACAACCCAAGCACATGTATTAGAACTTCTCAATTTTATTGCAAAAGATACTGGAACATCAATGGTTTATGTGAGCCATGACCTTGGAGCTATTGCTCAAGTGAGTGACAGAATTATTGTTATGTATTCAGGAGAAATCGTTTTAGAAGGTCCATCAAGAGATATCCTTAAAAGACCAATTCATCCTTATACCCACGGATTACTTAAATCTATACCAAAATTATCTTTAGCTGGTCTTCCAGAGTCGATGCCTGGTAGTCAACCTCAACCGGGTACAATTCAAAGTGGTTGTAGTTTTTTTGATAGATGTAATTTTTCAGATGAAAATTGTAAAAATAATTCTCCTAAATTAGAATTTTTAAAAGATTTAAATACTAGTGTTAGATGTTTTAATTATGAAAAACTTGTGAACGAGAGTCAGGCTAGTCAAACTGTTAATAAAACTAAGAATAAATCACAAGATAAAGAAATATTAAATTTATCAGAAGTATCTATAAGTTATGCTAAACAAAAACTTTTAGATCAAATTTTCAATAGAATTTCTGATGATAACCCTACAGTTAAAGATATTAATATTAATATTAAAAAGGGAGAGACAATAGCTTTAGTAGGAGAGTCAGGAAGTGGAAAATCAACAATTCTCAAATCAATTGCTGGATTACTTAGAACTAAAGATGGTCTAATAAGGTTTGATGAAAATAGAAATTTATCATCTGATTTGAAAGAAAGAGATCCCAATGATTTAAGAATTATTCAATTAATATTTCAAAATCCAGATGAGTCTTTGAATCCAAACCACACAGTAGAAGAAATTATTGCTCAACCATTAAAATTATATTTTGGATTAAAAGGTGAAGAATTAAAAAAAAATATTGTTGACCTATTACAAAAAGTAAGACTTGGAGAATTTTATACTTCTAGATATCCAAGACAACTATCTGGAGGTGAAAAACAAAGAGTAGCGGTTGCAAGAGCTTTTGCCGCAAAACCAGATATTATTTTATGTGATGAGGTAACATCTGCTTTAGATGTTTCTGTACAAGCTGCTGTATTAAATTTGTTACAACAACTAAAAGAAGATTTTGGAACTACATATATCTTTGTATCACATGATTTAGCAGTTGTAAGAGCAATTAGTGATAGAGTAGCAGTCCTATATCAAGGAAGGTTATGTGAAGTTGGGCCTTCAAATGATGTTTATAAGTTTCCGTCTCACCCTTATACAGAGGTTTTGTTGGGTGCCGTCCTAGAACCAGATCCAGATATAAAACCTAAATTAGTTGCAGAGGATATTGTTGAAGAAAGACCTCCTGAAAAAGGCTGCAGTTTTCAAGGCAGATGCTCCAGAATTGTTGGAGATATTTGTAAGAAAGAAATACCACCATGGCAATTAACAGATAGTGGTAACGCTATCAGATGTCATATACCTATTAAAGAATTACAAAAAGAACAATTTTAAAAGATTAAATTTATTATTTTAAAATTTATTTATTTGTGCTTAAATAATAATGTATGAAAAATAATTCTACATTAATAAAAAATTTACTTTCAGATTATAGAATAAATGCCTTTTTTCAAAATATTTCTTTAATGTTGATTGGAACATTAATTTTAGCATTTTCATCAAAAGTACAAGTGCCATTCTGGCCAGTGCCAATGACTATGCAAACATTTGCAGTATTTATAATTGGAATGACATATGGTTCTAAATTAGCTTTCTTTACACTTTTACTTTACTTATTCGAAGGAGCTATTGGACTGCCAGTTTTTGCTAAAGGAGGAGGATTACTTTATTTAACTGGACCTACTGCAGGATATCTTTATGGAATGACAATCGCAGCAGGGGTTATCGGTTATTTAGCTGAAAGAAATTTTAACGACTCATACTTTAAAAGTTTAATTTCACTACTGATTGCAACTTCAATTATTTTTATAGTTGGGGTGGGCTATTTAGGCTCAGTTATTGGATATGACAAGGCATTTGCTGGTGGTTTATATCCTTTTTTACCGAGTGAATTGTTTAAAATTGCACTAGCTGTTGCAATTATTCCTTCAATTACAAAATTTATTTGATAATATTTTGAGAGCTTTATAACGGCTTTAAGTTGCTCTTAAAGAAGTTTTTTACTATAAGCATTTATTCTCATTATGAAAATTAATAAAGTTGTTGTAATAGGTTCAGGGACGATGGGGAGCGGAATAGCTGCTCAACTATGTAATGCAAATGTTCCAGTTACATTACTAGATTTAACAACAGAAATATCTGAGAAAGCTAGAGAAAGAATTCTAAAATCAAGACCTCCTTTATTGGTCGATAAATCTAAAATCAATAATATTAATGTTGGTAACATAAACGATAACTTTAATGAAGTTGGTGAGGCTGACTGGATTGTTGAAGCTGTTGTAGAAAGAATTGATATCAAACATAATATTTATGAAAAAATTTTTAAAGAAAGAAAAAAAGGTTCAATTGTATCCTCAAATACATCTTCTATTCCAATCAAAGTACTTTCGGAAAAACTTTCAAATGAAGAAAAAAAAGACTTTTGTATAACTCACTTTTTTAATCCAGTTAGATATATGGATTTATTAGAAATTGTGAAAAATGAAAATAATGATTTAGAACAGATAAATTCACTTAAAAATTTTTGTGAAAAAGATTTAGGAAAAGGAACTTTAATCTGTAACGATACGCCAGGCTTCTTAGGAAATAGGATAGGTGTCTATGCCATGCAAGTAGCAATGACAGAAGCATTCAAAATGAAACTAACAATTGAAGAAGCTGATGCAGTTTTTGGTCGACCAATGGGAATACCAAAAACTGGTGTTTTTGGACTCTATGATTTGATCGGTATTGATTTAATGGCTGATGTTTTAAAAAGTTTTATAAAAGAACTTCCAGAGTCAGATGATTTTCAAGTTGTTGCTAAAGAAATACCACTTGTAAAAAAACTTATCGAAACTGGTTATACAGGAAGAAAAGGCAAAGGTGGATTTTATAGAATGAATAAAACTGATGGTAAAAAAGTTCTCGAAGGTATCAATTTAGAAACTGGTGAATACTCAATATCACATAAGTTTAATCTAGGATCAGAAAAGATGGATATAGTTAACTTAATCAATAGAAAAGATAAATATGGTGAATATGCCTGGTCTGTATTATCAAAAATTATTAAATATGCATCTTCATTGGTTCCAGGGATAACTGATAAATTTAATGATATTGATGAAGCAATGAGACTAGGTTTTAATTGGTCTAAAGGACCTTTCGAAATGTTAAAAGAAATTGGAGTAAAGAATTTTTTTGAAAGATTAGATAATTTTGAAAATAACAAGTTTCTTGAGGATTTATCGAAAAGTAAAGACGAAAACTTTTATGGGGAAAGACAACAATATACTGATTTAGAAACTCTTGGAAAAATTAAACCTAAAGCACTCAAATTAGATAAAAACAACTCAGCTGAAATTTATAGATTCAATGATTTTAATATTGTTGAATTCACCACAAAAGCTAATGCATTAGATTATGACTCAATGGATAGTCTAAAAAATGCAACTGATAAACCACTTATAATTATAAATGAAGCAATGCAGTTTTCTGCTGGAGTAAACTTATCTTATACAATGAATTTTGCAGACAAGGGTGATTTTAAATCTATTGAAAAGTTTGTTAAATATTTTCAAGAAACTTGTAAACATTTAAAGTATTCAAAATTTCCCGTTGTGTCAGCTCCATCTGGCTTAGCATTAGGTGGTGGTTTTGAAGTTTTATGTCAAAGTAATTTTGTAGCTTCTCATACAAATATTGTTGTTGGTCTTGTAGAAACAATGGTTGGATTAATTCCAGCTGGTGGTGGATGTAAAGAAATGCTTTGGAGATGGTCTCAAACAGAGGAAGCCAAGAATGATCCTGATTATGCTGCACTTAAAGTATTTGATATTATTGGATATGCTAAAACTGCAACTTCCCCAATTGAGGCTGAACCACTAAAATATTTAAGACCAGAGGATAAAAAAATAATGAGTAGAAATAGTTTATTATCAGTTTCAAAAGAAATTATTAAAAATAACAATGATTTTACTCCTCCAACTGAATGTACTTTTAAACTTTCAGGAAAAAATGTTTATGACAAAATGGTAAAAATGTTAGAAAAATTATATAATGAAAAAATTATTCTTGATCATGGAATGGAAGTTGGAAAAGAGTTAGCCAAAGTTTTAAGTGGTGGTGACACTAATTTAGAAAATACTCTATCAGAGGATGATCTATACAAATTAGAATTAGATGCTTTTATGAGGCTAATTGAGACAGAAAAAACTCAAGATAGAATTAAACATACATTGAAAACTGGTAAACCTTTGGTAAACTAGTATTATGGCAAATAGACCAACAAAAAAACAAGTAGATAACGCTACAAAGATTTTAATATCTTGGAAGAAAAAAATGCCATTTTATTATGCTGCAGCTATTATAATTGCTTTAACAATAATTTTAGTTTCCTCAAATTCGAATAAAGAGCTTTCTATGCATCAACAAAATATCAATGATTTTAAAAAAGCAGCTGAATTTATTCATAGAAATAGCTCGAAAAATTGAAAGATAAAAATAAAAAACCAATCCAACCAGTAAGTGGAACAAAAGTTCCAAGATATGCTGGACCTTCAACATTTGCTAGGTTGCCTGAACTTAGAGATGTAGATAGTTGTGATGTTGCCATCGTTGGAGTTCCTTTTGACTCTGGAACAAGTTATAGACCTGGAGCAAGATTTGGACCACAGAGTATTCGGCAAGCCTCAAGACATCTAAGAACAAACTACCATCCAAGTTATGATGTTGAGCCATTTAAAGTACAACAAGTTGCTGACGCAGGAGATATTGCTTGTAATCCTTTTAATATTGACGAAGCAATAAAACAAATTGAAGTTGGCGCAACTAATTTACTAAATAAAGTAGGAGGAATTATTAGTCTTGGAGGAGACCATACCATTGCAGTACCTTTACTTAGAGCAGCAAATAAAAAAAATAATGGACCTGTATCATTAGTACATTTTGATGCTCATTTAGACACTTGGGATACTTATTTTGGAGCACCATACACACATGGAACGCCTTTTAGAAGAGCGCGTGAAGAAAATTTATTTTTAGACGATGCATCTATGCATGTTGGTATTAGAGGTCCATTGTACAGTAGAGATGATATAAAGAATGATGAAAGTTTTGGTTTTAAAATAATTCATTGTGATGAATTTCAAACCGAGGGAACTGATAAAATTGCCGAAAGAATTAAAAAAAGAGTTGGAGATAATGCTTTGTACTTATCTATTGATATTGATGTTTTAGATCCTGCATTTGCACCAGGAACAGGAACACCTGAAATTGCAGGTATGACCACAAGAGAAATGGTAAATGTTCTTAGAGGGTTGTCAGGTCTAAATTTAATCTCAGCAGACGTAGTGGAGGTTGCACCAGCATATGATCATGCTGAAGTTACTTCTCTTGCAGCTGCTACAATTGTTTACGAATTAACTAATTTATTTGCAAAATCATAAGGAAAGGATAATTTGCGCGAATGATTGAAAAGAAAAATTTTTATATTAATGGTTCATGGGTTGCACCAAAAAATCCAAGAGATATTAAAGTTATTAATCCTGCAACTGAAAAAGATTGTGCAGTAATTTCTTTAGGAGGCAAAGAGGATATTAATGATGCAGTATTAGCAGCTAAAGAGGCTTTTAAAACCTGGGGATATTCTTCAAAACAAGAGAGAATTGAATTATTGGAAAACTTTTATGTGCTTTATAAAAAAAGATGGAACGATATTACTGAGGCAATTATTCAAGAAATGGGTGCACCAAAAGATTTTGCCTCAAAACTTCAAACAGGAACTGGCGCTAGTCATACAAAATCATTTATTCGTTATTTAAAAGAGTTTGAGTTTGAAAAACCACTTGGAGAACATGCTAAAAATCAAAGATTAATATATGAACCAAAGGGTGTTTGTGCATTAATTACTCCTTGGAACTGGCCTATAAATCAAGTTACTTTAAAAGTTATTCCTGCTTTAGCATCCGGCTGTACTATGATTTTAAAACCTTCAGAGTTAGCACCATTATCTGCAATGATTATTGCGGAATTAATTGATGAAGCAAAGTTTCCAAAAGGTGTATTTAATTTAATAAATGGAGACGGTGCAACTACCGGTGACGCATTAACAAGCCACCCTGATGTAAATATGATTTCATTTACTGGCTCTACAAGAGCGGGAGCATTAATTTCACAAAATGCAGCCAAAGATTTTAAAAGGGTAAGTTTAGAGTTAGGGGGAAAAGGTGCAAATATCATATTTAAAGATGCTGATACAGAAGCTATCGAGAGAGGTGCCTTTAGATGTTTTAGAAATTCTGGGCAATCCTGCAATGCACCTACAAGAATGTTAGTTGAAAAACCAATTTATGACGATGCTATTGAAAGGCTAAAAAAGTATGCAAATGAATTTAAAGTAGATGATCCAAATAAAGAGGGTGAACATATAGGCCCTGTAATTTCGGAAGTACAATTTGATAAAATTCAAGGTTTAATCCAAAAGGGAATAGATGAAGGGGCAAAATTAATTGCTGGCGGCCCAGGAAAACCTGAAGGATTAAAAGATGGTTATTATGTAAAACCTACAGTATTTGCAGATGTTAATAATGATATGGAAATCGCAAGAACAGAAATTTTTGGTCCAGTCTTATCTGTAATTCCATTTGAAACTGAAGAAGAGGCTATTCAAATTGCAAATGATACTGATTATGGGTTAACAAATTATATTCAAACTCAAGATAATGACAAGGTACAAAGAGTTGCAAGAAAACTTAGATCAGGAATGGTAGATGTTAATGGAGCAGGTATTGCAGTTGATGCACCATTTGGAGGATTTAAACATTCAGGGATTGGAAGAGAGGCTGGAAAAGAGGGTTTGCTTGAATTTTTAGAAGTTAAATCTGTTGGTGGTTGGAATTAATTCAAAGACTTATTTTTTACGCCATCTAAAAAACTAATACATTTTTTTATTTCAGAAAGTTTTATAAACTCATCAATCTTATGCGCTTGCTTAATTGATCCTGGACCACACACAACTGTACTTATTCCTATTTCTTGAAATAACCCTGCTTCGGTTCCAAAAGAGACTACTTCTCTTGAATTATCTCCAGTTATGCTAGATACAAATTCACATGCCTCAGAATTTGAAATTCTATCAAAACCAGTTATTTCACCAATGATATGTTTTCTTATACTGGATTTTGGATATATCTTTTTCATTTCTGGCAAAAGAGTCTCGTTAGTAAATTTATCTATTTCATGATTTAAAAAAATTCCATCTTCTTTCACAACAGGTCTTGTTTCCCAGTTTACATGACATTTGTCAGCAATTACATTGTGAGCAATTCCACCAAATATCCCACCAACTTGCAAAGTTGAATATGGAGGATCAAAGATAGATTCTTTTAATTCTCTTTCTTTCAATTTTTCTTTTAATTCGAGAAGTTTATTTACATATCTTGCAGCAAATTCAACTGCACTTACACCTTTGTCTGGTTCCGAACTATGTCCAGCAAGGCCTTCAAAATAGGTTGTATATTCATAGCATCCTTTATGTGCATCAATAATTTTCATATTTGTTGGTTCACCAACAATACAAATACAATCTTTAATGTCTCTTTTTTTCAACTCTGCAATCAAAATTGGTGCACCCTTGCATGCTGTTTCTTCATCAAAAGTGAATGAAAAATGAATATCTCTATCCAAATTTGATGAAGAGAAAATTGGTGCATAAGCTAATGCACATGCAATAAAACCTTTCATATCACACGATCCTCTGCCAAATAATTTATCTTCTTTGATTGTTGCATCAAAAGGGTCTGTTGCCCAACCTTTTGAAACTGGAACAACATCTGTGTGTCCAGATAAAATAATTGGTTTTTTATTACTTTTTTTTTTTGCTTTTAAAGTTGAGAAAAGATTTACTCTTTTTTTTTCCTCATCATAAGTTTTAAAAGAACTAGCTCCTAAAGAATTTAATATATCATCACAATAATCTATAAGTTGGTTATTATCTTCTCCGGATACTGTTTTAAATGCAATTAAATCTTTGAGAATTCTTATCGAATTATTATATATATCTTCTAAATTATTTCCTGTACTCATCAATTATTAATTATATATTAAATTTATGAAAGAACAAATAACATACGATACATACGACAAAGTAGACATTAGGGTAGGAACAGTAATATCAGTAAAAAAAAATGAAAAAGCTAGAAAACCATCACTAGTTGTTGAAGTAGATTTTGGAAAAGAAATAGGGGTTAAACAATCATCTGCACAGATAACTCATTATTACAATGAAGAAAACTTAGTTGGAAAACAAGTTATAGGAGTTTGTAATTTTCCTGAAAAAAATATAGCAGGTGTTGTTTCTCAAGTTTTAATTCTTGGCTCTGTTGATAAGGAAGGAAAAGTTGTGCTTGTTCATCCATCTCAAAAAGTTGAAAATGGTTTGCCTGTAGCATAGTAATGCATCCTGAATTGCTGTCTCTTTGTTTATTTATGTTTGTGACAAGCTGTTCGCCTGGACCAAATAATATTGTAGCGTCACACTCAGGATTTAATCATGGGTTTAAAAAAACAATTCCTTTAATGTTAGGCGTGATTTTTGGTTTTACATTCATGTTGGCAGTTATAAATTTTGGCTTAATAAATATTTTTAAGCTTTATCCTATTATTCAAAAAGGTTTAATATTTACTGGTACAGCATTTTTAATTTATTTGTCATACAAGATATCATTCTCGAAATCTTCAGACGAAAATGAAAAATTAAGACCAGTAAATTTTATGGAAACATTTCTTTATCAATTTTTAAATCCAAAAGGTGTGATAGTTGCAATTATTGCAGTTTCAACATATGTAGAATCAGGTAGTAATTTCATTTCTTATTCAATCTGGTTATTAGGTATTGCTTTCGTATTTGCAGTTATTAGTATTATTTTTTGGACAATAATTGGAAAATTTATGAGGAAATTCGCGACAAATGAGAAATTTATTAAATGGTTTAATTATGTTATGTCGGCACTTTTACTAAGCTGTATAGCAACTTTTTATTACTAATATTATGAAGCCTGGAAATCAAAATTCTTTCAATTCTTTAAAAGAATTAAATATAAATGGGAAAAACTATTCTATTTATTCTTTAAAAGAAGCTGAAAAAAATGGCTTAGAAGGCATTAATAAATTACCAAAATCAATTAAAGTTTTACTCGAGAATCTTCTAAGGTACGAGGACAATATCACTGTAAATAAACAACAAATATTATCAATTAAAGATTGGCTAAATACAAAAAAATCAAAAACTGAAATTGCATATAGACCTGCAAGAGTGCTTTTACAAGACTATACTGGTATACCAGCTGTTGCTGACCTTGCCGCAATGAGAGATACAGTCAAAGAAAAAAATAAGGACCCAAATAAAATTAACCCACTTTCTTCAGTAGATTTAGTAATTGATCACTCTGTTCAAGTAGATAAATTTGCAACAAAGAACTCATTAAAAGAAAATGTTGATATCGAATTTGATAGAAACTTTGAAAGATATTCCTTTTTAAAATGGGGACAGCAAGCATTTGATAATTTTAGAATAGTTCCACCCGGAACTGGAATTTGTCACCAAGTAAATTTAGAATACTTATCAAAAGTAGTATGGAATGAAAAGTTTGAAGAAAAAGAATATTTATTTCCAGATACACTAGTAGGAACTGATAGTCATACCACAATGGTTAATGGCTTATCAGTACTTGGTTGGGGAGTAGGAGGAATTGAAGCAGAAGCAGGGATGCTAGGTCAACCAATATCTATGTTGATACCTGAGGTCATCGGATTTGAAATGAAAAATAAACTTCCCGAAGGTACAACTGCAACGGACCTTGTGTTAACAGTTGTAAAAATGTTAAGAGACAAGGGTGTTGTTGGAAAATTTGTAGAATTTTATGGTGAAGGTCTTAAAAATTTAACACTAGCAGATAGAGCAACTATTGCGAACATGGCCCCTGAATATGGAGCAACATGTGGTTTTTTTCCTATAGATGAGGAAACTTTAAAATACTTAGAATTCTCAGGAAGATCTAAAGAAAATATTAACATTGTAGAACAATATGCAAAAGAACAAAATTTATGGGCAAGCGATGATATAGTATTTACTGATACTTTGTCTTTAGATATGTCTACAGTAGTCCCAACAATCTCAGGACCAAAAAGACCCCAAGATAAAGTACTTTTAACAGATGCCTCCAAAAATTTTATAAAAGTCTTTGAAGATGTATGCAAAAAAACAGAACCTACTATCGCTAAAGTTAAAAACGAAGATTTTAAAATAAAAGATGGTGATATATTAATTGCAGCTATTACTTCATGTACAAATACTTCAAATCCAAATGTGTTAATTGGCGCAGGGTTATTAGCTAAAAATGCTATAAGGAAAGGATTATCAGTCAAACCGTGGGTAAAAACTTCATTAGCTCCTGGATCACAAGTTGTAACAGATTATTTGGACAAAGCAGGTTTAAGTGAATATTTAGATCAATTAGGCTTTAACTTGGTTGGCTATGGATGCACTACTTGCATTGGTAACTCGGGACCTTTGCCAGATAATATCTCTGAAGCAGTCAAAGATAATAATTTATATGCCGTCTCAGTTTTATCTGGTAATAGAAATTTTGAGGGTAGAATTTCTCCATTAGTCAAAGCTAACTATCTTGCTTCTCCTCCTTTAGTAGTAGCTTATGCAATCGCTGGTTCAATGAGAATGGATTTATACAAAGATCCTCTAGGTGAAGATAGCAATGGGAATGAGGTATATCTAAAAGATATTTGGCCAACAAACAAAGAAATAGAAGACACACTTATCGAGTCTTTAAATCCTGAAATGTTTCTTAATAGATACTCAAATGTGTCTAAAGGACCAGAGCAATGGCAAAAAATTAAAGTAGATAAAGGCAGTATTTATAACTGGGAAGAAAACTCTACTTATGTAAAAAAACCTCCATTTTTTGAAAACTTGCCAGATGAACCTGAGGGGTTTAAGGAAATAAAAGATGCTAGACCTTTATTGATATTGGGAGATATGGTGACCACGGATCATATATCTCCTGCAGGAAGTATACAAAAAGAAAGTCCAACAGGAAATTATTTCATGAAACATCAAATTTTACCAAAAGATTATAATTCATATGGTGCAAGAAGAGGAAATCATGAAGTAATGATGAGAGGAACTTTTGCTAATATAAGAATTAAAAATGAAATGGCTCCTGGAACAGAAGGGGGCTTTACAACGTTATATCCTGAGAAAAAAGTTATGCCTATTTATGATGCAGTTGTCGAATATAAAAAAAGAGGAGTTGATTTAGTTGTATTTGGTGGAAAAGAATATGGAACTGGCTCTTCAAGAGATTGGGCAGCAAAAGGAACAAAACTGTTAGGTGTCAAGGCTGTGATAGCTGAAAGTTTTGAAAGAATTCATAGGTCAAATCTTATAGGAATGGGAGTTTTGCCGTTACAATTTACTGACAATATTAATAGACATAATTTAAAATTAAATGGATCTGAATTAATTTCAATTTTAAGTATTGAAAAAGGAATTAATCCAGGAGATCTATTAGATCTTGAGATAAAATATTCAAGTGGAGATATAAAAAAAATTAAAATGTTGTGCAGAATAGATACTAAAAATGAGTTAGAGTACTACAAAAACGGTGGTATCTTGCAATATGTTTTAAGGAATATGATAAATGGATGAAGAAATAGAAATTATTAATGCAAACACAAGAGCTGAGAAATTTAAGCATTTCTTAAAATCAAGAAGGAAACAACTATTTTCTTTATTAATTTTAATAATATTAATATTAATTAGTTTCTTTGGTTATCAAGAATTTAAATCGAAAAACAAAGAAAAATTAGCAAATAAATATAATTTCATCGTAACCAATTTTGAAAATGGTGAAAAGAATGTAAATGCTGAGTTAATCGAAATAATAAATGTTAAAGATATAACATATTCTCCATTAGCTTTCTTTTTTTTATTAGATAATGATTTAATATCCTCAATTGATGAAATTAACTCCTATTTTGATTTTCTCATAAATAAAGTACCACTTGAAAAAGAAATTAAAAATTTAACTATATATAAAAAGGGATTATATAATTCTGATTTCGTTGAAGAAAATGAATTATTAGATATTTTAAACCCAATAATAAAATCAGAAAGTATGTGGAAACCACAAGCCTTATATTTAATGGCAGAGTATTATTTGTCAAATAATCAAATGCAGAAATCCAAAGAATTTTTTAATCAGATAGTGGATATGGAAAACATAAGTCCAAAAATAAAATTAGAAGTTCAGAAAAGATTACGTTCAAATTTCAGTGAATAAAACTATTCAATATATAATAATTTTATTATTCATATCGAATTGTAGTTTTTCAAAAAAAGATAAAGTTCGAAATGATAATCTTATAGATATTTTTAAAAAAATAGACCCAATTAAAAAAGAATTTAATCAACAATTGAAAATAAAAAAAATAAACACATTTAGACTAAATCCTTTTTTAAATAATAATAGCAATAATAATGGCAATATAAATTTTGTTACAAATTTCGAAAAAATTTCAAATTATAAAATAAGCAAAATGAAAAAATTTTACTCTAATCAACCAGAGTTGTTTTTTACAAAAGATAAAAGTATTATTTTCTTCAATGGCAAAGGTACAATTTTTAAATTGAATAGTGATTTAAAAGAGATATGGAAGGTCAACAATTATGATAAAAAAGAAAAGAAGCTTAACCCAATATTATATTTTGCTCAAGTCGATAAAAAAATTATTGTAAACGACAATTTATCAAAAATGTATTCAATTAATCTAGATGACGGAGCAATTATTTGGTCAAAATATAGCTCATCATCTTTTAATTCTAACATAAAAGTTTATAAGGATATATTTTTAACTGTTGATTTTGATAATGTAATGAGAGCAATTTCATCAAAAGATGGAACAGAATTATGGAATTTCAAAACAGAAAATTCATTTATCAAATCTCAAAAAAAACTCTCAATTATTTTAAAAGATGAAATCGTTTTTTTTATTAACAATGTGGGGGATGTTACAGCACTTGATGTTAATAATGGAAGTTTAGTTTGGCAGACACCTACTCAAAGTAGTTTGATATATCAGGATGCATTTAGTTTAGAAAATTCTGATTTAGTTTTTGAAAATAACACTATTTATTTTTCAAATAATAAAAATGAATTCTTTTCAATTGATGCAAGAACAGGAATAATCAAATGGACTCAATCAATTAATTCAAACCTAAGACCAACAATAATTGAAAGTTTGATCTTTACTATTTCAAACGAAGGTTATCTATTTGTTTTAGATGATCAAACTGGCAATATAATAAGAATTACAGATATTTTAAAAGATTTTAAGCACCGAGAAGTTATAAAACCGACAGGTTTTATACATGGAAAATATAAATTATTTGTATCTTTGAGTAATGGACAATTATTAACCATAAACTCATTAACAGGTAAGCGAGAAAAGATAACAAAAATACACAGATCGAAAATCTCAAGACCATTCATATTTCAGAACAGCATGTATTTGATAAAAGATAATGCCATCTCTAAAATAAGATAATGTTTTTAAAATTTTTAGAAAAAATAGGAAGAAAAAAAGTTGTACTAGACAGAGGTCCTTCCCATCCTGAGTATAAAAAAGCTAAACCTTGGATGAATAGATACTATTTGTTATTTCGCCATCGACCTAAATGGTTTCCATTTAATATTTTAATACATGAAATGTTAGATGATGATCATGGTGATGGTGTTCATAACCACCTTTTTCCTTTTATTACAATAATACTTAGAGGAGGATATTGGGAGACTTTAAAAGCTGGCAAAGTTTGGAGAGCACCAGGATATATAGGTTTTAGATCCGCAAATAATTTTCATAG
>CACHKZ010000017.1 GCA_902580535.1 uncultured Pelagibacteraceae bacterium | reverse complement strand
CAAAGATTAACTTAAAAGTTGAATAATTTATAAGTTTTCTATCAAAAAACGATTTATTTATTGTATTTATACAGCTTAATTCTTTATTTTTAGAATTAACAACAAGATTCTTATGAACACAAAACTTAGGGTATCAGAAATTTCGAAAATATATCCAGGCTGTGTTGCTAACGATGAAATTTCATTGGAGTTTGGAAGTGGAAAAATATACGCCTTATTAGGAGAAAACGGTGCAGGCAAATCAACTTTAGTTAAAATTTTATCAGGAGTCGTAAGACCTGATAAAGGCAAAGTTTTTTTAAATGGTGAGAGTATTAAACTGAACTCTCCATTAGATGCTAAAAAAAATAACATCGGAATGGTATTCCAGCATTTCAATCTATTTGAAACTTTATCTGTATTTGAAAACTTGAGTATAGATAGTGATAAAAAAAATGAGGACCTAAGACTATTAGTTAACAAAATCTTAAAAAAATATAATTTTAAAATCGATTTAGATATTCCAGTTTTAAATTTATCAGCTGGTCAAAAACAAAAAGTTGAAATTATTAGATGTTTAATTAGAAATCCTAAAGTATTAATAATGGATGAACCCACATCAGTTTTAACCGAACAAGAAACGGAAGATTTATTTATTTCATTAAAACAGTTTTCAGATGAAGGAATATTAATAATTTACATTACTCATAAATTAAAAGAAGTACTTTCACTTTGTGATGAAGTAGCAGTCATGAGAAAAGGTAAAGTTGTCTCTGTGAGTAAAACAAAAGAAGAAAAAATTGAAACTTTAGCCAATAAGATGGTTGGAGAAAATTTAAGTACTATCAAAAAAAAAATTAATAATTCCAAATTTAATGAAGAAATTTTAAAGATCTCAAACTTAAATTTTAGAAGTGACGACCCTTATGAAACAAACTTAATTAATCTGAATTTTTCATTAAAAAAAGGAGAATGTTTAGGGATAGCTGGGATTTCAGGAAATGGACAAAGTGAATTGTTTCAAATTTTAAGTGGAGAAATAATTACTGATTATACATCTATAAAATTTAGAAATAAAGAAATCAGTAAGCTCAATCCAAGAGAAAGAAGAGAATACCTTATGGCTTTTTCACCTGAAGATCGTATTTCCCAGGCCGCTGTTCCAGAATTAAAGATTTATGAAAATGTTGCATTAAATAATTTTAAATCTTCAAACTTTTTTGAAAAAGGATTAGTGAACGAAAAAAAAATAAAAGAGCACTCAAAGAAAATACTCTCTAATTTTTCAGTAAATACTGATAATGTTGAAATGAAAAGTCAATTTTTGTCTGGAGGAAATCTACAAAAGTTAATTATAGGAAGAGAATTAATTACTTCTCCAGAACTCTTAGTTTGCTTCAATCCAACTTGGGGGCTTGATGTAGGTGCTATCAATTATATTCACGAAACTCTTATAAATATCAATGATCAGGGTAAATCCTCAATACTAATTTCTACAGATAACGACGAACTTTTAAGATTAAGCGATAGGATATGCGTAATTTATAAAGGTAAATTATCCAAAATCATGGATGTAAATGAAGTTACTCCAGAAAAATTAGGAATTTTAATGGGAGGAGGCTCAATTGATTAAAATTGAAAAACGTAATGATGTTTCTCCCTCAATTTACTTTTTAACACCAATTTTAGCTATTTTTCTTACTTTATTTGGTGGAGGAATTATTTTTTATGTGTTGGGTTTCAATCCTATTGAAGCTTTAAAATTTTTTTTTATAACACCTATCTCTGACTTATACGGTTTTAGCGAACTTTTAATAAAAGCAACTCCACTTTGCTTAATAGCAATTGGTTTATCTTTTTGTTTTAAAAGTAATAATTGGAACATTGGGGCCGAGGGACAGCTCATTTTTGGGGGAATTGTTGGTGGTGGTGTTGCTTTATTATTTTATGGTCATGATGGTTTTTATGTTTTGCCAATAATTATTTTATCTGGCGCAATTGGTGGAATGATGTTTGCAATGATCCCTGCGGTTTTGAAAACATATTTTAATACAAATGAAATTTTAGTAAGCTTAATGCTCGTTTATGTAGCTAAATTATTATTAGATTACTTAGTGGTTGGTCCATGGAGTAATCCTGAAGGTTTTAACTTCCCTGAAACAAGACAATTTAGTGAGTCTGCAAGGATGCCTATTTTATTTGATGGTTTAAGAATTCATGCAGGAATTTTTATCACTTTAATAACCGTATTCTTAAGTTGGTTAATTTTATACAAAACATATTTGGGTTTTCAAATAAAAGTTTCAGGTTTAAGTCTAAAGACCGCAAAATATGCAGGCTACAAAGGAAAGACTATGATCATTATAGTTTTTATGATCAGTGGAGCATGTGCTGGTTTAGCAGGGGTTGGGGAAATAACCGGGCCCATCGGTCAGTTACACAGAAATATTTCACCAGACTATGGTTTCACAGCAATAATTGTTGCTTTCTTAGGAAGGTTAAATCCAGTTGGAATTATATTTGCTTCACTAATTGTTGCTTTAACTTATTTAGGTGCTGAAACAGCACAGATTTTTTTACAAGTGCCTAAGTATACAGGACAAGTTTTTCAAGGGATGATTTTATTCTTTCTTCTTGGATCTGATTACTTGCTGTTTTTTAAAATAAAATTTTTAGGTCTAAAAAAAAATGAGCTTTGATTTAAATTTCATCGGTATCTTGATTGGTGCAATTATGGCATCATCAGTCCCATTGATACTTGCTGCATCTGGAGAATTAATAACTGAAAGATCTGGTGTTTTAAATCTCGGAGTGGAAGGAATGATGATCATTGGAGCAATTTCAGGCTTTGCATTAATGGTTATAACAGACAACTTATTTATAGCTGTAATTGGCTCAATGCTTTCTGGTCTATTTATCTCAATTATTTTTGGGGTGCTTACGCAATCACTTCTCACAAACCATGTAGCTACCGGACTTGCTTTAACTATTTTTGGAATCGGAATGTCAGCAATGATAGGAAAGAATTTTGTTGGAATACCAGGAAAAGAATTTCCCTTATTATTCATAAATCTAAAGGAAAATGTCCCTTTTTTGGGACCAATTTTATTTGGACATTCAATCATATTATACTTTGCATTTTTAATGCCCTTTTTGACAAATTATTTTCTGAAAAAAACAAAAATTGGATTAATAATCAGAGCTGTAGGAGACTCGCCAACATCAGCATCTAATCAGGGAATTAATGTAACATTAGTAAGATATAGTTGTATTCTTTATGGTGGAGCTATGTGTGGATTAGCAGGTGCTTATCTTTCATTAATTTACACTCCTCAATGGATTGAAAATATGACTGGAGGAAGAGGGTGGATTGCACTAGCATTAGTAGTTTTTGCAACATGGAGTCCAATAAAAGTTTTAATAGGAGCATTAATATTTGGCGGAATAACAATTTTACAATTACATATGCAAGCTGTAGGTTTAAGAATTCCAGTTCAATTTTTAAGTGCATTACCATATATCATGACAATAATAGTTTTAGTTGTAATTTCTCGTGACAGTAGAAAAATAAAACTAAACACACCAACATCGTTGGGACAAATCTTCTATAAGGAAAAGTGATGTTAGCTATTCCAAAATAAATATTTTTTTTTATTAGAATATTGCTTAGTTTGTAGTATCACAAAATTAAATTTAAAGGGGAATCAAATGTATAAATACTTTTTAAGATATATAATATCTGTATTATTTTTGCTTGGTATAAGTGCACAAGCTAATGCAGATTTTAAAGTTGGTTTTGTTTACGTTGGACCTACAGGTGACCACGGATGGACATACCAACATGATGAAGGAAGAAAAGCAGTAGAAGCAGCTGGAATAAAAACAACTTACGTAGAAAGTGTGCCTGAGGGTGCGGATGCGGAAAGAGTCATAAGACAACTAGCTCAATCTGGACATGATTTAATTTTTACTACGAGCTTTGGATATATGGATCCTACGAACAAAGTTGCTAAAGATTTTCCAAACGTAAAATTTGAGCATGCAACTGGCTACAAAAGAGAACACTCTAATGTATCCACGTACTCTGCGAGATTTTATGAAGGAAGAACTTTGTTAGGCCATATGGCAGGAAAGATGACAAAAACAAATGTTATCGGATATATTGCTTCTTTCCCAATTCCTGAAGTAATAAGAGGAATTAATGCTATGACACTAGCTGCCCAAAAAGTAAATCCTGACATTAAAACAAAAATAGTTTGGGTATTTACTTGGTACGATCCAGGTAAAGAGTCTGAGGCGGCTCAAGCTTTAATTGATCAAGGAGCAGATGTTATAATGCAACATACTGACAGTACTGCACCTGTTCAAGTAGCGGAAAAAGCAGGAGTTTGGTCATTTGGTCAAGCAAGTGATATGCAAAGATTTGCTCCAAAATCAATACTAACGTCTATTATTGATGATTGGGCACCTTATTATGTCGAAAGATCAATCGCAGCAAGAGACGGTACATGGAAACAACAAGATACTTGGCATGGATTAAAAGAGGGAATGGTTGCTATGGCTCCATACAATTCTGCGATGGGAAGTGATTTAGTTAAAGAGGTAGAGCAACTTCAAAAAGACTTAGCATCTGGAAAAACACATTCATTTACTGGTCCAATTTATGATCAAAAGGGAAACATTCTTGTAGCTGAGGGTTCAGTAGCAGATGACGGGATGTTAGCTGGTATGAATGTTTATGTTAAAGGAGTAGAAGGAGATATTCCGCAGTAATTTCTTTTTAAAAATTTAAATTTAAGGCCAGCTTAGCCTGGCCTTTTTTTATTTGCTAAGAATGTTTTAATTTTAACGCTTCAATATCTACTTCATCATAATACTCTGATGGTTGAACTATCCAAGGATCATTTTCTAGTAAAATTGGGCAAAAGTCGGGGGTAAAAGAAGATGATTTTTTTTTCCATAAACATGCTGTCTTTATCTCCTTAATATAATTTTTAATTGGATCGTACTCTTTCAACCAATCTATACTTTTATTCAAAGTTAAACCTGTATCTGACAAATCATCTACTAACAAAACTTTTTTAAAATTTTCGTTAGTTGCAATTGCGCTAATATCTCTGGCAAAAATTAGTTCTCCCTGTTTATTTTGAACAGTATCACCAGAATAACTTTGGATAACAACATAAGCAGTTGGTAATTTAAAAATTCTGGACAAAATATCTATAATTGGTGCCGCACCTCTCATTATCCCAACTAGAACTGTTGGCTTATAATTTTTTTCTATCTCTAGAGCAAGTTTTTCAACTGCAGTTTTGTACTCTTCATATGTAATTATTAATTTATCAGCCATAGAAATTTGGTATCATAAATAAAAATATTAAAAAAGGATAAATATGAAAACTTATTGGATAAGTCTATACTTAGAAATCTCTAACCAGGATAACCTGAAAAAATATGGAGAAAAGGCTATCCCTGTAATAAAAAGTTATGGAGGAAAACCAATTGTAAGAGGTGGTAGATTAACATCGTTTAGTAATACAAACATTGTCCGAACTGTTATTTGGGAGTTTCCAAGTTATGATGATGCAATGTCCTGTCATGAATCAAACGATTATAAATCTGCATGGTCTATTGCTGAGAGCACTACCAAAAGAATTATGTTCATTGTTGAAGGAGTAAATCAAGAACAGATTTGAAAAAGTAAATTTTGAATATATAATTACGCAAAAGGAGAATTATGAAAGGTTACGTTGTATGTATGTGGGAAAAAATCAATAGTGAGGAGAAACTAAAGGAGTATGCGCTAAAAGCTACATCTGCTGCGGAAAAATATTCAGGCAAATTTTTGATTAGAGGTGGAAAAAATAGAACAAATGAAGGAATAGATTCGCCGAGAACAACTGTTCTTGAGTTTCCAAATTATAAAACAGCGATAGAATTTTACGATTCCCCCGAATATCAAGAAGCGCTAGACGTTATTAAAGGCCATGCTGTGAGACATCATCAGATAATTGAAGGTATTTAATATTGTACAGGTTCATCATCAATAGAACGCCATAGATACCAAGTGGCAACTGAACAATAAGGAGAAAATCTATTTTTTAAACGATTTACATAACTCATAGGTGGTAAGTAGGTTTTTTTATAGTTATTAGAAATTGCTCTAAGCAAACCAATATCTTGAACTGGCCAAATGTTAGACCTGTTGTAAGTAAATAGTAAAATCATTTCTGCAGACCATCTACCTATTTGTCTTAATTCTGACAAATAAAGAATTGCTTCTTCATCACTCATTGTTTTAATAACTCTTGGATTAAAAGTTTTATTAATAAATTTTTTTGCTAACTCTTTTATACCTCTTACTTTTTGTCTACTTAAACCACATTTTTTTAATCTATTTGAAGTAATACTATTTACTACTTTTGGATTTATCTTTCCTTGACACTCTGTTTTAAACTTTAAAAAAACTGAGTTAGCAGCAGCTACACTAATTTGTTGACCAATTATACTTTTACACAACGATAAAAAAATATCTCTCCTTGAAGTTAAAGTTTTATCCTTGTACTTTAATATAAGTTTCCTCATAATTTTATCTTTTGAAAGATACTTAATTGCTTTTGACCAATATTTGGGTGGTTTACTCATTTTTGAAAATTAAGTTTGGTTTTTTTAAATATATTTCTCTTCTAAATATTATGATTGAAGATAAAATTACTAATGCAGCACCAATTAAGGTCTTATATGATGGTATTTCATTCCAAACAAAATATCCAAAGAAAATGGCAAAAACTAAACTTAGGTATTTTAACGGTGAGACCAAAGAAACTTCTGAAACTTTATATGATTGACCTAAAAGTAAATTTGCAACACCTCCAAGCAAACCAATCATACACAATAATATAAAATCAAAAAAAGTTGGCATAACCCAACCAAATGGAACAGTAAGTAGTCCTAAAATTGATATTGCAATCGAGAAGTAAAATGAAATTAACCAGACAGGTTCTGAAGTAGACAGCTGTCTTATTGCAATAGCCACATAAGACATTCCTAAACAAAAAATAATTGGATAAATATAATTAAAATTTAAAGATGAAATTCCAGGTTGAGCAATAATTATTACTCCTATAAATCCAATAAATACTGCCAACCATCTATATTTACCAATTTTTTCTGATAAAAAATATATCGACATTATTGTTGCAAATATTGGTGCTGCAAAAGAAATACTCACTACAGTGGCTAAAGGTAGGTTTCTTAGAGCAATAAATATGGATACTATTGCCATTAAACCAGCCATGCATCTTGCAAAATGTAGTTTAGGTCGATCTGTTTTATAAAAATTTTTATAATTTTCTTTTGGTATTAAAAAAAGTATGGGTATTAAACCACAAAAACCTCTGAAAAAAAGTACTTCTCCAACTGGGTAATTTTCAGACCATTTTACAAGTACATCCATCATTGAGAATGCACAAACTGATAGAACCATGTACAAAAAGCCTAATTGATTTTTAGATAACATGGATTTAATTATATTATTATTATAGCATTAATCTATGGAAATAGCAGTTTTAGCCTTGGGTTGTTTTTGGGGTCCAGAAAAAAAATATGGACAACTAGAAGGCGTTTACAGAACTGAGGTTGGATACTGCGGAGGTAATAGCCCAAATACAAATTATAGAGAGGTTTGCACTGGGACAACAAATCACGCAGAAGCTGTAAAACTTGAATTCGATCCCAAAGTAATTTCTTATGAGAAGATTATAAAAAAATTTTTTGAATTTCATGATCCAACAACACTAAATTCTCAAGGACCTGATTTTGGTACACAATACAGAAGTGAAATATTTTATCTGAACGATAAACAAAAGAAAATAGCTCAAAAAATTATAAATGAAGAAAACGTAAGGTTATCTGGAAGAGTAGTTACCAAACTTTCTGAGTTAAAAAATTACTGTGCTGCAGAGGAATATCATCAGAAGTATCTAGAAAAAAGATAGAATGTCACTTGTCTCATCTGATTGGCTAGAAAAAAATTTAAATAATGTAAAAATTATAGACTGTTCTTGGCACATGCCGGGGATAAATAGAAATCCATATGAAGAATATTTGAGTAAACATATTCCAGGAGCAATATTTTTTGACTTAGATAAAAATTCAGAACAGAACACTGAATTACCTCATATGCTTCCAACAAGAGAAAAATGGGAGGAAATTGTATCTTCTTTAGGTATCTCAAATCAAGATAGAATAGTAATTTATGATGATTCAGATGTGCTGAGTTCATGTAGAGGTTGGTTTAATTTTATTTATTTCGGTCATGATAAAGAGTTAGTCAGCGTTTTGGATGGTGGCTTAAAAAAATGGACAATAGATAAAAAAATGACAACTAATGATAATACAATTATTTTAAAGTCGAAATATATTGCTAGAGAAAATAAACATCTTGTTAAAAATATTAACGAAATCAATGACAACATAAAAACGAATAATTTTAAAGTTATTGATGCAAGAAGTAAGGAAAGATTTGATGGAACTGCACCAGATCCAAGAAAAAATGTTAGAAGTGGATCTATACCAAATTCTCTATGTCTTCCATTCAAAGAAGTTATTAACGCTAAGGACAATACATTTAAAAATAGATCTGAAATTTCAAAAAAATTCGACGAAATAATTGATTCTAATGATAACAAGAGAGTTTTTTCATGCGGTTCTGGTATTACTGCTTGTGTTTTAAGTCTTGCATATTCCCTAGTAAATAATACATATTCTCCTACAGTTTATGATGGATCATGGGCTGAATATGGAAAATTGTAGATTATGAAAAGATCAACAAAAGTAACAACTATAATTGTAATATTTTTTATAATTATCGCTGGCGTAATCATTGCAAGAACAATGATCGGTAATCACTTCAAAAAAAAATTTAGCAAAAGACCACCGCCAGGAATTATTGTCAAAACTGTTGAACAAAGAAGATTCCAAAATATAATTGAAACCTTCGGAACAGCTGTTCCAATAAAAGTTCAGTCTTACAACATAGAAAAATATGAAATTTTAGAGGAGATAAAATACAATACTAAAGTAAAAACTGGAGATATTGTAGCAAAATTAAAAAATAGAACTATTAGAGCACCTTTTGATGGTGTCATAGGAAAAAGAAACTTTTCAGATGATATAAATGTTTCAGAAAGCTCAGTTGTAATTGATATTGAAGATGCATCTTTTTTATTTATTGATGTTGATGTACCCGAAATATTCGCTCCATTTGTAAAAAAAGGATTAGGTGTTGATGTAAGATTTTCTGGAAATAAAGAAAAAATATATCAAGGTAAAGTAGACTCAATTGCAAGTAAAATCGATGTAAGTAATAGATCTCTTAGACTTAGAGTTAAACTTCAAAACTCAAATTCTGAAATCTTGCCTGGCGCGTTAATGGAAGTTAGCATCAAATATAATGAGAGAGATTCTCTAGGAATTCCTGATACAAGTGTAATCTTGGAAGGTAATAAAGTTTATATCTATAAAGTAGACGACAAAAACGTTACTAATAGAGTAGAAGTTATAGTTGGCAATAGAAGTCAAGGATATCTTGAAGTCAAATCTGGATTAAATGAAGGCGATATAGTTGTTGCTGAGGGTCTTAAGAAAGTAAGGCCAAATGGCAAAATAAAACCTATAAAAGATGGAGCTAAAAAAAGTAAATCTGATTGGGGTAAAAAAGCAAAATCTAATAATTCAGAGGCAAAAAAAGGTAAGTTTGACTGGATAAAAAATTTATTTGGTAAGTCAGAGTCAGAAAAAAAAGAAGATAAAAAATAAATAATTAAATGTATTTAACTGATGTAAGTATTAGAAGACCGGCATTATCATGGGTGTTATCTTTAATATTAGTTGTTTTTGGTACTTTTGTTTTTTCAAAGTTACCTGTTAGAGAACTTCCATCCGGTTTACAACCACCCGTAGTTCAAGTTCAAGTGAAATACGCTTCAGCTTCAGCTCCTATTGTTGATGAAGAAGTAACTCAGGTAATTGAAGAAGTAATTGGTGGAGCAGAGGGTATAAAAAATATTGATGCAAAATCAGAGAATGGAAAAAGTACAATAAATATAGAGTTCGATACAGATATTGATCTTGATAATGCTGCAAACGATGTCAGAGAAAGAGTGGCTAGAATAGTTGGAAGACTTCCCTCAGAGGCGGATGCGCCAAGAATACTTAAGCAATCTGCAGGTTTTACAACGACAATGTGGCTAGCGTTATCCTCAGAAACTTGGACAGACCTTGAGCTTGGAGATTATGCGGAAAGGTATTTAGTTGACCAGTTTTCAAGCATCAAAAATGTTGGTAGAATAAGAACTGGTGGACTAAGAGAACTCAGTATAAGAGTATGGATAGATCCAATCAAGTTGGCAGCGAATAATCTAACAATACAAGAAGTTGAAAGATCACTTAGAAATGAAAATGTGAGATTACCAGCCGGTACTTTAGAGGCAGAAAATATTGATCTTACAATTAATATCGATAAATCTTATAACGACTTAGAAAAACTCAAACAGCTTCCGATAAAAAAGGCTAAAGATAACATAGTTAGATTGTCTGACGTTGCAAATTTAGAGTTGGGTCCAGTGACTGAAAAAGTTTTATTTAGAGCTCAAAGTAAAGGGGCTTTAAATTTGAAAACAATGGGAATAGGTATCTATGCGAGGAGCGGTGCATCTACTGTAGAACTTTCCAAAGATATCAAGAAAAAAATTGAAGAAGTAAGAAAAACTTTACCAGGAGATTTAAATTTAGAAATAGCATTCAATAGAGCAACTTATATAGGTGAAGCAATTAATGAGGTTTATAAAACATTAATTATTGCATTTATATTAGTTGTAATCATAATTTATTTATTTTTAGGAAACCTTAAAGCTGTAATAGTCCCTGCCATTGCTCTACCAGTGAGTTTGATTGCAACCTTTTTAGGTCTATATATATTTGATTTATCAATAAATATATTTGTCTTATTAAGTTTTATTTTAGCAATAGGTATTATAACAGATGATTCTGTTATTATGACTGATGCTATATATAGAAGAATCGAAAATGGTGAAACACCGTTAGTAGCAGCGTACAAGGGTTCAAAACAAATTACTTTTGCTATTATCGCAACAACTCTTATATTAGTAGCTGTTTTTTTACCTTTAATATTCATCGAGGGAATTGCAGGAACTTTATTTAAAGAGACTGCTATTGCCTTATCATTTGCAATAGTTGTTTCATCGTTTGTTGCATTAACACTTTCACCAATGCTTGGAAGCAAGTTTCTTGACAAAAAGAAAAAATCAAATTTCTTAACCAAAAGATTTGATATATTTTTTCAAGGTTTTCTAAATTTTTATTCAGAAACTTTAGTATTTTGGATCAATAGAAAAAAAACAATTGTAACATTTATTGTTTTAATCGTTATTGGCTCAGCTGTTTTATATAATTATACAAAAAAGGAACTATTACCAATGGAAGATAGAGGTGTATATTTGGTAATTGGTTTTACAGATGAGGGCAGTTCTTTTCAATACACACAAAAAAGAGCCGAAGATGTGGAAAAAAGACTGATACCATTGCTAGATAAGGAAAATAGCCCATACAATAGATTTCTTATGATTGTACCAGGATTTGGCTCTGAGAATAGTTTTTTGATCATTTCACTTTTAGACAATTGGAAAAATAGAAAACAAAGCTCCCAAACAATCATGAGACAAGCCATAGGTAAAATTGTTACTGTACCTCAAACATTAGCATTTCCTATATCCCCTCAGTCTATAAGAGTTTCAAGTTACAACAAGCCTGTTCAAATGGTTATTTACGGAAATACTTACGAAGAGCTAGAACAAATTCAAACTCAAGTTATTAGAATGCTCAGAAAAAACAGAAATTTATCAAGATTAGAATCTGATTACAGTAGAAATAAACCAGAAGTAAATATAAAGATTAATAAAATAAAAGCAAAAGACTTAGGGATATCTGCAGAAGCAATTGGACAAACACTAGAGACTTTATATGGTGGCAAAACAGTTACAAAATTTAATAAACTTGGTAAAGAATATCCTATAATTTTACAACAATACTTAGAGGATAGAAAAGATAAGGAAAGTTTAAGTAAAATCTTTGTTAGATCTGAAAAAACTGGTAACTTAGTTTCTCTTTCAAATTTAGTAGAATTCAATGAAAAGGGAACTGCGAGTAAGTTATCAAGATACAATAGGCAAAGAGCTGTCACGATATCTGCAAATATTAGTGAAGGATATACTTTAGCTGAAGCAATTAAATATCTTGAAGAAACAATGACTAAAGTTGCGCCTGATAAACAAATTACTTGGAAAGGTAAATCAGAGGAATTAAAAGAAACAAGTAATGAACTTTACATAATTTTTGCCTTAGCTTTGTTAACTGCTTACCTTGTTATGTCTGCAACATTTAATTCTTTTATTCATCCATTTATAATTATTTTAACTGTTCCACTGGCGGTATTTGGTGGTTTGGTATTCATATTATTTTTAAATTCGTCAATAAATATTTTCTCACAAATTGCGCTGGTTATCTTAATAGGAATTTCAACAAAGAATAGTATTCTTATAGTTGATTATGCAAATCAATTAAGAACCAAAGGTAAAGATATTGAGAAAGCTGTAAAAGAAGCTTGTAGTTTAAGATTTAGACCAATAATTATGACTTCATTAAGTACTATGATAGCAATGTTACCGCTTGTTATTGGAAATATTGGACCTGGAGCAGGAGAAGGTTCTAGACTTGCAGTTGGTGCAACAATACTTGGAGGAATGATAATTTCTACGTTCTTTACTTTATATGTGACACCAACAATGTATTTAACTCTTGCCAAAAATACAAAGAGAATTGACGCTGTTGATATAGAGCTGAAAAAACAGCTAAATTAGAATAAAATATATTTTCTAGTAGTTAGTGAGTTTTTACATTTATTAAGTTGACTTTTGTACTTCTTAGACTGGTTTTCAACTTTCTTTGCTAATAAAATAATTTTTTGTTTATTTTTGTAGTTTTTATAGTTGCCCCATCCCTCATGATAGGCAAGATACTGCCTGAAAGCATCGTTTTTAGGTATTTTTAGTATCTTCTCTGTTTTATTTGTATACCAACCAATAAAATCTACACTATCTTTGAACCGCGTTCGGGTAGCATATTTATTTCCAGTTTCTTCTTTGTACTGTTTCCATGTACCTTTTACAGCTTGAGAATAGCCAAAAGAACTGGATGGTCTTTTATATGGAATTACTTTAAACAGTTTTTGTCTTGGTGGTTTAGCCAACCAATCAAAATCAGATTCCATTTTAATAATTGCAAGTTGCAAATAAATAGGTGTTCCCCATTTTTGTTCAGATTTTCTTGCATGTTTATACCAAAGATATCTTTCAGAAAAAATTGAACAACCATCAGCTGTATTTTTAGGTATAGAAGAGCATGCAGAAACCAAAATTAGAATTATAAATAAATATAATTTATTATTTCGAATCACTTTTTTTATTATCTATTTTTTTTTCTCCATATCCAAGGATATTCGAATTTCATTTGCCACAATCCTAAAGAAAGATCTTTTGCATATTTTTCATATTCTCTGAATTTTCCTTTAGAATATTTTGGGTAATCAAACGCATAACCATTCTTAACCATATAAACTGATAAACTCTCGTTATCTAAAAAACACTCTCCTAATAACCTATTAAATTGATCTTTATTTTTTTCAATTTTGCAATCAATAGATCGATTTCCTATTTTTTCAAATAATTTATCTTTTGATAATATTCCACAAAAAATATCTACTTTATTTAAAGTGCATATTTGTTTTTTTCCGAAAAAATAACTTTCTGGAGCATCAATTCCACTAAAGCGAATTTTTTTATTATTTATTTTAACTGTATCACCATCTGTTATAACTGCTTTTCCAGAAATTATTTTAAGATTAGTATTTAAAGAAAATGAATTATTTATATTTAATAGGATAAAAAAAAGACTAACTAAAATCAGTTTTAGCTTTTTCATTTAGCTCATCCATCTTTTTTCGTAATTCCTCATCTGATATGTTTTTTTCTTTTAAATCCTCTTTGATTTTTCTAAAAACATCTTCGTCACCTGCTTCAGCAAAATCAGCCTTTATTACTGATTGAATGTATTCTTTTTCTTGATCTGAATTATAATCAAGTATTTGAGATACCCATTCTCCTAAATATTTATTTCTTCTAGCGCTGACTTTAAATTGAAGCTCTTGATCATGAGCAAATTTCTTTTCAAAACTTTTTTTTCTATCCTCAAATGAACTCATTGTAACAAAATAAAAAAATTTAGCTTTATGTCAATCTAATTTAATTTATATTTATGTTAAATTTATGAATTATTTAATTCTTGTAAGACATGGACAAAGTGAATGGAACCTAGAAAATCGTTTCACAGGCTGGGTAGACGTTGATTTAGCTGCTAAAGGTAAGCTTGAGGCTTGTAAAGCAGGAGAATTAATTAAGAAATTAGGTATTGAATTATCTTATTTTTACACATCTTTACAATCAAGATCAATTGAGACTCTTAATTTGATATTAAATACTATGAGAATAAAAAATCAGGAGATTGTAAATGCATGGGAATTAAATGAGAGACATTATGGATCTTTAACAGGTTTAAATAAAGATGAAATGAAAAAGCTTTATGGTGAAGAAAAAATTCATACTTTTAGAAGGTCTTGGGATAATCCACCAGAGGCTCTTAAAAAAACAAGTCCATATCACCCATTGAATATTGATATATATAAAAATGTTCCAAGAGATAAGATCCCTGATACTGAGTCATTAAAAAATACCTACGAAAGGGTGATACCATTTTATAAAAAAAATATAGAGCCAAAATTAGATAAAAATATAATTGTTTCAGCTCATGGAAATTCAATTAGATCATTGTGTAAATACCTGTTTGATTTAGATAACAAAAAAATTTCAAGTCTAGAAATACCAACAGGTAATCCTTTATTAATAGAAATTGAAGAAGGAAAAATTAAAAATGCTAGTTATTTAGATAAAGACAGAGCAAAAGACCTCTTAGTTTTCTAAATAAATAATTTTTCATATATTTCATAATCAGTTAAGTGCTTAAATTCTCCTTTATGTTCATAACCATAAAGTTTGTTGTCTCTTAAAAGAGTATCCCATATTTCAGATACAGGAAAATAATTCAGTTGCTTATGAGAAATTATACCTTTGTTGAATATTTGACATCCTGTATATTTAAAATTATTAACTTTTTCCTTAAATAAAATATTATTTTTAATTTCAAAATCTCCGTTAAATCTTCTATCAAAACACGATGAATTATTTACAACCAATAAAATATTTTTAATTTTTTTTTCGAAATAGATATTTTCCATATCAATAACTGAGGTTATGAAACTATCATCCCAAATTGTATCTGGATTGATAACTAATACATCCTCTTCATCAGATTTATTAATGAGGCTTAAAATTCCACCACCTGTACCTAAAATTGTTTCACCGTCATCAACAATTTCTATGTTAATTGGAAAATTTTTATTTTCAATAAAACTAATTATTTTTTCTTTTAAATAAAATACGTTTATTTTAATTTTGCTTATTTTTAGTTTTATTAAAAATTTAATAGTATTTTCTAATAAGGTTTCATCTTTATAATTAATTAAAGGTTTGGGTATTGTATCTGTTATTGGTTGAACCCTCTTACCAAACCCAGCACAAAGAATTAAAGCAGTTTTAACTTTCATATCAATTTTCTTTTTTTTTTATCAAAATTTTTAATTAAAAGATAATTTAGGTCATTAAATATTGGGTTTCTGCTTGTTCTAAGTTCAATTAATTTCCAAGCATAAGGTATAAGTTTGAGATATTTATTTTTTTTATCTCTCGTGGATAAACGAGAAAATATACCAATTATTTTCAAGTTTCTAAGCACAGATAAAATCTCAAAATCGTTTTTGAATTTTTTATAGTCTAAATTTTTGTTTTTTTTTAAGAATTCTTGAAAAATAAAATCCTTGATTTTTGTATTTGTTTTAAACCTTACATCATCAATTAAAGAAGCTAAATCGTATGCAATATTTCCGTATACTGCATCCTGACTGTCGAGCAGTCCTAAGCCCTTTTTAGTTATCATTATATTGGATACGTGAAAATCTCTGTGTACAAAAACTTTCTTATGGTATGAAATATTTCTTAATAATTTTTTAAATATTTTTTTTAATTCTTTTTCTAAAAAATGTTTTTTTTTACCTTTAAAATATTTTTGTAAATACCAATCTATAAATAAATTAGACTCATCTAATAACATTTTTGTGGTATAATTAGGAACTTTGAAGTTTGTTTTCAAAAATGTTTTTTGTTTTTTAATTTTTATTTTATTTATTTTTGACAGTAGATCTAAAATTTTTA
>CACHKZ010000016.1 GCA_902580535.1 uncultured Pelagibacteraceae bacterium | reverse complement strand
GAGTAATTATTATTTTTGATAAATGATGAATATTTTTTAATATGTCTATAGTCAACAGACATACTTTAACAATCTAAGGTATTAGATCTTTCCCATTTTGTTATAGGTTTAAGTTTGTCAAAATCTTCTTTTAATTTAAAATTTTCAATTTCAGAATTTTTTAATTTTAAATAACTACTTAAAACATCTTTTCCAAAGGCATTTTTTAAAACAGTATTTGAATTTAACATGTCAAGAGAGTCTTCTAAAGTATTTGGTAATTTTTTTAGATTTGGATATTTTTCATGATCTGTATACATATTACAAAACAATGGTTTGCCTGGATTTATTTTTTTTCTGATACCGTTTATACCTGCTGCTAGAATTCCAGCTTGTACCAAATATGGATTAGCTGATCCATCCATAAGTCTCAATTCAAACCTTCCAGGGTCAGGAACTCTTATCATGTGTGTTCGGTTATTTCCCGTGTAAGAGATGCTACTTGGAGACCAAGTTGCTCCTGATTTAGTAGGAGGTGCGTTTATCCTTCTATAACTATTTAGCGTAGGATTAAAAAATGCAGATAAAGATCCTGCGTTTTTAATTATACCACCTAAAAAATTGTAAGCTAGACTGCTAAGTCCGAGTTTATCATTTTTATCCAAAAATTTATTTTTTCTTTTATCCCAAAGAGAAACATGAGTATGACACCCGTTACCAGTTAGATTTTCAAAAGGCTTGGGCATAAACGTAGCTCTAAGTCCATGTTTTTCAGCAATCGTTTTAACCATAAATTTAAAAAAAGTATGTCTATCTGCTGTAGTTAGGCAGTCTGAGTAATCCCAATTCATTTCAAACTGACCATTAGCATCTTCATGGTCATTTTGATAAGGATTCCATCCCATTTCGATCATACAATCGCATATCTCTTTAATTAATTCGTATCTTCTCATTAGTGAAGATTGATCGTAGCATGGTTTAGATTGAGTATCTTTTGAGTCTGCAATTGTGTTGCCGTCAGCGGAGATTAAAAAATACTCACATTCCACACCAGATTTCATAATGAATCCTTCATTTTGCAGCAGTTTTATTTGTTTTTTTAACATTATTCTTGGAGATGCATCCACTGGTTTGCCATTCATCCACAAATCAGACGCTAACCATCCTACCTCTTTATTCCAAGGTAGTTGAATTAAACTATTTGGATCTGGAATTGCAAACATATCTGAGTCTGCCGGAGACATGTCTAGCCAAGCAGCAAATCCTGCAAACCCAGCACCATTAGTTTGCATCTCTTTTATAGCTCTAGTTGGTACTAATTTTGATCTTAAAACTCCGAACAAATCTACAAAACTTATTAGGAAATATTTTATTTTTTTTGTTTTTGCAATTTTATATAAGTTTTTTGCCACATTAACTTCTTATCATATTTTTTATAAAAATGATAAAAAGAAATCTTTGTAGAAAACAATATTACCAAAAATAATTATCAAGATAGCTATGACCAATCCATACTTTGCCTTTGGCCAAGCTAATCTTGCCATTTTACTCGGTGTTTTATTTATGTGATTTTTATTTTGCTCTTCCATGATTATTCGAGGGCGCATTTATTAAAATGCGCCCTCAAGATTATATTTTTATCCGTCAGTCATATTGTTTTTCCATGCATTGGAACTCGGCTTCCTTCTTGCAAGCTCAGAAAGTTTATCACTTTCTTGTTTAGCGCTCACAACTGTCCAACCAATCCAAATAACAGCAAGTATAAGAACTAATATACCTTCTGATCCAACTCCTGGATAAACTGCGCCTGCAACTTCTTCAGCAGGTTTATTTAGATGATCTATCCAATTTGATACTGTAGCCATATTACCCTCCTTTAACTACTCGAAGAAGCAACAGCTTTTTCATCTTCTTTTGCCTCCTCCATTATTTGGTAGTCTAAACCGGCCAACTCAACCTCCCTAGGGATTCTAAGTTTGCCCATTCCATTTAACACTTTAGCAATTATGTAACCTGGTATCATACCCAGAACAAAGAACATGATTATTGCACCAATAAACATTCCTAAAGGATTTATCGCAGCATAGTTGCTTCCATCCCACATTGCACCTACGCTATATCCTGAAGAAGGGTATCCATTTAGTACAAACCCACATATTACAAGTCCAGCAAATCCAGCATAACCATGTACAGCTACTGCGCCAACTGCATCATCAATTTTGAACCTTCGTTCAACCCAGTAATGCAATTTGTAAGCAATAACTACTCCTATCATTCCAATAATTAATGATTGAATTGGATGATATAAGTCGTTTCCTGCAGAAGCACATATTATTCCAGCAAGTCCACTTGAGTAAGTCCAGAAAGGATCACCTTTAGATATTACGTATCCTGCTAGCAATCCTCCAGAAAGTGACATTAAGAAATTCATTGTAATACCACTAAGTGTTGTAGGAGTTACATATATGTTTGTTGCCGTAAAGTAAGTTACACCTTCCATGCCATACTCTGGTCCTAAGTCATAAATTGGAATATTACATGCTGCGTAAAAACCCCAGAAACCTGTATAAATTAAGAATAATCCAACAGTTACCAACCAAGGATTTCTTGGTCCGATATTTCTAGGTTCTCCGCTTGATGAAAATTTTCCAATTCTTGGACCCAATACTGCTAAAACACCTAATGCAAATCCACCTGCTACGGCGTGAATTACTCCAGATGCATAAGCATCATGATATCCAAGTAACTTTAACATCCATCCGTCAAAGTGCCATCCCCATGCAGCATCTATACTCCAAAATACAGATCCAATTGCAATCGCTAGAATTCCAAATGCAAAAGTTGTAATTCTTTCAATTACAGCACCTGATACTATTGAAGCAGCTGTCCAAGAGAATAATAAAAATGCAGCCCAAAATACTCCGCTTATATGATCACCTAAATTAATAGCCATAAGTTCACTATTTGGTAAATACCATTTAGCACTAAAAGCTGAGTCATCCGTAATCAGAGCTGTACTCTCAGTCATTATTGATGGTGCAAGACCTGGTCCAGTTGGAAATGCCCAATAAATCCACCAACCAAATAAAAACCAAGTAACTGTTACCAACGGTATCAGCATTGTGTTTTTCATTAAAGTATGTTGATGATGTTTGTATCGGGAAGCTCCAACTTCATACATACAGAATCCTACGTGGATCAGAAACATAAGTACTACTGTTATCCAATAGTAAAATTCTGTGAATATGGTTGTCAATGCACCTAGTTCGTCAGTCATTTAACCTCCAATTGTTTAAACAAATTAAGTAAATATTAATAAATGGCACAACATGATCAATCTTAAATTATATATGATAAATGTTGTTTATTTTGTAGAGAACAACCTCTGGTATATATAAATTTTCAGTGATTCTAGAATTTTCTGTAAGCTTTTTTAAGATCTACTAGTGGATGATTTGGAGACATTTGGAATTTTACTAACAATTCTCTAGCAATCATATCCCTATCTTGTTGATTATTTGGAAGTTTAATCTTCTTTGGAATTGTAACCCACCCATTAGCATTTCTGTCAAAAACTGCAGGTCTATCTTCTTCATATCCCATGTGAACATCTTCTAACCAATTTAAATCATCCCATCCCATTGCTTCTATGTATTTTTTTAAGAATGGTGTAATTCTTGAATAGTCTGGAAGCAGGTTAACATCATAACGATAGCCAATAGTTTGACCTATCATTTTTTCTCTAGCAGTCTCTTTTTTCTTACCTAATTGACCTTTAGTTTCTTTTTTTGCTTTTTTGTTTTTCTTTTTAGGCATAATTAAATTTTATGAAAATCATCAACTCCTACAGTATGATTTGTTCCCGAAAGGGGCACTTTTGCTAAAGCAGAAGCTTCCATTGTTAAAGCGGCTAAATCTTCAGGTTCTAGTGAGTGAATATTAGTTTTACCACACGCTCTAGCTAATAATTGAGCTTCTAAAGTCATTGTATGTAGGTAATTATACACTCTTAGAGCAGCATCATCAGGATTTAATCTTTTTCTAAGTTTAGGGTCTTGCGTAGCAACACCAACTGGACAACGACCTGTGTGACAGTGATAACAATGACCTGCAGGAACTCCCATCTCTTTCTCAAAATTAGACTCAGGAATTTCTTTATTACAATTCAAAGCTATCATTGCTCCAGTTCCAATTGCGATCGCATCAGCACCTAAAGCTAAGGCTTTAGCCATGTCAGCACCATCTCTTACACCACCTGCATATATCAATGTTACTTTTCCAGTTTTGCCAACATCATCAATTGCTCTTCTTGCTTCTCTAATAGCAGCTATCCCTGGAATTCCTGTATTAGCTGCAGCTATGTGAGGGCCTGCACCAGTTGATCCTTCCATACCATCTAAATAAATTGAGTCAGGATCACACTTTGCTGCCATACGCACATCATCATAAACTTTTGCAGCACCAAGCTTTAATTGAATTGGAACTTTATTTTTTGTTAGTTCTCTTAGTTCTTGAACTTTTAATGCTAAATCATCAGGACCTAACCAATCAGGGTGTCTAGCTGGAGATCTTTGATCAATACCAGCAGGCAATGATCTCATTTCTGCTACTTGGTCAGTAACTTTTTGACCCATTAAGTGACCACCCATTCCAACTTTTTGACCTTGTCCAATAAATACTTCTATCCCATCTGCAAGTTGTGCATGATGTGGATTAAAACCATATCTTGATTGAATACATTGGTAATACCATTTTTCAGAATATCTTCTTTCATCTGGAATCATTCCACCTTCACCAGAACATGTTGCACTTCCTGCCATTGTAGCACCTCTAGCTAACGCAGTCTTAGCTTCATAAGATAAAGCTCCAAAACTCATACCCGTAATGTAAACTGGAATATCAAGTTCAACTGGGTTTTCACATCTTGGTCCTATAACAGTTTTAGTTTCACACTTTTCTCTGTAACCTTCGATTACAAATCTTGTCAATGTTCCTGGTAAAAATACTAAATCGTCGAACGTAGGAATTTTTTTCATCAATGCCATACCACGCATTCTGTATCTACCTAATTGCGCTTTTATATGTATGTCGTCGATTACTTCTGGAGTAAATATTGAATTATAACCTAATAAACTTTTATTTCTTTTTGAAAATTCACTTTGACCATTGCCATTAGAATGACCATTCGTTTTTCCATTTTTCTTTTTTGCCATTATATAGCTCCTTTTTTCTCAGTTGGTTCTAAAGCGTCATAATTCCAAAGTTTTTTACCCGCAACTACTTTAGTCATTTTAGAAACATCAAAATTTTCGCCAATTTCAGCTACTTTAAGTTTTCTTTTTAACCAATCTATATCACTTTTTGTCATAGGTGACTCAATCGCATCACTTCCATATGATCCAATTTTTCCCCCAACATAGATTGTTCCATCATACATAGAGTCTCCAAGGTTTATACCTACATTACCTAAAACTACTATTCTTCCTCTTTGCATCATAAATCCAGTAAAAGCCCCAGCATCACCACCAATTATTATTGTACCACCTTTTTGGTCAATACCTGTTCTTGCACCAACACTTCCTTTGCAAATTAAATCTCCACCTCTTACTGCTGCACCAAAACACGATCCTGCATTTTTTTCTATTACAACTTTGCCAGCCATCATATTTTCTGCACATGACCATCCAACTCTTCCGTTAACTCTTACGGTAGGGCCATCTATAGAACCAACTCCAAAATAACCTAAACTTCCTTCAAATATTAAGTTTAATTTATTTAAAATTCCAACGCCCAAACTATGTTTTCCTTGTGGGTTTTTTATTACAATTGTTCCATAGCCCTGACTCATTAATTCATCAATTTTTTTATTCGCCTCTTTGCAATCCATATCATTTACATCAAGCTCAGTTCTTTTATTAAAATCTACATCATATGTTCCCCAATAATAAAAGTTTTCTGCTTCATCTGGATTAAAAAACTTTTGTTGTGTTTTTCCTGTAAGAACTTCAGTGTGAAGCCCCATAGATTGGGCTTTTGTTTTTTTCTCAGTTGTTTTTAAATTTGCCATACCTTAACCTCTCCATCAAATGGATCATAAGTATCAATTTCTTGAGGAAGAACAGATCTGATTGCTATTTCTTCTGATCCCATTGCAACTAAATCATCTGACTCATATAAAACTAACGGTTTTGCTGCCATAGTGTCTTTAGCCATTCCAAGTGAATTTTTTGTTGCAACAAAGTAAGTGAATACTCCATCAAGTCCAGATAAACTATCTTTCATACCCTCTTCAAGTGTAGCTCCATTTCTCATTTTTTCTGCTAAGTATACTGCAATCAATTCAGAGTCACACTCTGACATAAATCGCATTCCTTTGTTTTCTAAAATTCTTCTATTATTCCAATAGTTAGTTAATTGACCATTATGCACAACTGAAACATCGCTAAAAGGGTAGCCCCAAAATGGGTGAGCAGATTTAATGTCTACGCCAGACTCTGTTGCCATTCTAGCATGTCCAATTGCGTGAGTACCAACAAGATCTCCTAGATTGTATCTATCACAAACAGTTTTTGCGTTACCTAAATCTTTAATAACTTCTAGGGATTTTCCCATTGATAGGATTTCAACTCCAGGAATGCTCTCTATTTTTTGTGAAAATTCAAGCAAATCTCCTTTATCATAGTCAATTTCATATCTTAGTGAATAGGGCAGTATTCTTTCTTCTTTAACAATCTTTGCTCCCATTTGAGAAAGATAACTATCAACAATTTTTTTTCTTTCATCATAAACTGATACATCTTCCATTACTGATGAACTACCTTCACCAACATTTTCACCAACCTTAAATCGCATAATAAAGTTTTGACCATCTGTATCTCCATAAAGAGCATAACCAGTAGAATCTTCACCTCTATGCTTTAATGCTTGAAGCATCCCTTGAAGTTCTTGACCTACGTTTGAAGATTTTCCTCTATGAATTAGTCCCGCAATTCCGCACATTGTTTTTCTCTCCTATAATTTTTCCTTATGGTAAACAATCCAGATAAGTATCAAGATCCCATTGAGTTGTTGCGCCAAGAAATCTCTCCCACTCATCATTTTTATACCAATGAAATATTTTATACATTTCATCTGGCATTGCCGATTGAATAACTTTATCTTCAGCTAAACGATCCAATGCTTCACCAAGACTTAATGGTAATTTTTTAACGTTTTTTCCAGCCTTCTGAGCTTCATAAATATTTCTAGACTCTGGTTTTCCAGGGTCAATATTATTTTTAATTCCATCATCAAATGCTTTTAATAAACCCGCTCCCATTAAGTATGGGTTATGCATTGAGTCAACTGATCTATACTCAAATCTTCCTGGAGCTGAAACTCTTAAACCACAAGTTCTATTTTGGTATCCCCAGTCAGCATAAACAGGTGCCCAGAAGCCTTGGTCCCACAATCTTCTATAAGAATTTACAGTAGATGATCCAATTGCAGTAAGAGCTGGCAGGTGTTTCATTACACCACCAATTGATTTTAAACCAATTTTTCCTGGTAGCTGAACATCTTTGGTATCAGGCATAAATGTATTTTTTCCACCCTCAACATAAGTAAATACTTCATCCATACCTGGTAAAGATTTGTGACCTAGTTTATTTACTTTATCTTTTCCACCAGTCCATAAGGACATATTAGTATGACAACCACTTGCAGAAACACCCATGAATGGTTTGGTCATAAAGCAAGCGATCAAATTAAATTCTCTCGCAACCTGAGCACAAATTTGTCGATACGTAGATAATCTGTCTGCATTTCTTAAAACATCATCATATGTCCAGTTTAATTCTAATTGTCCTGGCGCATCTTCGTGATCTCCTTGAATCATATCAAAACCCATAGCTCTCGCGTATTCCATAACTCTCATAAATACAGGTCTTAAAGATTCAAATTGATCTATGTGATAACAATAAGGTTTAGAAAAACCTTTTCCTGTTGGAGTCCCATCCTCATTTCTAGTTAACCACATCATTTCTGGCTCAGTTCCAACTCTAAGTTGGTAACCATGTTTTTTCTTAAATTCTTTGGCGATTATTCTTAAATTTCCTCTGCAATCAGACGTAAGATGTCCACCAGGATTTTCTCTTTCTTCTCTGTTTCTAAAACAAGTAACAAATACACGAGCTACTTTTTTATCCCAAGGCAATTGACAAAAAGTCTCTGGATCTGGAATACCTACAAGTTCTTTTGCTTCAGGTCCATACCCAATATAGTTATTGTGACGATCTAAAAATAAATTTGCAGTTGCTCCATAGACTAATTGAAAACCTTTTTCACAAGTTCTTTCCCAATGATCTGCAGGAATTCCTTTTCCTACAACTCTTCCTGTTACTGATATAAATTGAAAAAAAATATAATCAATTTTAAGTTCGTTTATTTTAGCTCTTACTTGCTTAACCAATTTGGCTCTACCTGGTTGATTAACATGCTTTTCTAGATCAGTCATATTCCCCCTTAAGAATTTTTAGACCAAAAAGTTAACTGAAAATAAAACATCTGTCTACTTAGATAAATTAACTCCAAGGAAAAGGACTATTAGATGTTGGGTGCAATTCCCCTTTCTCGTAACGGTTGAATCTAAAAGGTTTTAATAAATCACTTTCTGTTCCAAGAATTTCTTTTGCGACTAGTTCACCAACCCCAATCATTTTGTAACCATGGTTAGAGTCTGCAATCATATAAACGTTTTCTAAAAATCTATCAAATATTGGAAATGAGTCTGGTGTCATACATCCTAAACCGCCCGAAGGTCCTTTTCTATATAAATCTGATTTTCCCTCAAACCTTTTTTGACAGTGAGCTAAAGCTGAACACCACATGTCATTAAAAGCTTCAGTTGTTTGGTATTCAGGTGACTCTATTCCATAAGGATCAACATTCACTTGGTCAAAATGTTTATCAACAACATAAGGAGATGTTCCACCCTGGACACCAAGACCATCAATATCAGGTTTGTAATAAATTCCCCAAATTTTATCTGTAATTAATTTTTTAGTTTTATCTGAATATAAAGGAGCAGTTGAGTCAACATGAATTACTGGAGGTTGTTCACCGTTATTCATTTTTAAAAAATCTGCTTCAACACCAATAACACCTTCTTGAAGCATCCAATATTTCCACATATCAGTCTCATGCATTTTGCCATCTTTACCTTTAATGTGAGCAGTTTTTGGAAGCTCTAGCATGTTCCAAAAATCTCTTGCCCAAGGACCTGCTCCCACAACTACTTGTTCGCATTCAATAGTTCCTCTGTCTGTTTCAACTCCAGTTACAGCTTTACTGTTACTTCCTCTTTTAAAACCTGTTACTTTAATTCCTTTAATTACTTCAACACCATTTGAAGTAGATTTATTTTCAAGCGCTTTAATTGAATCTTTATTAAATGCATATCCACCTTTTTTTTTCATGAAGAACAGAGGTTATCCCTTTTGCCTGCCAATCATCGAACATACCTTTCATGTAGTTCATGCAATCTTTTTCGCCTTCTATAAATTCAGATTCATAGCCAATTGCTTTTTGTTGTTCATAAATTGTAGCAACATCTGCGTGCATTACCTCTGGTGAAATTTGCAAATAACCAACTGCATTATATTTAAAAGCTTTAGGGTCACTCTCCCAAACAGAAACTGAATGAGCCATTAATTCTCTCATAGCAGGTTGAAAATAATTATTTCTTACAACTCCACAAGCAATACCACTTGCCCCTGCTGCGGTATCTTTTTTTTCTAATACTACAATATCACCTGGATTTTTATATGTTTCAGATAATTTCCAAGCAGTACTTAGTCCGTGAATTCCTCCACCAACTATTACTACTTTAGCTTTTGTCGGTAATGACATAACGAAACATTATTTTTTGGAAAAGGTTAAATATATAATTTTTTTTATATATAAAATTTAGAAATAAAAAATTATACAACCTTAAATTAACATACTATTAAAAACTTAAATTTTTAAGAGTGGACAAATAATCGTTAAATTCCTCAATAAATGAGGCGCTTGGTTTAATATGCTTTTTCCTTTGATCTTCTGAGGTTTTCTCTAAATAAAAAAACCCTTTTTCACATGCCTCATTAATAATTAAAGCAGATTTTGGTCGTGAAGTTTTAAATAATTTTGTTTTTAATTCTTCTACAGATAAATTTTGTTTTAATTTAAATGCAGACATTACAAGTAGCATCATATGATAGTGTGAAGGTGATTTTCTAAAAAAGTAGTTACTAGAAGTGTGAGAGAGTTTCATTTGATCTTCCCAAAATTCTAATAGATCTTTTGTTGATTTAGGCATTATGATCTAACTTTAGTTTTCTTAGGATCATAATGAGGAAATCCTACAATTTTAGCTGGAATTCTTTTTTGATGACCATCTATTTTTCCAATTTCAACTTCATTTCCTATTTCTGAATGACCTACATCTATTCTGCATAAGGCAATATTTTTGTTTAGTGTTGGTGAAATGCACCCACTTGTAATCACTCCAACTTGAGATCTTCCAATGTGTACACAGTCTCCATGGTTTGCTTGTTCTTTACCAATCAATTCTAACCCAACTAATTTTTTTTGAGGGTTTTCTTTTCTTTTAATTAGGTTTTCTCTTCCTATAAAATCTTCTGTTTTAGATTTTAATGGTACAGAAAAACCAATCCCTGCTTCAAAGGGATCTTGTTGTCCGTCAAATTCATTTCCAAATAATATTAAACCAGCTTCAATCCTTAAAAGATCTAAAGCAGCAAAACCAGCAGGTATCAAACCTTCGTCTTGACCTGCCTCCATTACTTTATCCCAAACAGTTGGTGCATCGCTTGGGTGACACCAAATTTCAAAACCAAGTTCACCAGTATAACCAGTCCGTGAAACAATTAATGGTATTCCATTTAATTCTTCTAATCTACAAATACTAAATCTAAACCATTCCAATTCAGATATAGAGGGCTGTGTAGGAGGTGTAAAAATTATTTTTTCTAAAATTTCTCTACTCTTTGGTCCTTGCAAAGATAGGTTATTTATTTGGTCTGTAGAATTTTTTATATGAACTTTATAATTTTTCTTTTTTGCTTGTTCTTTAAGCCATTCCCCACCATACTCATCTCCACAAACCCATCTAAAACCATGATCACTAAGTTTTAATAAAGTGCCATCATCAAACATGGTCCCATTTTCATAGCACATTGCTGAATAAACAATTTGGCCTACTGAAAGTTTTTTAATATTTCGAGTTAAAGTGTAATTCATTAATTCTTCAGCATCAGGACCAAGAATTTCAAACTTTCTTAAAGAAGATAAATCAATTAAAACAGCTTTCTCTCTACAAGCATTATATTCGTTAATAACTCCATGTTTTGTATAATCATTTGGTAACCAAAAACCTCTAGCATCAACAAAGTTTCTAGTTAGTTTAGAAGTTCTTTCGTAAAACCCTGTGTTCCTTGTAAGCTTATTTTCTGAGTCAGTTTTCATTCTAAATCCATAAGATTTTGTAAATTCTTTACTTTTTTCATAAGTTCTAACAAAAATATCAGTAGGGTTCCATCCATTACAGCTATCAATATCACTAGGACAAGCTGTTGTACCACAGGTTAAATCTTTAAGTGCTTTAAAAATTACATAATCACCTGGTCTTGCATATGACTCGTCAGAGGTTACTGAATTTAGACCTCCAGCAGATGTATTAAAAAAAAGATTTATTGCCTGCCAACCTTTTTTTTTCTCTACTCCATATTTTTCCATAGAGTCATTTAAATTATCAGAACAATTTGCATGCCCAAAATATCCTGAGTCTTCATAATATTTTGAAGTACAGGCTAAGTTGAATGTATCGTGTATACCAACAGTATCTCTTATCACTTCTATTAAAGGTTCATGATCAGTGTCATAAAATTTTGAATATAGGCCTGGACCAGGAAAAGTATGACCCATAAAAGTTCTAGTTGTTTGCCAATCAAGACCTCTCTCCAAACCTTTTTCTAATTTAGCTGTATCATATGCCACAAAGTCTGAACACTGTCTTCCTGTTGGTGTTATAATTTGAATATAATCACCAGCTTTGACTTGATACCCAGTTGCAGTTTTTCTATCAATATTTACTTCATGATCTGGATCATAAATTGGATCTGGTATTAATGAAAATTCTTTATCATTATTTTTAATTTTAGCTCTTTTTATTATTACTGTTAAATCTGATGGCGGATTTTGATCATGAACAAGCATGTCATCTGCAGGTGCTGCAAATATGCAATAACATTTATCTTTAGATTTTAAATTTATTTTTTCTCCAGCTTTAGTATTTTTATCAAATAATATTGCTGACTTAGCTTTTTCAATTTTTAAATTTCTTTTGTTTAATTGAAGTAAAGCCTGCATAGAACTCTCTTCTTTTTTAAAAAGTATTTTTTTTATTTCAGAAGAATTTGTATTTTCTTTTAAACTTAAAAGACCTAATTCTGAGTTTCCGTTTTTATCGAAAGAATTGATTTCGCAAATTTGATTTCCTTCATTATTAATTATTTGAATTTCGTCATCAGGAAAAATTTGAATTCCAGTAATTCCACCTGCATTCACAATATATCTTTCAACTCCAGGTGGTAGTACATTTAAACCAGGTTCTTTTATAGCTAAACTAGTTTGCATAAATAATTTAAATATGCCCAAACTATATTAAAGTATCAACAAATTTATATATAAATTTTATATATACATTTGTATCTATTTTGCATGTTGACTGTCTCTTTATTAGATAAGATAATTTAATTCTTAATATTAAGGAAAGGGAAAATAATGAGAAAAATAATATCTCTACTATCAGCTTTAGTGATTTCTCTTGTAAGTTTTGCAGGAACTTCTAACGCAGCGGATAGTAAAAAACCGATTGTTATCCCAACTCATAACTGGTCAAGCCAAATTGTAATGGCGTATGTTATTGGTGGAATATTTGAAAGCATGGGTAACAATGTAAAATATGTAAATGCTGACTCACAGGCAGTATACGAGTCAATTAGAATTGGAGACGTAACTATATCTCACGAAGTGTGGGAATCTGCTTTTGGTAAATCATTCACAACTGCTTTAGATAAAGGTGGTTTATTAGATATGGGTGATCACGAAGCTAGAACTCTTGAAGATATGGGTTATCCTAACTGGGTTGTAGAAAAAGGCCTATGCCCAGGTCTACCTGATTGGACTGCTTTAAAAAATCCAGATTGTGCAAAAAACTTTACAACACCTGACTCTCCAGATGGAAAAGGAAGAATGTTGGAAGGACCACAAACTTGGCATGGAGATTTAATACCTCAAAGAGTTGATGCTCTTGGTTTAGGAGATCTATGGTGGGTTAAATTTGCTGGTAGTGCAGATGCATTATGGGCAGAATTATCAGCAGCCGAAAAAGAAGGAAGAGGAACTATCATATTTAACTGGACTCCAAACTTTACAGATGGTGCTGGTTTTACTTTCATCGACTTTCCTCCATACACAGCTGGTTGTAGACCAGAAGATGGTGGAGATGGAAAATGTGGTTCTCCAGATGGTTATTTGAAAAAAGCAGCACATGAAGATTTTCCAAAAACTCATCCTGCAGCAGCTAAAGCGTTTCAAAAACTTTCTTTCTCTACAAGTCAAATTGGTGCAATGGCAGCTTTAGTTGACGTTGACAAGATGACTCATGAAGATGCAGCTAAAAAATGGTTAGCTGATAACAAAAGTGTTTGGCAAGCTTTTACAAAATAAGCTTTAAAAACTAAAAAATTAAATCTCTCCCAACTATGTTGGGGGAGATTTTTTTTAATAAAAATTAATATGTGATGATCAAATTATTTTATTTAATATTTTTTAGCCTTATTTCTCTCAGTAATGTTTTTGCAAAAAATATTAATATAAATGAAGATCTTAATTTGGAATTTCATTGTAAATTAGAAAAAAAAATAATCAAAAACTCTGAATATAATTACAAAACGTTTTTAGCAGAAGAAGTTGATGAACAGAACTTAAATTCTTTAAAATTATATACAAATCAACCAAGTACTTTGATGGTAAATGGATTGTCAGATTTTTTTTCACAAAACTCAAATTATGATGTGAAAATAGTAAATAAAGATGTGGTTTTATTTAAAGCATTCAATAAAGAAAAAAGTTATTCAGAATCTGCAATAATTACTAGAAAAACTGGAGAATTGGTTCATGAAATAACTAAGAACATTAATAGCGAAAATTCAGAAAAATATATAACTATTTATTATTGTAAAAATAAAACAAAAAATGCCTAATTTTTTTTTGATAAATAATGTGTAAAATGAAAGCATGAAAAGACTAATATTTTGCATCCTTTTTTACCTTTTAGCAACGTCAATTGCCCAGGCAAGAAGTACAGGTTGCAAAGAAGGAAACTGTGAAAACGGGTATGGTAAATGGATTTACACAGACAAAACAACCTATGAAGGTGAGTGGGTTGCAACCAAAAAACATGGTCAAGGAGTAGAAACCTGGCCTAACGGATATATTTACAAAGGCGAATTTAAAAATAGCGAATGGAGCGGTGTTGGAACTTTATTTTTTCCCGATGGCTCAACTTACGAAGGTGAATGGGCCAAAGGATTTATGAATGGTAAAGGAACTTTTACTTGGTCTGATGGAAAACAAAAAACTGGTATTTGGAAAAATGGAAAACTACAAGAGTAATTTTAAGGAATTACCAGAACCAATCAAACAGTTTGGTGGATTAATAGGAATTATGATTATTATATTTATAACTTTTTTTATCCTAAATAAAATATTTGGTGAAGGTGATGAGTTGGTTGCTAAAATGAAAATAGAAGAAGAAAGAATTGCTCAAGAGAGAAAACTTAATAAATTAATCTCAAGTCTTCCATCAGGAATTTTAGTTTCTTTTGATGGAACTGATCATTTTAAATTATCAGATGAATTATATGAGGCGGTTTGTAAAGCAACAAAACTTATTCCTCAACGTGCAATTATGGGAGCAAATTTTTTAAATTTCAGGGCACACGAAATTTATACTATTAATGGTAACAAGATAGATGAAACGTTTGTTAAATGGGATAAAGAAAAAAATAAGTGTTTTGCAGGTTTTGTAGTTAGTGGAAATAATGTTGGTGTAGATGAAACTATTTCTGTAAGTGGAGAGGCTTTAAGTTTTTTAAGCACAGGGATTGATACAAGAGTTTATTTTATAAAAAATTTTTAGGGAGGAAATTTAACAAATTTAAGAGATTTTATTTTATCTTAATTTCGTATAACCTTATTATAATTTATGTCTGAACCAGTAATTAAATGTGAGTCTGTTTATAAGATATTTGGTGAAAATGCTGAAACTATGCTTAAGGAAGCGAATGGCAATGTAGATGCAAAAACTTTTCAAGAAAATGGATGTATAGTTGGTGTAAATAATGCTTCCTTTGAGGTATCAAAAGGAGAAATGTTGGTCGTAATGGGACTTTCAGGATCAGGTAAGTCTACATTGTTAAGATGTATCTCAAGATTAACAGATGCAACTGGTGGGAAGATATTTATTGAAGGTCAAGATCTATTAAATTTAAATAATAAAGAATTGATCGATCTTAGAAGAAATAAAATGGGAATGGTTTTTCAAAGCTTTGCGCTTCTTCCCCATAAAACAGTTGTCGAAAACATAGCTTTTCCTTTACAAATTAAAGGGATTAATACAGAGGATAGCATCAATAAAGCAATGGATATGGTCAAATTAGTTGGTCTTGATGGAAGAGAAAACTATTTCCCTCGAGAATTATCTGGAGGACAACAACAAAGAGTAGGTATTGCAAGATCATTAGCAGTTGAGCCAGATATTTGGTTTTTAGATGAACCTTTTTCAGCGCTAGACCCCTTGATCCGAAAAGAGATGCAAGATGAATTCTTAAGACTCCAAGAAAAGTTACAAAAAACAATTATGTTCATTACTCATGATTTTGACGAAGCTCTAAAACTTGCTGATCGTATTGCAATTATGAAAGATGGGATTATTGAACAATTAGATACTCCAGCAAATATTGTCTTAAATCCAGCAACTGAATATGTAAGAAAATTTACTGAGGAAGTGCCAAGAGAAAAAGTTTTATTAATTGAGGATGTTATGGACTCTACAACCACAGAAGATATAGGGGATTTAAAAGTTTCAAAAGACGAGATAATTGAAAATGTGGCAGAAAAAATATTAACACAAGAAAAGACTGTAGCTGTAATAGACAACAATAATAAAATTGTAGGATCTATTAATCCAACAAAAATAATTAATACAGTTTTTGGAGGAAGAAAAAATAATAATTAATTTATGGAATTATTTAAAAAATACCCAAAATTATTTCAGTGGATATTTTTATTAATAGTATTTTTTGCTTTATGTTTTGCAATTGATGTACCTGAAACTTATAAATTTATTAGAGGACAAGCTGAATTTGTAAAAGACCCCAATCAAAGCACGTTTGTTTTTTTAGGAAAAGAAGTGAGGTATTACGCTTTTGATGTTTTTTGGAGACTGCCTCCTTTACTTGGTTGGTTACCAATTTGGATAAATGATTCATTATTCTTCTTAA
>CACHKZ010000015.1 GCA_902580535.1 uncultured Pelagibacteraceae bacterium | reverse complement strand
TTTGTAAGTAAAGCACAATCTCTTTGTTTGATTGGTCCAAATGGTGCAGGAAAATCAACAATACTTCATTCAATATATGGTTTTACAAATATCTTTTCAGGAAAAATAGAAATTGATGGAAAAGAAATAACTAACCTGAGCCCTGCAGAAAAACTTAAGTCTGAGGGGATAGCATATATTCTACAGGATAATTCGGTTTTTCCAGATATGACTGTAGAAGAAAATCTTCTAATGGGTGGATACATTAAAGATAAAACAGAAGAGTCTTTTGAAGAAGCAGAAAGAGTTCTTCAAAAATATGAAAGATTAAGAAACAGAAGAAATCAACCTGCTAAAGTATTATCTGGCGGAGAAAGACGACTATTAGAAATTTCTCGAGCCTTAGTTATGAAACCTTCTATCTTGCTTGTTGATGAACCATCAATTGGGCTTGAGCCTAGATACATTCAAATGGTTTTTGAAATTTTAGATGATCTTCAAAAAAATGAGAAAAAAACAATTATATTGGTTGAGCAGAATGCCAAAAAAGGTTTAGAGTTTGCTGATATTGGTTATGTTTTAGTTTCAGGAGAAACAGCTATTGCAGGTAAAGGAGATGATCTTTTAAATAATCCAGATGTTGGCCGTCTATTTTTAGGCGGTTAATGATAAACTTAAAATATTTTATCAAAGGAATAGTCTGTTCAAAAAAATTTGATAGTCCAGCAATTGCATTAGGAGCTAGTTTCATTGCTATAGGTGCTTTATTAAAAAATTTAGGTTTTAATATACAAGAAAGTATTTTTTCAACATTTTTAACCTACGCCCTTCCAGGATCATTAGTGATGGCAGAGTCAATGCTAATTGGTGCATCACTTATAAATATTTTTTTAGCAGTATGGTTGGTAAATTCTAGACTATTTCCAATGACAGTTTCAATAATGCCATTACTTAAACATGATAGCCAACCTAGATGGAAATATTATATATCTTGTCACTTTGTAGCTGTTTCGTCTTGGTTGATTTTAAAAAGTAATTATGAGGAAATTGATAGGAAATATAGAATTGATTTTTGGATTGGTATAGGAACAGCCACTTGGCTAATTGCAATTTTTTCAACTGTATTAGGATTTTATGCTGCCGATTTTTTAAACAAAGATATGATAATTGGACTTACAATAGTAAATCCAATTTATTTTATGTGTGCAATGATAGGAGTTATGAAAACTATACAACTTTCCTCTGCAATTATCCTGGGCGCATTTTTGGGTCCAATTTTTTATTTTTTTTCACCAGAATGGAGTGTTTTACTTGGTGGATTGGTAGCTGGTTCAATTGCTTACTTTATAGGAGAGATTTATGACAGCTAATATTGTTTTAGCAATTTTAGTAACTTCTCTTGCAACTTATATTTCAAGATTTCTTGGTGCTTTAACTTCAGAAAAGATAGGAGAGACATCTAAAATTTATAAATGGTTTAATTGTGTAGCATATTCAACTCTAGCAGCTTTAATCTCACGAATGTTAATTTTTCCATCTGGAGATCTTTCAGATGTGCATTATATTTTAAGGATAATTGTCATTTTATTATCAATATTAATTTTTTATGTCACTAAAAGAAATTTAGTTTATCCAACAATATTATCTGCTATAATTTTAGCCACATTAAATAGTTTTGTGATATGAAAAAACTTTTTTTTATTATATTTTTTCTAATACTTTCTAGTAATGCAAATGCTGGATGTGATGATCCTATAACTGATGGAGTAGATTATACTAAATGTAAATTTTCAGATGGTCAGGACTTACAAGGAAGCTTTCTTCCTAACTCTAATCTTTCATTTGCTAGTTTTATCCAAGTAAATTTTGATAAAAGTATAATGATGAATTCAGATTTAACATTTGGAACATTTTCAGAGTCATCTTTCATACGAGCAAATTTATATGAGTCAAATTTAGGGGGTGGAAATTTTGAGCAATCAAATTTTACAAGTGCCAACTTAACCAGAGTTGATTTTACTGGTTCTACTCTTATAGATACAAATTTTCAGAATTCAAATTTAATGGAGGCAAACTTTACCTCATCTAATATTTTAAATGCAAATTTCGATGGCGCGAATTTAATTGGTGCTACCTGGACAATGGGAGAAATTTGTGGACCAGAGTCTATAGGTATTTGTAATAAATAAATTCGTGAAGAATCTTCTTAAATTAGATGGATTTGAAATTTCCTTTCATGACAAATCTACGAGGATAATAAATATAAAAATTGAGGATAAAATTATTGATCGATTAGTGTTTCCATTTAAAAAATTTAATATTACAGCGTTAGAATATAAACCATTTACAAGGTTCACTATTGCAAAAAGTTTAGATGAAACTGCATCTAATAAATTAAGTAATTTTTTAAACGAAATTATTAAAGATAGAGATACTGGTTGTTTTATAATTGGTCCAAAAAATAAGTCTTCTAAAATAGATCAAACATTTTTAGTTAAACTATCAACTGCAATAACTCACTTAATTGGAAATCCAAATCACGACTCAATGGCTGGAAAATACTATGCAAGGTTTCACGTTAAACATGAAGATAATAGCGACTCATATCTTCGTAAGGCATATATAAATATGGATTTACATACTGATGGAACATATGTACGAGAAATAACTGATTGGATATTAATGTCAAAGCTTGAGGAGGAGAATGTCATTGGTGGAGAGACTGCTTTATTACATCTTGATGATTGGGAACATTTATCTGATCTTTCAGATGATAAAATTGGACAACAAAATTTCATTTGGGGATCTCCAAAAAGTAAAAATATTGATTATAAAGTTGAACACCCTGTTTTTTCTAAAGATATTGATGGAAAACCTATTATTTCTTACATCGATCAATTTCCTGAACCAAAAAATATGGATCAAGGATTGTTTTTACAAAGATTATCTGATGCTCTTGAGGGTAGTAAAAATAAGATAATCACATCTTTACCAGTTGGTAGTGCTGTTGTGGCAAATAATTATTTTTGGCTTCATGGACGAAAACCTTTTAAAGAAAATAAAAATTTATCAAGAGAATTACTAAGAATAAGAGGTTCCTTTTTTAACAATTAAGTGTAGAAAATACACTTATGAAACTTGGATTTATAGGAACTGGTAAAATTACTTCAGCAGTAGTGACAGGTATATGTAAGTCGAAAATTAAATATACCAAAATTATTGTTTCTGAAAGAAATAAAAAAATTTCGAAACAACTAAAAAAAAATTTCAAAAAAATTTATATTGCAAAAAACAATCAAGATATTATCAATGATTGTAACTGGATTTTTCTTGCTGTAACTCCTACTGTTGCTAATCAAATTATACATAAGTTAAAATTTAAAAAAAGTCAGGTGATTGTAAGTTTCATATCAACAATGAATCTTCAAAATATTAAGAAGGCAGTAAAAGTAAAAGCTAATATTTCGAGAGTAATTCCTTTGCCACCTATTTCTCTTAAAAAAGGACCAATTCCTATTTTTCCACCAAACAAGAAAGTTAAAAACTTTTTTAAAAATCTTGGAACAGTGGTTGAAATTAAAAATGAAAAATTATCTAAAAATTTTTGGTCAACATCTGGAATGATGGCGCCTTTTTATGAATTATTAAGAACAATGTCTGAATGGTTAAATAAAAAGGGAATTCATAAAGATCAAGCCCAGAGATATATAACGTCTCTTTTTTTAGCGCTTTCTGAAGACGCTGTGGTTAATTCAAATAGAGATTTAAAAATACTTGTAAAAGACTCTCAAACACCGAAAGGATTGAATGAGCAAGGTGTAAATGAATTAAAAAAAGCTGGCTTTTACAAAGCTACTAATAAAACTTTAGGTAGTATTCTTAAAAGATTAAACAAAGCATAATTTTATAAGAAACAAATGTCTAATATTCTACAAATAGATAACTTATCGAAACATTTTGGTGGCTTGGCTGCTGTATCAAATTGCTCATTAAAAATAAAAGAAGGTTCAATTACAGGAATAATTGGTCCAAATGGATCTGGCAAAACTACTCTATTTAATCTTATAGCAGGAAATCTCAAATCATCTGATGGAAAAGTATTATTCAATAAAGAAGATATAACAGATGTTCCATCTCATGAGCTTTTCTCAAAAGGTTTACTTAGAACTTTTCAAATAGCCCATGAATTCTCAAATATGACAGTTCTTGAAAATCTAATGATGGTACCAGGCAACCAAACAGGAGAAATCTTAATAAATGCTCTTTTAAAACCAAATTTAATTAGAAAAGAAGAAGATTTAATTAGAGCAAAAGCATATGAAGTAACTGAGTTTTTAAATCTTAAACATCTAGCAAATGAACGTGCTGGCAACTTATCTGGTGGTCAAAAAAAGTTGTTAGAACTTGGAAGAACGATGATGGTTGATGCAAAACTTGTATTATTGGATGAAGTAGGGGCAGGGGTTAATAGGACATTATTAAAAGACCTAGGCACAGCAATCTTAAGACTTAACAAAGAAAAAAACTATACTTTTTGTATGATTGAGCATGATATGGATTTTATAAGCAGAATGTGTGATCCAGTTATTGTAATGTCAGAGGGCTCTGTTCTTTTTGAGGGAACCTCAGATGAAGTTAAGAAAAACGAAAAAGTTATAGACAGTTATTTAGGTAGAAAGAAGTGAATGGCATTTTTTGAGGGAAATAAAATGACAGGAGGATACGGCGATGGTCCTGATATAATTAACTCATGCTCTATAAATGTTAATAGGGGAGAGATAGTTGCTATTCTCGGACCAAATGGAGCTGGCAAATCTACAGCAATGAAGGCAATGCTTGGATTGTTAAATCTAAAATCAGGTAATATTTTAATAGACGGAGAGGATATTTCTAAACTATCTCCTCAAGAAAGAGTTAAAAAAGGAATATCATTTGTACCACAAACTAGAAATGTTTTTGCAGAACTTACTGTAAAAGAAAATTTAGAGGTCGGTGCTTTTTTAAGAACAGATAATCTAAACAATGTTATAGAGGAAATATATGATCTATTTCCAGTTTTAAGAGAAAAAAAAGATCAAGTTGTTGGACAATTATCAGGCGGGCAAAGACAGCAAGTAGCTTTGGGAAGAGCTTTAATGATAAAACCATCTGTTCTTATGTTAGATGAACCTACAGCAGGCGTTTCTCCAATAGTAATGGACGAATTATTTGAACACATTATTAGAGTTAAAAATACAAAAGTAGCAATCATCATGGTCGAGCAAAATGCAAAACAGGCTTTAAGCATTTCTGATCGAGGATATGTTCTTGTAACTGGTGAAAATAAATTTGAGGGGTCTGGTAAGGAATTATTAAATGATCCAGAAGTAAGGAGATCTTTCTTAGGAGCTTAATATGGATTTAATTAATGCAGTAATAGTTTTATTGAATTATACAATTATTCCAGCGTTAACATATGGTTCTCAATTAGCTCTTGGAGCAATTTTTGTAACATTAATATACGGTATTTTAAGATTTGCTAACTTTGCTACTGGAGACATGATGTCATTTGGTACAATGTTTGCTGTACTTTTGACTTATTATTTTCAATCTATCGGAATTAATTTTGGTTTTCTGCCTACAGCTTTGCTCACTATTCCTTTTGCAATTTTTATGATGATTTTATACATGCTGCTAATTGATCAAACAGTTTTTAAATATTATAGAATCAAAAAAAGTCCACCAGTCCAGCTTGCTATGGTTAGTGTTGGGGTAATGTTTGTAACACAAGCAATCATAAGAATTATAATTGGACCAACTGACCGAAGATTTTTAGATGGAGAAAAATTCATAATTAAAGCTACTGAATTTAAAGAGATGACAGGTCTTGCAGAAGGATTAACAATAAAGTCTACACAAATGATAACAATCGTCGTTACTATTATTGTTGTTGCTATAATGTTTTGGTTCTTAAATAAAACTAAGACTGGAACAAGTATGAGGGCTTACTCAGATAATGAAGATTTAGCTCTTCTCTCAGGAATAGATCCAAAAAAAGTAGTTCTAATTACCTGGATTATAGCAGGAATATTAGCAACAATTGGCGGAATTCTTTATGGTTTAGATAAAAGTTATAGACCATTCGTGTATTTTAATAATATGTTGCCCATTTTTGCTGCTGCGATAGTAGGTGGAATAGGAAATCCATATGGAGCATTCTTTGGGGGTTATGTTATAGCGTTTGCTGAAATATTTTTGACTTATGCATATAAAAGATTTTTAGTCTATTTATTGCCTGAGTCTTTAGAACCAAATTCATTGATGCAACTATTGTCAACTGATTATAAATTTGCGATCTCATTTTCGATACTAGTCATTGTTTTAATATTTAGACCATCAGGTATATTTGAAGGAAAACGCATATGAGAAATTATTTAAATATAATTATTGCGTATTCAATAATGATGCTTTTAATTATTTTAGTTGGCATCTTTCAGTCTTGGTCTATAGCATTAACAATTTTTAATTATTGTATGATTTCGGCAGTAATGACACTGGGAGCAAATATTCAATGGGGTTATGCTGGCTTAATAAACTTTGGAATCATGGGGTATACTGCATTAGGTGGTTTGGCAGTTGTGTTAGTATCTGTGGCTCCTGTACCAGAAGCTTGGAGTGTGGGTGGAGTAAATATGATGACTTGCCTAGGAATAATCATATTAATGATTTTTTCTACAAGGTATATTTTAAAAAATATTCAAAAATCTAATAAAAGAAATTATTTAATAGCTGGAATAATTATAGTTGGACTAATTCTAATAAAAATAATTGCTGGACCTGCAATTGAACAAATAGAAGCTGTTGATCCTGCAAAGACAGGGTTTCTTGGAGGACTTGGGTTACCAGTTTTATTCTCATGGATAGTTGGAGGACTTTTTGCTGCTGGGCTAGCATTTATTGTAGGGAAAGTTGCTTTAGGATTAAGAGCAGATTATTTAGCTATTGCAACGTTATTGATAGCTGAAATTGTTGTTTCTATTATTAAACATGAAGATTGGTTGGCAAGAGGTGTAAAGAACGTTATTGGGTTAAAAAGACCAGCGCCTTATGAAATTGACCTACAAACTTCTCCTTGGTTTATAAATTTAGTAGAAAAATTTCACTCAGCAAAATTAGATCTAGCAAATTCATTGTCGGAAAGACAAGATATTTTAAATCAGTTAGTGATTGATGCATCATCTGTTTATGTAAAATTATGCTTTGCAGGCATGTTTTTAGTTGTAGTTATAATTTTATTAATAATTACACAAAAAGCTCTTTACTCACCTTGGGGTAGAATGATGAGAGCAATAAGAGATAATGAAGAAGCTGCAAGTGCAATGGGTAAAAATGTAGTAAAACAACATTTATTTATATTTATTCTAGGATCAGCAATAGTTGGTATTGCTGGAGCTATGATGGTAACTAATGATGGCCTGTTTACCCCAGGCAGTTATAGACCAATGAGATACACATTTGTAATTTGGGTTATGGTAATTGTCGGCGGTACAGGAAACAATTTTGGAGCAATTCTAGGAGGGTTTGTTGTTTGGTTTTTATGGGTAGAAGCAGCACCAATTGCTTTATTCTTTATAAATTTATTTACAGCTCATTTACCCGAAACAAATGAAATCAAAATTCATTTAATTAATAGTGCTCCATATTTTAGATTTTTGCTTGTTGGTATTGGACTTCTTTTGATAATGAGATTTAGACCTCAGGGAATAATTCCAGAAAAAATTATAAAACAATAATTTACAATGAGTTTTTTCATTTTAGGGTTCTTTACAGGACTGAGCTTAATATTAGCTATTGGTGCCCAAAATATATTTGTAATTGAGCAAGGTTTAAAAAAACAATTTATTTTTATTGTATGTATAATTTGTACATTTTCAGATTTCCTTCTTATTTTTTTAGGAATATTCTTATTTCATTATTTTGAAAGTTTTTTTTCGCCTTTAGTTGAATTAATTTTAAATATCCTTTTATTTTTATTTTTAGTTCATTTTATTTGGAAAAAACTTAAAAATATAAATACAAATTTTGAAATAAACCAAAAAAATGAAACCAAAGGTCTAGGTTCTGTAGTAACTAAAACTCTTGGTTTTACTTATTTAAATCCCCATGTTTATTCTGATACTGTATTTTTTTTAGGAAATTTTTCTAAAAGTTTTTTAATTAATCAAAAACTATTATTTGGATTTGGTGCAACTCTTTCCTCAATTATGTTTTTTTTTCACATTAGGATACTTATCTAAGTTTTTATCTAATTACTTAAATAGCAATAAAGTTTGGAAAATTATAAATATGCTAATAATTTTATTTATGTCAGCACTTAGTATTTTTGTATTAATCAATATTTTAGGATAAAAAAAACCCCAGCGATTTTCACCGCTGGAGTTAAATAATTAAGTATTATCTTTGTTTTTTGTCTTTAAACTTACCGCCTTTGATTTCTTTCTCAATAAAGGCACCAGACGCTTCTCCAACATCTGTAAGTTCTACACTTGATGCTCCTTCATAATTTACTGCTTTTCCACTAGCTAATAAATCTAAAGCTTTTTTCAATTCACCAGGATAAATTTTTTCTCCTGGAGCATTCGCAACAGACATTACATTTGCTTGTACAGTTGCTCTGTCAGCTTTGCCACCAGCTTGCATAGCTAATACTATCAAAGCCGCAGCATCGTAAGATTCTGAAGTGTAAGGACCCGAAGAATCAATTCCTGCAGCACCAGCAACATCTTTGAATATTGTTGCACCTTTACCCATTGATCCTGGAAGTGATCCAAAAGATTTATTTAAATCATTACCAAATCTGTCTGTTAAAGAGTCACCGATCATACCATCAGATAATACAAATACATCAAATGCACCTGAGTCTAATGAGCCATCGATGATACTTCCTCCAGCTTGATCTAAGTAACCTAAAACAGCTAAAGCATCTCCTCCTGCAGCTGCCAATGTAGCAACTTCTGCACCGTAGTCTCCTTTACCTTCTTCGTGAGCTGTTACAACAGTTACATTTATACCGTGAGCTTTAACAGCTGCAACATATACATCCGCTAAACCTTTTCCATAATCATTATTTGTATGTGTAACTGCAATACTTTTAACTTTTCTATCTTTAGTAATATCTGCTAATACTTGACCACCTCTTGCATCAGATGGAGCAGTTCTAAAGAAATAACCGTTATCTTTAAGATCAGTCAATCCAGGAGATGTAGCTGATGGTGAAATCATAACGACACCATTTGGTACAGCAACATTTGTTGCAATTGCTCCAGTTACTCCAGAACAGTCAGCTCCCATAATTGCTACTACACCGCCAGATATTAAACCTTCGGCAGCAGCTGTTGCAGCAGCTGAGTCAACACAAGTTGAGTCTGCTCTTTCAACAGAAATTTTTTTACCACCTAGCAATGAACCTGAGTCTGAAGCTTCTTTAAATGCAAGCTCTGCAGAAGCAGCCATAGCTGGAGTTAGGGACTCAATAGGACCTGTAAATCCTAAAATAATTCCCATTTTAATGCCATGTCCATCTGAATATGCTTTTGAGGTAAAGCAAGATACAATGACAAACATCGCTAATACTAGTTTTTTCATATATTCCCTCTAATTGTTAACAATTTGTAAAATTAAATTAAATCCTATTACTTATAATTTTCAATGACAAAATTATCTCATTTTTTGTGCAAAAAAAACAGAAGTAATTACAATTAACCCCCCAGTAACTGTAACTAAAGATGGAACTTCACCGAATATGAAAAAAGTAAGAATTAACCCAAAAACTGGGAACAAAGCGTAGAAAGGAAGCACCATATCAATTGGGTAAAATTTATACAAATAAAACATCATTATATGACCAAATAAAGAGATTATAGCTCCTGCATATAAAACTGTAAGCCAACTTCCAATGCTAATATTTTTAATAGTTTGAATAGAAGTTCCCTCAAACAATACTGATAGTGTAAATAAAATTACAAATCCAACTAAACTCATAAATGTATTTGTAAATTTTACATCTAAATTTTTAAGATACCTGGAGAAAACTTGCGATAAACCATAAAAAAATGCCATACAACAAATTAGGAGAGATCCTGTTAATTCCTCAACAACTTTTGGATCAAAAGCAAGTATCACAATACCAAAAAAAGATGTCATTATAAGCAACCATTTTTTATAACTTATCTTTTCACTCAAAAATATTGAACTTAATATTATGCCAAAAGGAATTGAAAGCTGAGCTCCTATTGTTATGGGTGCCAGAATGTTTGAAGCGTTTATGGATAAATATAAAAACATATTAACCATAACGCCAAAACAAATTGAAAACCCAATCAAAGGAATAATATATTTTCTTTCAATTATTTGAAATTTAAAAAATGGTATTAAGCATAAAAACACAATTAACATTCTTAAACCCCCAAAAAGAATTGGAGGTATTGTATCGTTTAATCCTAATTTACCTGTTGGATATGCACTGCCAAGTAGGAAGACTACGAATAAAATAAGTAATGTATGTTTTGTTGACAATTATTATCTGATTGAGAAAGGATCTAAAGTTGGTTCATCAGAGGTATAATACCAAGTAGTTTTAACTCTAGTATAATCTTTAATTGATTCCATTCCTGCTTCCTTTCCATACCCGCTATCTTTAATTCCTCCAAAAGGTGCAGATGGTGAAATTAGTCTATACGTGTTAACAAATGTTATTCCTGCCCTAATAGCATTAGATACTCTTAAACCTCTAGCAAAGTCACTGGTGTATACACCTGAAGATAATCCATATTGATTATCATTCATTTTTTCTATGACTTCTTTTTCATCATTAAATTTCATGACAGATAAAACTGGTCCAAATAGTTCATTTTCAGCAGTTGGAAGATTGTGATTATCACACTCAATTATTGTTGGAGGAAAATAATAACCTTCATTAGAAAATGGATGTCTTTTTCCTCCACATCTAACCTTTCCACCTTGCTCTATTGTTTTTTTTATATTTTTTTCGATAATTTCTAGTTGCTTAAAGTTACTTAAAGGTCCCATTTCAGTATCTGGATCCATTGGAGCGCCAATTTTAATTCTTTCAGCTCTTTTTGTAAGTTTATCAAGAAACTCATCATAAATTCCTTCTTGCAAATATAATCTTGAACCTGCAATACAACTTTGTCCACTAGCACCAAATATACCTGCAGTAATTCCATTGATAGCATTTTCTTGATGTGCATCATCAAATACTGCAACCGGGCTTTTTCCACCTAATTCTAAACTAACTTCAGACAAGTTTTCTGCAGAATTTCTAATAATATGTCTTGCAGTTTCAGGTCCTCCTGTAAAAGCAACTTTCTCAACTAAATCATGCGTGGTTAAAGCTTTACCACATGGATCTCCAAATCCCGTAATCACATTTACTACTCCTTTTGGAATACCAGTTTCCTCTATAAGTTTTGCAAATTCAAACATCACAGCAGGGGCAAGCTCAGAGGATTTAATTACAACTGTATTTCCCATAGCTAGAGCAGGAGCAAGTTTTGTTGCTGTTAAAAACATTTGGGAGTTCCATGGCACAATTGCTGCAATAACACCTATAGGTATTCTTGAGGTTATAGCTTGAATGTTTGGTTTATCTATTGGAAGAACAGAACCTTCAACTTTATCAGCCATACCAGCGTAATAGTCATAATACTCTGCGATATAGTTTGCTTGTTTGTTGGTTTCTCTAAATAGCTTTCCAGTATCAATCGTTTCAATCTTGCCAAGTAATTCTGCATTGTCTCTAAGTTTGTTTCCAATAGCTCTTAAAAATTTAGCTCTTTCCCTTGGTAATATTTTTGGCCAATCTCCTTCAAAAGCTTTCTGAGCAGCTTTAACTGCTTTATCCACATCATTGGCACTTGCTTCTGGAACAACAGCCCAAGGTTTATTGTCTTCTGGGTTTAATGTTTCAAAAGTTTTTTTAGTATCAGAGTCAACCCATTCTCCTCCAATAAACATTTTATATTTTTTTAATTCAGGCATTTTGTATATGGTCTTTTATTGTATTATTTACATCATCTGAGCATTCAATACTACAGAGATGTTTTCCTTTAGGAATAATTTTAACAACAGAATTTTTAATTTTTTTGCCTAAATTAATTGACATTTCTGGAGTTGATCCTGCATCACCTTCACCCGTTATTACCAAAGTTTTAGTATTAATGTTTTCAAGTTTTTCATTGTCTTTATGTTTCACGAATAATGAATAGATCTTTATAAAATTATTCATATTATTGTTTTGAAGAATAGCGAAAATTTTATCGGAGATACTCGGATTTTTATTTAAAAAATCTTCTGTAAACCATCTTTTAAGAGCATCTTTAGTAAGTTTATGATTTTTTTTGGTTTGTTCAAATCTATCATTTACTATTTTCTGCTCTTTATCAGATCGATTAAATATAGAGCACAAAAGTGTAAGAGAGGCCAATCTATCGTTAAATCTTGTAGCAAAATTTCTTGCAATTAATGAACCTATAGAAAAACCAACTAAGTGAACTTTATTAAATTTTAATTCATCCATTAAGTTTAATATTTGATCAGAAAAATCATCAAAACTTAAATCATTTTTGTTTAAAGGTGTTTTACCATGACCTAGAATATCATAAATTAAAACAGTATTATCAAATTCATTTATCTGTGGATCCCATATAGAGTGATCAAGTCCCACACCGTGGATAAATATGATTGGAGTTCTATCTTTTTTATTTAATATATAGAATGTACCTTTAGAGTCTGTTGCATAAATCATTATTACTTTGGTTCAATGCCCATTTCCTTCATGTCTTGGTACCTATCACCTGTTCTAGCATGTGCTCTTCCAGTTGAAGCACCTCCAATTGCGATTACAATTTCGTCATCAAATGGAGCATCATGTATTGTAAACTCATGTGTTAAATAATAAGGTCTTAAACCTGAGTCAGTTTTATGCATCATTGGGATTGATATTTTTGATCCGGCAGGACCCCTTGTGTTCGTAAAACTTAGGTAAGAAGTACCACCGACCGCATCTCTAAATTTATTACCAAATCTCAACGTGTGAATGAAAGCAGATGCATGCTCAATTTCTCCATTTAATCCAACTACACCTGCTTTTCCATAAGCTAATATTTTATCAGGAGAACCTATTTCTTTAATTAATTCTGGGACAAGTAAATCTCCAAGTTTTGGAGCTAGATCTAAAATTATGGGTTTTAAATCTTCTACAAAACCTTTCCCGTCCCAAGGATTTTTGAAAACTGCTGCTACAGAAACCATTAAAACTGGGTCTTTAGCTTCTTTTCCACCCTCAATAAAAGTTTTATCTACAAATTTATTAAATTTTCTTAATTCTAATTTCATTTTTTAATTCGATGTGTAAAGCTATCTCTTCTAAAACTGTATAATGCTTTTGGATCTACATCAACATCTATAACAACTGGTTTGTTTGCTTTAAGTGCACTTTTAACTGCTTGATTTACCTCTGATAATTTTTTTACTTTAATTCCTTTTGCACCGTAAAGTTTAGCAACTTCATCAAAAGGAGGACTTTGAATATCTGCGCCTAAATATCTTTCACCATAAAAATCTTTTTGGTAAGCCTTTTCGGCACCCCAACTTTTATTATTCATAACTATTGTAATTGTATTTATTCCATGCTCTACGGCAGTGCTTAATTCTGAAATAGTCATGCCAAATCCACCATCGCCCATTAAACTAACTACAGTTTTATTAGGTTTCGCAACCTTAATGCCTAAACCACAAGCAAATGAAAAACCTACTAATCCAAAATCTAAAGGAGTAAAAAGAGAAGGAGGATTGTAATACTCTAAAGCATCAGTAGCTTGAAGGCAAAGTGTGCCAGCATCAAGTGTAATAGCTGAATTTTTAGGAAGAACTTTTCTTAACTCTTTAAATAGTCCATTTGGTTGTATTGGATAATTTTTAGATTTAATATTATCCCTATTTATTAAAAACTTTGATCTTTCTAATAAAAAATTATTTGTCCATTCTTTATAACTTAAAATTTTTTTTTGTTTTTTTAAATCGTTCAATATTTGATTTGCCACATTTGCAGCATCGCCATGAATACCAATACTAATAGGAAAATATCTTCCTAACATTTTTTTTTCTAGTTCAACTTGAATAATTTTAGCTTTCTTGTTTATATTATCGTAAGAATAGAAAGTAGAATTAAAACCAAGTCTTGTTCCTAATGCAATAATAAGTTCAGCTTCTTTAACCAGTCTTGAAGCAACTAAATTGCCTCTTGGCCCCATTTGTCCAGCATTTAGTTTGTGACTAAATGGTATCGCATCTCCGTGTCCAGCAGCTGTTACTATTGGAACGTTTAAAAATTCAGCAAGATCAGTTACAGATTTAAATTTTGAATTATATTTTATACCTCCACCAGCAATAATTACAGTTTTCTTGGAATTAAGAATAAGCTTTGTTGTTTTCTGAATTAAATCTTTTTTGCTTTTTAAATTACTTTCACTTTTAAAAGACTTTTTATTCTCATTGATTTTAAATTTTGATGTATCTGAAAGTACGTTTCTTGGTAAGTTTATACAAACTGGACCTCTCCTTGGTGACATTGCAAGATTGAATGCATCACTGAAAGCTTTTGGAATATGACTTGCCTTTTTTACAGTCCAAGTCTTTTTGGTTATTGGATTAAATAGTGACTGTTGATCAAGTCCTTGAAATGCATCTTCCATTTTATCCTTGGTAGAATATAAACCGGCAATAGATACAACAGGCGAAAATGCTGCTTTTGCTTGAGCAATTCCTGTAACTAGATTAGTAGCTCCTGGACCGTTTTGTCCTGCAATAATTACTCCTGGTTGATTGGAAGCTCTTGCATAGCCATCGGCCATGTGTGTTCCTGTTCTTTCATCTCTTACACCTATAAATTTAATTTTTTTTTCATGATACAACGCATCAAACATTTCCATTGTAGCAGAACCAATTAAACCAAAGACGTGTTTAACTTTTTCCTTTTTTAGGGATTTCACTGCCGCTTGACCACCGGTCAAGGTATTCTTGGACTTAATCACGATACTTTTTTAACTTCAGTATCTAGATCATCTTTAAAGTTAGGCATTACTTTTTCAGTGAATAATTTAATACTTTTCATACAATCTTCATGTTTAACACCCGGAAAGTTAGACCATACTTGAAGATTTTGAAGATTTAGCTCTGATTGAAGTTCTTTTATCTTATCTGTTACGTATTCAGGAGTACCAAATAACATATTTCTCTTGTGTAAAAACTCATAGTTAAGAAGATCTAATTTCCCTTCTGTTTGTGGAAGTTCTTCACCCGGATCCATATGATTTCCTAGACCTCTCCAATGACAGACCCATCTCATATAATTTACCATGTGTTCACCAGCTTTCTCTTTGGCTTCTTCCATTGTATCTGCAACAAACATATCTCTAACAAGAGTTACTCCTTCTCCCAAAGGAACATTTTTTTTTGTAACTTCTGATCTTTTATTTTTGTATGCTTCAAATCTTATTTTGAGTGCTTTTACAGTAGGTATCCACATAATTACGTTAATATTATTTTCTGCAGCCCACTCAATAGATCTTATACCATCAACAACTTGATGTATTGGAGGATGTGGATTTTGGTATGGCTTAGGCAGAACACTAATTTTTTTCATAGTGCTATCTTCCATATTCATAAACTCTTCACTAGGTGGACTCATATCGTGTTGCCACACATAGTTAGGTGACGGATAAGTATAAAATTCTCCTTTGTGATTAAAAAATTTTTCTGACCAAGCTTTTTTTAAAATTTCTAATGTCTCTGCAAACAATCTAAAGTTTTTTGCCTGATCTTTTAAATCTGCTTCTTTATTTAGATTTATTGCTTCTCGACCATAAACTCCTCTGGCAACGCCAACTTCTACTCTTCCTTTAGAAAGTTGATCAAGTGTAGCGATATCTTCTGCCAATCTTATTGGGTTATGAAAAGTAATTACATTTGCAGCTTGTCCTATTCTTATATTTTTTGTTCTTGCTGCAGCATCTGCTCCTAACATTAAGGGATTAGTACACGACTCCATTCCCTCATGATTAAAATGATGTTCTGTAAACCATATTGAATTCCAATTATTTTGATCACAAAATTCTGTGATTTCTTTAGTCTCATCTAATAGTTGGTGATATGGTTTGTGAGTCCAATTTGTGGTATTACAAAAATAACCAAACTTCATTAAAGCCTCCTTTAAAAATTAATTTAAAGACGACCGATCCCACTTTCGTATAAGATTTTACGACGAGTTATGTATCGCTTTATACGACAATATTATTATTCTTATCTTTGATATTCAACGAATTTTTTTAATGACTTATTTAGAAATTTATCATATCTGATGCCATCGTTACTAAATCTTCGCTTATTTAAAAAGGAAAGATTCATTTTAAAGTCATAAGAAGGCTCAAAAAAGAAAGGAACAGAGAGCCTTTTTTGCTTATTCCACAATACCCTATGATTTGTTGCTTTAAACTTACCTTTGCTTAAATATTCTAGCGCTCTACCTGTATTCACTACCAAGGCATTTTTATTGAAAGGAACATCATGCCATTTTTTTGTTTTCCGGTTTTGAACTTGAAGACCACCTTTTTTATTTTGATATAAAACTGTGAAAATACCACTATCAACA
>CACHKZ010000014.1 GCA_902580535.1 uncultured Pelagibacteraceae bacterium | reverse complement strand
ATTCATTTGATTTCATAATTGGATAATTGTTATCAATATCAACAAAACATTTTTTGATATTTTTCTTTCTTTTATTTTTGATTTTTACAAATCCAATCTTGAGATGATGATTATCTCTAAATTTTATTTTATCAATTTTTGGATTTTTTGTTAACGATTTAAACCCATGTTCTTCAATAAATTTTTTCAATCTATTATAATTAGTAAGAAACATGTATGGCGTTGTAAAATCATCAGTTAAATTCTCAAAATGTATGTCATTTCTATTGTTATAATAACTTAAATCCCTTTTAAAAATTAAGTTTTTATTTTTGATCAAATAATTAATCATCTTTCTTTTATTACTTTTTATTATCTGTCTAGCAATAAAAGCAATTGTAAATCGAAAAAAATTTTCATGATATGTACTTATGTAGAACTTTCCTCCAATTTTAATTTTATCAAAAATGTTTTTTAAACATTTTTCTGGTAAAGCTGTATGTTGTACCCAGTTATGGCAACATGCAAAATCATATATTATATTCGTTTTAATTTTATTAAGAAAATTATGCTGGTAAGCTGAAATATTTTTTAATTTATAGATTTTTTTAAACTTATTAATTTTCTTTATGTTTGATTCTAATAAATCCATACTGTGAATGATATTTCTTTTTCCTACTAAAAATGAAAGTATTGTTGTGTGAATACCTGAACCTGCTCCAGTTTCTAAGAAATACTTTTCATTTACTTTTGACAAATTCTCATTGAAATATTTTTTATAATTTCTGAAGTGATATTTGATTTGCCCTAGAGGTAATTTTTTTACGGCGTTTCTAAATTGAAATTCGTATGTTATTTCATGTAATTTTTTTTTACTATTTAACATTTTATTTTTATAATTTAGGGGGCGTTCTGTTGCCAGGTGCCCCAAACCCCGTCACTCAATTAGTAAACTAATTAAGCTGCAAGTGCGTAACTTTCGTTAGCATTTATAAATTAGTCCATTACGGCGGTACAATACCGAACGAAAGAATAACTTTTAGTCACCCGTCGATCCTAATTCACCCCCATAAGTTATGTATGGTGGAGGTGGTGGGTACTGCCCCCACGTCCGTAATGGTTATTACGAAATTCGTTTATCGTTATAGTTGGAAATCCAACGCTTATTTATAACAAAATTTTTAGATATGTATATTTCAATTATACTATTAATGAATTACTTCTAATTGAGCAACTCCAGTTTTTCTTGCTAAAACTCTCTTTATTTTTTGCATGCTTTAAAAAATAAGCTACACTTTTTTTAAGAGATTCCTCATAATCCTTATTATCATTTAGTTTATATTTTTTAATTATTTTAGGTTCTTTTATAAATCCATTTTTATCTATATTTAAAGAAGGTCCTCTAACTTCAATACTATTTTTGCTTTGACTAATAATACCGTTATCAAATAAAAAAAAAATACTTCTTAAGTAAGCTGAATTATAAGTTGTAAATATATTGACATTACTTTTATCTCTTAATTTTAATTCTACATGTGAAGTATCATAACTGTTTCCTACTTTAGATAAATTTGAAAGTTTAGGTTTATTAATTTTTAATACATTGAATAAATAATTGATCATATCAACATAGTGAATCGATACAATTTCAAAAACTCCCATTGGACTATATTTTTTATTTGATCTCCAATTATATTTATAAATTTTTTTTTGTGCTAATGCATGTGAACTAATAATATTTGCATAAATAAGCCTACCCAAATTAAATTTTTTTCTTAATTGTAATAATTCAGCTAATTTAGTGAATCTAAAGTTATAATTAAAATAAATTTTTCTTGACTTTATACTTTGTAATTCAAAAAGGTCTTTTTTGTTATTAACAGGTGGTTTCTCACAAAAAATGTATCTATTTTTGTAAAGTTCTTTAATATATCTTAAATGTGAATTATTAGGTGTTAAAATAAATATTACATTACATTTTAAAAGTTGGATATAATCTTCCTTTTTAAAGTATTTAGGTCTCGCAGGTTTATAAATAAAAAAACTTAGTTTTTTATTTTTTAAAATTTTCTGAATTCTTTTCGAATGAACACCATTACCAATTATTCCAATTTTCATACATATGTCGCCCCACATCTGTCACAAGGATTGATATCACATCTCTTATTTGACAAATGAATTTCTCGATTTTTTTTTATAAATTTATTATTCCAAAGTTCTTTAATAGTTTTATCTTTTGCATTTCCGTAACTTAATAAACTTTTATAGTCAGCGTCACATGGATTTACCTTTCCATCGAACCAAATATACATTCTATCCCATAAATTTTCACAAGGATCATTTATTTCAGGATGAGGTTTATTATTATAAGTATCCCATCTTTCCAATGGAAAAGTAGCACTAACATGATCACATCTTTTAATCCAAAAGTTTTTGAATTTTTCTCTATCTAGATTTTTATCATTATCTACACCTGACACTCTAATTTCAGTTATCGAGTTTGGATAATTTTTAGATCTTATATTAAACAGCATATCAATATTTGCTACAATTTTTTCAAAATTACTTCCTAATCTTAATCTTTCATAATCTTTTTTAATATAATGGTCTGACGATATAACAACTTGAGTTAAATTATTTTTTAAAATTGAGTGACACATCTCTTCTGTTAGATATGATCCATTAGTATTTAATTTAACTTCCATTATGTTTTTTTTAGTAGAAATAAAATTTAACATTTCGGAGAATTTTTTATGCATTGTTGGTTCTCCTCTACTTCCCAGAGTAATTGCTCCTACGCCAAGATTATCTGCTTGATCTATAATATTTTTAAAAAATTCTATATCAATTACACCCATATATGGTTTTCTAGTGAATGATTTGTCTGTTTGAAAACAGAAAGGACATTTTAAGTTACAGGATGAAACAAGTTCTATTAATATATAAGGAGGGAATCCTAAATTAATTTTTTTTGTTCCAGTTATATAAAACTTATATCTAAATAAAATATATTTTATTATTTTTATAGGATCTTCTAAATGCTTGGAAATATATAATTCAATATGCTTATTTAAAGGAAAACCTAACGATTTATTTTTTTCTAAATTTTTTATTATATCTTGAGCGTAAGGATCATTTTTATTTATTGCGTACTCTTTAAAAAGTTCCAAGATTGAAAATACGAAGGAAATTATTTTTTTTTCATCAACATTTTCGCCTATCGATATTTGGCTAGCAGATGTTGCATTTCCTAAATTTTTACTCATTTTTCTATACAGAGTTGAATATTAATATTTATAAATAAATAATATTAATTTTTAAAATTTAAGTTAAATAAATAGATAAATCACTAAAATATTTTAAAATAATGAAACTAACTGAAGATCAATTAAAGAACATAAAAGAGCAGCAATCTCAAGAATATAAAACTAAAAGAGTAACAGCCCCTGAATTGGAAAAAATTTTGTATGAAGCTATTCCAGCATTAGATCACGGATTTGTAAGAGTAATTGATTACATGGGTGACGACACCTCTATAGTTCAATCCGCAAGAGTGTCTTATGGAAAAGGTACAAAGAAAGTTTCTACAGACGGTGGTTTAATAAAGTATCTCATGCGCCATTGGCACAGTACGCCCTTCGAGATGTGCGAAATTAAGTACCATGTAAAACTTCCAATATTTATAGCTAGACAATGGATAAGACATAGAACTGCTAATGTAAATGAATATTCAGCAAGGTATTCAATTTTAGATAAAGAATTTTATTTGCCTGAACCAAAAAATTTAGCAGCTCAGTCAGTTTCTAATAGACAAGGTAGAGGTAATATAATTGAAGGTGATCAAGCTAAAGAAGTTTTAGAACTTCTAAAAAATGATGCAGAAAGAACTTATAATAATTATGAAACAATGCTTAATGAAAAATTTGATGGTACAATGATTGATGAAAACAAAAAAGGTCTAGCTAGAGAGCTAGCAAGAATGAATTTAACTTTGAATACTTATACGCAGTGGTATTGGAAAACTGATTTGTTAAATTTAATGAATTTCTTGAGACTTCGTGCAGATAGTCATGCACAATATGAAATTAGAGTTTATGCAGATATAATGTTAGATACATTAAAAAAATGGGTTCCTATAACTTATGATGCTTTTATGGATTACAGAGTTGGTGGAACAGAAGTTTCCGCTAAAGGAAAAACTATTATTAAGAAATTATTAAAAGGCGAGAAAGTTAATTTAGATGAGTCTGGACTTTCTAAAAGAGAGTGGAATGAACTTATGGAAGCTTTTGAAATTAAAGATAAGATTGTTTAATTTTATCAGCAAAATCTAAAAAAATTTTTGTTATTTCATGATCTGGATCTTTTTCAACAATCGGAATTCCCATATCCCCATACTTTCCAACATCACCATTAATGGGAATTTGACCTAAAAATTTTTTCTCAAATTCTTTAGCAGTTCTCTCAACTCCATTTTCACCAAAAATTGTATATCTTTTACCATCATCTCCAACGAAATGACTCATATTATCAACAAGGCCAATAATATTTACTTTTAGTTTATCAAACATTCTTATTCCTCTTTTAACATCCTGAAGGGCTATTTCTTGAGGAGTTGATATAATAATTGCACCATCAACATTAATTTCTTGTGCAAAAGTTAATTGAGTATCACCTGTGCCAGGAGGCATATCTACAATTATAAAGTCTAAGTTTTTCCATCCAACTTTTTGTGTGAAAGTTTTAATAGCACTAGTAACCATAGGTCCTCGCCATATCATTGGAGTTTGTTCATCAGTTAGGAAACCAATGGACATGCACTGAATATCATACTTTATGACTGGTTTTAAAATCTGTCCATCGCTATCAGGCTTTTCATTGATTGAAAATAATTTAGGTAATGATGGTCCATATATGTCAGCATCTAAAATTCCAACTTTACATCCAACTTTTTTAAGTGCCAAAGCTAAATTCGTCGCAAAAGTTGACTTTCCAACACCACCTTTTGCGCTTGAAATAGCAATTGTAAATTTTGTACCTGGAATAGGGTTTCTTTTGAAGGTTTTTGGCTCTGTTTTTGCCTTCATTGTGTCACTAAGACCTACTTTTTTATCGTTCATAAAAATACACTTACCTTGTTTTTGACCATAAAGACACTATATAGAATGTCATAATGACGATTTATAAAAATCAAAGCCCATGGGGTACTCCGCCAGGAAGTGGTGGAAGTGGTGGAAATGGAGGAGGTTTTAGAAGAGGTCCTACTCCCCCTAACTTGGATGAGGCAATTAAAAAATTACAAGATACAATTAATAAGTTTAGTGGAGGTGGAGCAGGTGGGAAAAAACCTATCATACTTGGATTAATTATATTAGTTGTTATTTGGGCATTAAGTGGTTTGTATAGAGTATTACCTGATGAGCAAGGGGTGGTCTTAAGATTTGGTAAATTTGTTAACACTACTCAACCAGGATTAAATTATCATTTGCCATTTCCGATTGAAAGTGTGCTGACGCCTAAAGTAACAAAAGTAAACAGAATGGATATTGGTTTCAGATCAGAGAGAGACAGTGGATTTGGACAGGGTGGTGGAGTTGCAGATGTGCCAGAAGAAAGTTTAATGTTAACTGGTGATGAAAATATCGTTAATATTGATTTTTCAGTATTTTGGGTAATTAAAGATGCGGGTAACTTTTTATTCAAAATTCAGGACCCAGAGGGAACGGTTAAAGCTGCAGCCGAAACTGCGATGAGAGAAGTAATAGCAAGATCAGATATTCAACCAATTCTTACGGAGGGTAGAGCAGTTATAGAAAGAGATACACAAGATATTATACAAGGTATACTTGATGAATATGAAAGTGGAGTTCAAATTACCCAAGTTCAAACTCAGAAAGCTGACCCACCTGATCAGGTAATAGATGCATTTAGAGATGTCCAGGCTGCTAGAGCTGATATGGAAAGATCTAAAAACGAAGCTGAGGCTTATGCTAATGATGTAATACCAAGAGCACGAGGAGAAGCTGCAAAAATTTTACAAGCCGCAGAAGCTTATAAAAAAGAAGTTGTTGCAAAAGCAGAAGGTGAAGCAAGTAGATTTTTATCTATTTATGCAGAATACGCAAAAGCAAAAGATGTGACTCAAGAGAGAATGTATTTAGAAACTATGGAACAAGTGCTTGCAGATATCAATAAAATCATAATAGACAAAGACTCTGGATCTGGTGTAGTTCCTTATCTTCCATTACAAGAATTAAAATCAGGGACAAACTAATGAAAGCTGGAAAATTTATATTACCAATAATTATTTTAATAGCAGCAACGCTATTTTTTTCAATATTCATTGTAAAAGAGGTAAATCAGGCAATTGTACTTCAATTTGGAGATCCAAAAAGAATAATATTGAAACCTGGTCTTAATTTTAAAATTCCATTTATCCAAAATGTAGTTTTTTTAGATAAAAGAGTTTTAAATTTAGATACTCCTCCAGAAGAGGTAATTGCGTCTGACCAGAAAAGATTAATAGTTGATGCTTTTGCTCGATTTCAAATCGTTGATCCACTAAAGTTTTATATCTCAGTAGGCAATGAAAGAGTTGCCAGATCAAGATTAGCAACGATTATAAACTCAAGAATAAGAAACGTATTAGGTCAACAAAAGTTACAAACGTTACTATCTGAGGACAGATCCAAACAGATGGCTTTAATTCAACAAGGCGTAAATAATGAGGCGGAAAATTTTGGAATAAACATTGTTGATGTGAGAATTAAAAGAGCAGATTTACCTCAAGCTAACAGTGATGCAATTTTTAGAAGAATGCAAACTGAAAGGGAAAGAGAAGCAAAAGAATTTAGAGCAAAAGGAGCTGAAATGGCTGTAACAATTACATCTACAGCAGACAAAGAAGTTACAGTTATTCTTGCTGATGCTCAAAAAAAATCTGAGATAATGAAAGGGGAAGGAGACGGTCTTAAGAATAAAATTTTTGCAGACGCATTTGGACAAGACCCTGAGTTTTTTGGATTTTATAGAGCGATGCAAGCTTACCAAAAAGCTCTAATCGGTGGAGAAACTTCTATGATTTTATCTCCTGATAGTGAGTTTTTTAAATTTTTTGGAAATAAAGAAAATTAAAGTAGAAATAATCTAAAATGAGAGAATTGATCATAGCTTTTGGTCTTTTCTTATTTATTGAAGGTGTTTTGTATGCCTTATTTCCATCAAAAATGAAAAATATGTTAAAAAAATTAGATTTAATTGCAGAAAGACAATTAAGAATAGGTGGTTTAATTTTTGCTATAATTGGTTTTGCAATAATTCGTTATTTAAAAGTATGAAAAGTATAGTAAAAATTTTTGCTGTTTTTTTAATTTCAATTAATTATTTTTCTATCTCATTTGCAAACTCAATCCCATCATCTTTTGCAGATCTTGCAGAAAGATTGATGCCATCGGTTGTAAATATATCAACAACAACAACAGTTACTACAAGATCAAACCCCCTTCCTTTTGAATTTCCTCCTGGGTCTCCTTTTGAAGATATGTTTGGTACACCACAACAAAGACAGACAAGTGCATTAGGGTCTGGTTTTATTATTGATGAAGAAGGTATAGTGATTACAAATAACCACGTTATTCAAGGTGCACAAGATATAGTAGTTAGAGTAAATGGTGATAAAGATTATAAAGCAAAAGTTCTTGGTGCTGATGCCGGAATGGATCTAGCAGTTTTAAAAATAGAGTCCGATGAGAAATTTAAACCAGTAAATTTTGGCAATTCAGATAAGGCAAGAATAGGTGATTGGGTAATAGCAATAGGGAATCCTTTTGGTCTTGGCGGCACAGTTACTGCAGGAATTATATCCGCAAGAAATAGAAGCATAGGTTTATCAAGATATGAAGATTACATTCAAACCGATGCCTCAATAAATCAAGGAAATTCTGGAGGCCCACTATTCAACATGGCAGGTGACGTTATTGGAATAAATACAGCTATTTTAGGTCAATCAGGTTCAATAGGTATTGGTTTTGCAATTCCTTCAAATAGTGCACAGAAAGTAATTAGACAACTTATAGAATTTGGAGAAACTAAAAGAGGTTGGCTTGGAGTTAGAATTCAAGTTGTCGATCAAGGAATTGCTGATGCAGAAAATTTAGATAAACCAAGAGGGGCACTAGTTGCAAGTGTTGCAGAAGATAGTCCCTCAGACAAAGGTGGTATCAAGCCAGGTGATATAATTTTAGAGTTCGATGGCAAACCTATAAATGAAATGAAAGAATTACCAAAGATTGTAGCCGAGACAGATGTTGGAAAAAAAGTTCTGGTTAAAGTCTGGAGAAATAAAAGAGAAATAACTAAAGAAATAATTCTTGGAAGGTTAGAAACATCTGATGATTTTAAAGCACAAAAACCCGTTATAGAAAAACCTAAAGTATCCAGAATCGATGGTTTAAAAATAGATGTTCGTTTGTTGAATAAAGATGATATTGAGTTAAGAAACCTGCCAAGAGGAACGAGTGGTGTAGTGATAACAAAAATAGATAAAGAAAGTCCAATAAATTACCTACAAGTAGATAATATAATTGTAGAGGCGAATAGAAAAAAAATTAATACCATTGGTGATCTTGATAATGTAGTTAAGTTGAAACTAAGAAGTGATGAAAAAAATTTATTAATTGCAATATATAATAATCAAAATCAGAGAACATACGTAGGCGTTAAGCTTAAATAATCAAATGGACCTTAAGTCCAAAATAATACTAATATCTGGACCAACTGCATCAGGAAAATCTAAATTAGCTATTCAATTTGCAAAAAAAATTAATGGGGAAATAATTAATGCAGATAGTATGCAAGTTTACAAAGAATTAAAAATATTAACAGCCAGACCCATTAAAGAAAATATTGATAAAATCAAACATCATTTATATGGTTTTCAAAGTGTTAAAAACGGATTCTCTACTGGACAATGGTTAATATTAGTTAAAAAAAAAATAAAAGAAATTAGAAATAAAAACAAAACACCAATTTTGGTTGGAGGTACTGGTCTTTATTTTAAAGCTTTGACAGATGGATTGGTTAAGATTCCGAAAATTCCTAATACTATTAGAAATCAAATAAGAACAATGCAAAAACAAATGGGTCAAAAGAAATTTTATTTAAAACTTTTAAAAATAGATAAATTTGTAAAAAATAATATAGACCAGACAGATGCTCAAAGATCAATAAGAGCTTATGAAGTTATCTATTTTACAAAAAAGTCAGTTTTTGAATGGTATAAAAAAACAAAATCACAATTTAAAAAAGATGAATTTTTCTCAATTTATATTGATTATCCCAAAGATGAATTGATAAATAAAATTTCAAAGAGAGTAGATCAGATGATAAAAGACGGGGCTGTCCAAGAGGTCAAAAACTTTGAAAAGCTGAATTTAAAGAATGATAATAATCTTAATAAAGTTATTGGGATTAAAGAGATAAAAGATTTTATTGATAAAAAAACTTCATTGAAAGAAATGAAACAAAATATTGTAATAAAAACAAGACAATACGCTAAAAGACAGAGAACTTGGTCTAGAGGTCAGATGAGTGATTGGCAAAAATTTGATCCACAGGAGCTCCTAAAATTTATAAAAAAATTTTAATTTATCTCTACAATAACTTGACCAATGAGTACAACTTCAGCTAGATTGTCTGAATGTCAAAATTATATTCAGGAGCTGAGATTGTATTTAAATGTTTGGAAGATCAAAACGTTAGTCATATTTTTGGGTATCCAGGAGGAGCGGTACTTCCAATTTATGATGAATTAAAAAATTTTAATTCCGTAAAACATATTTTAGTAAGGCATGAGCAAGGTGCCGGACATGCAGCCGAAGGTTACGCAAGATCATCAGGAAAGCCTGGAGTATTATTAGTAACATCTGGACCGGGTGCCACTAATGCAGTTACTGCTCTAACAGATGCTTACATGGATTCAGTGCCATTAGTTTGTATTACAGGACAAGTGCCAACTCACTTGATTGGGACTGATGCATTTCAAGAGTGTGATACAACAGGAATTACTAGACCTTGTACTAAACATAATTGGTTAGTTAAAGATGTTAATGATCTAGCAGAGATAATGCATAAAGCTTTTGAAGTAGCAACTACTGGAAGACCAGGGCCTGTACTAGTTGATATTCCGAAGGATATACAATTTCAAAAGACAAAATATAAAAATTATCAAAAAGTTAGGAAACTGAATGGTAAATCTCATGATAATTTTTCTCAAAAAAATATTGATGATTTAATTGAATTAATTAGCAAGGCAAAAAAGCCAATTTTCTATACAGGTGGTGGAGTAATTAATTCAGGACCAAAAGCAAGTGAGCTTTTAAGAGAACTTGTATATGCAACTGGTTTTCCTATAACTTCAACTTTGCAAGGCCTCGGTTGTTTCCCTGCGGATGATAATCAATTTTTAGGGATGTTGGGAATGCACGGGACTTACGAAGCTAATAATGCAATGTATAGTTGTGATCTAATGATTAATATTGGTGCAAGATTTGATGATAGGATTACTGGTAAGATTGATGAATTCTCACCTAAATCAAAAAAAGTTCATATTGATATTGATCCATCCTCTATAAACAAAAATGTTAAGGTCGATTTACCAATAGTAGGAGATATTAAATCAGTATTAACCTCGACACTTAAAACTTTAAAAAAATCAAAAAAGAATTATCCTAAATCTAATAAACATCAAATATCTAATTGGTGGGAAAAAATTCAAAAATGGAGATCTAAACGTTCTCTAGATTACATTGGTAGTGAAGAGACAATTAAACCCCAATATGCAATTGAAAGATTATATGAACTTACCAAAGATAAAGATACTTATATTACAACCGAGGTTGGACAACATCAAATGTGGGCTGCTCAACATTATAAGTTCAATAAACCAAATAGATGGATGACATCAGGTGGACTTGGAACTATGGGATATGGTTTGCCAGCTGCGGTTGGAGTTCAGATAGCACATCCTAAAAAATTAGTCATTGATATTGCTGGTGAAGCCTCAGTTTTAATGACTATGCAAGAAATGTCTACTGCAGTTCAGTATAATCTGCCAATAAAGATATTTATTTTGAATAATGAGTACATGGGAATGGTAAGGCAATGGCAAGAGCTACTACATGATAAAAATTATTCAGAGAGTTACACAGCAGCGTTACCAGATTTTGTTAAAATGGCTGAAGCTTATGGATGTGTTGGAATAAGAGCAAAAACACCAGAGGAATTAGATGATAAGATTATTGAAATGCTAAATACTGATAGACCGGTAATATTTGATTGTCTTGTGGACAAGCAAGAAAATTGCTTTCCAATGATACCATCTGGAAAACCACATAATCAAATGCTACTAGGTCCCAAAGATCAAAAAGATAAAAAAATTACAGGAAAAGGAAGAACTTTAGTTTAGGATGGCTAACTCAAAATCAGCTTATAGTATAGCTGGAAAAAAACAGAAAAATGATACCCACATAATAGTAGTTTGGGTAGATAATGAAGCTGGAGTTTTAGCTAGAGTAGTGGGGCTATTTTCCGGAAGAGGTTATAATATAGAGTCTTTAGCCGTAGCTGAGATTGATCAAAAGGAAAATATCTCAAGAATTACCATTGTTACCACTGGAACCCCGCAAGTTATTGACCAAATTAAGCTTCAATTAAAAAAATTAGTACCCGTACATAAGGTTGCAGATTTTAAAAGAGAAGATAAAAATGTTATTTTTAAAGAAATGGCTTTATTTAAGTTTGTTGCTAACAACGAAAAATTAATAAAAGCATTTAAAGCATGCAAAAATTATAACCCAGTTGTATTGGATAAAACAAAAAAATCAAAAGTTATTCAAATTACAGCTTTGAGACGAGAAATAGATAAAATGTCAAAAAATTTAACAAAATTTGGTTTAGTAAGTGTTTCTAGAACGGGTGCTGTTGCCATGACTAGAGGATCAGATGTATTTAAATAATTAAAGGAGATAGCTATGAAAATGTTTTATGAAAAAGATACAGATGTAGATTTAATAAAAGATAAAAAAATTGCAATTTTTGGATATGGAAGTCAAGGACATGCTCATGCTCTTAATTTAAGAGATAGTGGAGTTAAAGAGGTAGTAGTTGCTCTAAGAGAGGGTTCATCCAGTATTGCAAAAGCAGAGTCGAAAGGTTTAAAAGTTATGAATTTGTCTGATGCAGCAGAGTGGGCAGACGTAGTAATGATATTAACGCCAGACGAACTTCAAGCTGCAATTTACAAAAATCATATTGAACAAAGAGTTAAAGAAGGAACATCTATTGCATTTGCACATGGTTTAAATGTTCATTATGATTTAATCAAAGCTAGAAAAGACCTAGATGTTTTTATGGTAGCTCCTAAAGGACCAGGACATTTAGTTAGAAGTGAGTATGAAAAAGGAGGAGGAGTACCCTGTTTATTTGCAGTTCATCAAGATGGATCTGGAAAAGCAAGAGATCTTGCTATGTCTTATGCATCTGCAGTTGGAGGAGGTAGATCAGGAATTATTGAAACCACATTCAAGGATGAGGTAGAAACAGATTTATTTGGTGAACAAACTGTATTGTGTGGTGGATTAGTTGAGTTGATTAAAAATGGTTATGAAACTTTGGTTGAAGCTGGCTATGAACCCGAAATGGCATATTTTGAAACAGTTCATGAAGTAAAATTAATTGTAGATTTAATTTATGAAGGAGGAATTGCAAACATGAACTACTCTATTTCAAATACTGCTGAATATGGAGAATACCAATCAGGTCCAAGAATTATTAAAAAAGAGGAAACGAAGCAAAGAATGAAGGAAGTTTTGGCAGAGATTCAATCTGGTAAATTTACAAAGGAATGGATGGATGAATGTAAAAATGGCCAAAAAAATTTCCTTGCAACAAGAGCTAAGTTAGCGGAACATTCAGTTGAAAAAGTAGGGGCCGAATTAAGAGCTATGATGCCATGGATTTCTAAAAAGAAATTAGTCGATAGCGATAAGAAGTAGATTGGTTAATGTTTTTTTAGCATAAATTAGCCAATTTATTTTGCAATCTGAGCGTGAGCATGTATGATGCCCAGGCTTAAATTAATAAAATGACTGATAAAAATAGAGTTTATATTTTTGATACTACTATGCGAGATGGAGAGCAATCTCCCGGTGCATCAATGAGTTTAGAAGAGAAAATTCAAATAGCAAGAGTTTTTGATGAACTAGGAATTGATATTATTGAAGCTGGATTTCCAATAGCATCCCCAGGTGATTTTGAGGCAGTGACTGAGGTAAGTAAAATTTTAAAGAAATCGATACCTGCTGGTTTAGCAAGACATTCAAAAAAAGATATTGATAGATGCTACGAGGCACTCAAGCATGCACCTAGATTTAGAATTCATACATTTATTTCAACTAGTCCTCTACACATGAAGCATAAGCTTAACAAATCGCCTGAAGAAGTTTATGAGGCTATTAAACAAAATGTAACTTATGCAAGAAAATTTACTGATGATGTGGAATGGTCATGTGAGGACGGTACTAGAACAGATATGGACTATATGTGTAAGACGGTTGAACTAGCAATTAAATGTGGGGCTAAAACTATCAATATTCCAGATACAGTTGGATATACAATTCCATCAGAATTCACAAAAATTATTGAAACTTTATTAAACAAAGTACCAAATATTGATAAAGCAATTCTTTCAACACATTGTCATAATGATTTAGGATTAGCAGTTGCAAACTCGTTAGCAGGAGTGCAAGCTGGCGCAAGACAAATAGAATGTACAATTAACGGATTAGGAGAGAGAGCAGGTAACGCAGCACTTGAAGAAGTTGTTATGGCTATGAAAACAAGACCTGACTTGATGCCTTTTGAAACAGGAATTGAAACCACACTTTTAAGCAAAGCATCAAAAATTGTTTCGAATGCTACAGGATTTCCAGTTCAATATAATAAGGCTATTGTTGGAAAGAATGCTTTTGCTCATGAGGCAGGAATTCATCAAGATGGGATGTTAAAAAATAGACAAACTTATGAAATCATGACGCCTGAAAGTGTTGGAGTTCAACAAACTTCATTAGTAATGGGAAAACATTCAGGGAGACATGCGTTCAAAGATAAATTAACTAGTTTAGGTTATCCTGATCTTACTGATGATATCGTAGATAATGCATTTGCTAAATTTAAAATCTTAGCTGATAAAAAGAAGCACGTTTATGATGAAGATATAATTGCCCTAATTGATGATAGCTTAATTGTAGATAATAAAGTGAATGCAATTAATCTTAAATCTTTAAAAGTATTTGCTGGAACAGGAGAACCTCAAAGGGCTGAGATGACACTAGATGTTTTGGGTGAAATTAAGCAAGCATCCGAGACTGGCGATGGACCAGTAGATGCAATTTTCAAATGTATAAAGAAACTATACCCTCATGAAGTTAATTTACAACTTTACCAAGTTCATGCCGTTACAGAGGGAACAGATGCTCAAGCAACAGTAAGTGTTAAAATTGAAGAAAATGGAAAAACTACTGTTGGACAAGCTGCAGATACAGATACCTTAGTTGCCTCTGCTAATGCCTATATAAATGCTTTGAATAAAATGATTATAAAAAGAGATAAAACCGCACCTGGACAAAATTTAGAAAATCAAAATTATGAAAACCAAAAAATGAGAGGTATATAAAAATGGCAATGTTTGGCAATTTAAAAAAATTATGGAGTCAAGATATGGCGATAGATCTTGGCACAGCAAATACATTAGTAGTATTAAAGGGTAAAGGAGTTGTTTTAAATGAGCCATCGGTAGTTGCGGTAGTTGAAAATAAGGGAAAAAAATCAGTTTTAGCAGTTGGAGATGAGGCAAAAACTATGCTTGGAAGAACTCCAGGCAATATTCAAGCAATCAGACCATTAAGAGATGGAGTTATTGCAGACTTTGTTGTTACTGAGGAAATGATTAAACATTTTATTAAAAAAGTTCATAAAAAAACATTAGCCAATCCAAGAATTTTAATTTGTGTTCCAACAGGATCAACGCCAGTTGAAAGAAAAGCTATTCAAGATAGTGCTCTTGCAGCAGGTGCACGTAAAGTCAATTTAATCGAGGAACCAATCGCGGCAGCAGTAGGAGCTGGTCTTCCAATATCAGAAGCAACAGGATCAATGGTTGTTGATATTGGTGGAGGTACAACAGAAATTGCAGTCCTATCTTTAGGAGGAGTTGTATATTCAGAGTCTTTGAGAGTTGCAGGAGATGCAATGGATAACTCTTTAAAAGAATATATGAGAGAGGAATACAATTTAATGATTGGAGATAGTACAGCAGAAAAAATTAAAAAAGATATTGGTACAGCAATACCAACAAATAATAATACATATGCAGTCAAAGGAAGAGATTTAAGATCTGGAACACCTAAGGAGGTGAATATTTCAGAGGAAGATACTGCTGAGGCATTAAATCCGATTTTAAAAGATATTGTATCTGCAATAAAAAAAGCTTTAGAAAATACTCCACCAGAACTATCTGCAGATTTAGTAGATATGGGTTTAACTTTGACAGGTGGTGGATCTCTTTTAAACAATATTGATAAAAGATTTTCTAAAGAAACAGGTTTACCTGTAAATGTTGCTGATGATCCTTTGTCTTGTGTTGCAATTGGAACTGGCAAAGCATTAGACCAAGAGGAAACTTTTTCATCAGTCTTATCTGAGTATTAATTAAAATGTCTAGAGAAATGGGCAGAGATGATTTCGTTATATCTGCTCGTTCTGTCTTTATAAATAAAGGGAATAGGCAAAAATTTTCTTTATTAACTCTTATTATAATATCAATAGTTATTCTCTCTTTAGAGTACTTTAAATCTGGCCCTGTAAGTCAGATAAGGATGATTACCAAAGATATTATCATAAAATCTTCATATGTTGCTTCTGCTCCTTTCAAATCTATTTCAAAAACATATTCCACAGTAATCGATCATTTCAATATGTATGAAGAATATGAAAAGTTAAAAAAAGCAGAAATAAAAAAACAAAACTTAATGTTAGAAAATAATTTTTTTAAAGAAGAAAATCAAAGATTAAAAAAACTAATAAATGAAAAAAATCTTTATAATGATGAATTCTATATAACTAAAGTGTTATTAGACCAGAAAAGTCCATATTTAAGATCTTTACTTATAAATAAAGGTTTTAAGCATGGAATAAAATTAGGAGCTGCGGTCAGAAGTGACTCTTTCTTTATAGGTAAGATAGTAGACTCAAACTATCTTACTTCAAGAATATTACTCATAAGCGATTTAAATAGTAAAATTCCTGTAATAATTGAACCTGGTTCTGTAAGTGCAATTTTATCAGGTACTGGAAATAATGAATTAGGCGAAATTGAGTATTTGCCAGAAAATAATAATATTAAAGAAGGTGGTATAGTTTATACGTCTGGATCAGATGGAGTAATTTCATCAGGCATACCTATTGGAAAAATTATTTTGGAAAACAATCTGATTAAAGTAGATTACTTTGCAGATTTTACCCAAATTAATTTTGTAAAGGTTTATTTCAAAAAGTGAGCATTATAAATAAAACTTATTCAAAGTTTCTAGCAATTTTTCCGGTCTTAATTTTATTCATTTCTGTTCTTGCAAATTCAAAATATAATTTTATTTATGATGAAAATTATTTAAGTTTTAACATAAGTTATATAATAGTTTTTTTTTGGAGCTTAAAAAGACCAGAATATTTTGGATATGGATTTATTTTTTTAGCAGGTATATTAAATGAT
>CACHKZ010000013.1 GCA_902580535.1 uncultured Pelagibacteraceae bacterium | reverse complement strand
GAAAGTTCAAGAAACGTAAAAAATATCTCCCAAAAAGCACAACATTTTATTAGACCATCCACTCAACCAACATCAGATTTTGAAAAGAGAAAATTAGCAGAACAAAGAGCTACAAGAAGGTTAAAAGGTGAGACTGTTCCAAAGGAAAATAAAACAGCTAGAACTGTAGGTAAAAGAAGAGAGTTAAAATTAACAATTTCAAGAGCATTAAGTGATGAAGATTCTGATATTAAAGGAAGAAGTCTTGCTTCATTAAAAAGAGCGAAACAAAAAGAAAATCGCAACTTAAACCAGGCTGACAGCAGAGATAGTTTTAAACAAGTAAAAAGGCAAATAAATGTTCCAGAGGTTATAACAATAAGAGAGCTCGCAAATAGAATGGCAGAGCAATCTAGTAATATTATTAAACACTTATTGGGAATGGGTGTTACTGCAACAATAAATCATACAATCGATGCAGATACTGCAGAATATTTGGTTAAAGAATTTGGACACAATGCTGTTAGAGAAAAAAAAGCAGAGGAGATAATTGAGAAGATTAAAGAAGTTAAATCTGAAAATTTAAAAAATAGAGCTCCAATTGTAACAGTAATGGGTCATGTAGACCATGGTAAGACATCAGTTCTTGATGTTTTGCGTAAAGCAAATGTAGTCTCAGGAGAATTTGGTGGAATTACCCAACATATTGGAGCTTATCAAATAAGACATGAAAATAATAAAATTACTTTTATAGATACACCTGGCCATGCAGCTTTCACCGAGATGAGAGCTAGAGGATCCAAATTAACAGATATTGTTATATTAGTTGTGGCAGGGGATGATGGTGTAAAGCCACAAACTATAGAGTCCATTAAACATGCAAAAGCAGCTAAAGTTCCAATAGTTGTAGCTATTAATAAATGTGATTTACCTGATGCAGATCCACAAAAAATTAAGAATCAGTTACTTGAATTTGAGTTAATAGCTGAAGAGTTATCCGGGGATACCCTGATGGTTGAAATTTCAACTAAAACAAATCATAATTTAGATAAATTAGTAGAGTCTATTCTTTTACAGGCAGAATTATTAGATCTAAAAACTGATTTTGACACAAATGCAAAAGGTATAGTTTTAGAATCAAAAATTGACATTGGAAGAGGACCAGTCGCTAATGTTGTAATTACAGCCGGAACTTTAAAAAGAGGAGATTATTTTGTTAGTGGACTTAAATGGGGAAAAGTAAGAGCAATAATTAATGATTTAGGTAAAAATATTGAAAAGGCTGAGCCTTCTTCGCCAGTCGAAATCATAGGTATTAATGGAGCAGCAAAATCAGGTGATGACTTCATTGTTTTATCTTCGGAAAAAGAGGCAAAATCTTTGTGTGATGCAAGGATAGAGGAATCTAAAGATAATAAAATGCCAATAACTTTTGCAACACAGGACTCAGCTTTTCAAAATCAAACATCTGAGGAACTTAATATCATAATAAAATCAGATGTTCATGGTTCAGCAGAGGCAATAAAGAATGCTATAGATCAAATAAAACATGATGAAGTTAAACCAAAGATATTACTTTCAGATATAGGAATGGTAACCGAAACGGATGTAACTTTGGCTAAAGCTTCAAAAGCTGTAATCATAGCTTTTAATGTTAAACCAAGTAAAGAGGCAAAAAAAAGAGCTGAGCAAGAAAAAATTTTTATCTCTAAATTTAATATTATCTATGAAGTATTAGATTTTATTAAAGCAAAAATGGGAGGCTTGCTAACTCCAGATGTTGAAGAAAAAATAATTGGTAGTGCAGAAATATTGGAAATATTTAAAGTATCAAAAGTTGGTAAAGTTGCTGGATCTAAAGTAGTAGAAGGAGAAATTACTCAAGACTCTAGTGCTAGAGTAATTAGAGACGGATCAATCATTTTTAATGGAAAAATTGGATCGATATTTAGAGAAAAAAATCAGACAAAACAGGTTTCTGCTGGTTTAGAGTGTGGTATTACTTTAAAAGATTTCGCTGACTATAAAAAAAAAGATATTATAGAAGTTTATAACTCAACTATAACTGAGAGAACAATTTAAATGAAAAATTTTGGTAAAACAGTTACACAAAGGCAATTAAGAGTTGGAGAAATGATAAAACAGGCTTTAGGTACATTGTTTATTAGAGATGAGGCAAAAATACATGATTTGTCAACTAAAGAAATTACAGTTACAGAAGTAAGAATGTCTCCAGATCTTAAAACTGCCAAAATATTTGTAATGCCTTTAGGAGGCAAAAATACAGATGAAATAATTGAAAAATTAAAAATTTCATCATTTATGATAAGAAAAGTTTTATCAAAAAAAATAATTATGAAATTTTTACCAAAACTTTTTTTTGTAAAAGACGATTCATTTGATTATGCAGAAAAAATTGAATATTTAATAAAACAAACAAATAAATAAGGAAAAAAATGAAAGAAAAAGTTAAAGAACTTCAAAACCATGACAAAGATACGGGATCATCAGAGGTTCAAATTGCTCAATTAACTGGAAAAATTGAGAGCCTATCAAAACATATAAAACAATATAAAAAAGATAAACACTCATCTGTTGGTTTATTAAGAGCAGTTAATAGAAGAAAAAAATTGCTAGGATATTTAAAAAAAAATAATGTTGAATCGTATAAAGAAGTATTAACGAAGTTAAATTTGAGGAAATAAATGTTTAAATTAGTCAAAAAAGAAACAGAAATAAGTGGAAAGAAAATAAGCTTAGAAACAGGAAAAATTGCAAGACAAGCAGACGGTGCAATTATTGCTCAATGTGGTGAAACAGTTGTTTTAGCAACAGTTGTCGGTGCAAAAAAAGTAAATCCTGATATGGATTATTTTCCATTGTCTGTAAATTATCAAGAGAAATATTATGCAGCTGGAAAAATCCCTGGTGGTTATTTTAAAAGAGAGGCAAGACCAACTGAAAGTGAAACACTAATTTCAAGGTTAATTGACAGACCTATTAGACCATTATTTCCAGATGAATTTAAAAATGAAGTACAATTACTTCCAACGGTTATATCTTACGATAAGGAAAACGAACCAGATATTTTATCAATAATTGCATCGTCAGCTGCTTTGGCTATTTCAGGAATGCCATTCATGGGACCTGTTGGTGCATCTAGAGTTGGCTTTGTTAATGGAAAGTACATTCTTAACCCATCTAAGAAACAATTAGAAAATTCAAAGTTAGATTTAGTGGTAGCAGGAACTAAAGATGCAGTTTTAATGGTAGAATCAGAGGCAAACGGCTTAACAGAGGAAGAAATGTTAAATGCTGTAAAATTTGGACATGAAGGGTTCATCCCAGTTATAAAAATGATAGAGGAGCTTGCTAGTGAATGTAGAAAGCCAGAGTGGACAGTAGAGAAAAAAGATCTCTCAGAAATAAAAAAAAAATTAGAGCAAGAATTTACTGAAGATTTAAAAAAGGCATTTTCTACTAGAGATAAACAAGACAGATCAAATCAAATTTCAGAAATAACTGAAAGAGCAAAAAAGCTTTATGAGGAAAATGAGGATTACACAGATCTTGATGTGAATTCTCAACTTAAGAGTTTAGAAAAATCTATTGTAAGAACTGATATTTTAAAAAATAAAAATCGTATTGATGGAAGAGGTCTTGCAGATGTTAGACCAATCATGTGTGAAGTAGGTATATTACCCAGAGTACATGGATCAGCATTGTTCACCAGAGGTGAAACGCAAGCGATTGTAACAACAACTCTAGGTACATCAGATGATGAACAAAGAATTGAAAGTTTAGATGGTCTTCAGAAAGAAAGATTTATGTTGCATTATAACTTCCCTCCTTTTTCAGTTGGTGAAACGGGTAGAATTGGAACTGGTAGAAGAGAAATTGGACATGGTAAATTAGCATGGAGAGCAATCAATTCGTCGCTACCATCAAAAGAAAGTTTTCCATATACATTTAGAATAGTATCAGAAATAACTGAGTCAAATGGCTCATCTTCAATGGCAACAGTATGTGGTACTTCACTTGCCCTTATGGATGCAGGTGTTCCGATTAAAGAGCCAGTCGCTGGAATTGCAATGGGTTTAATTAAAGAAGGCGATGATTTCACAGTATTATCAGATATTCTTGGTGATGAAGACCACCTTGGAGATATGGATTTTAAAGTTGCAGGCACTAAAGATGGAATTACATCTTTGCAAATGGATATCAAAATAACCGGAATTACATTTGAGATAATGGAGCAAGCTTTAAATCAAGCTAAAGATGGAAGAATTCATATCTTAGGTGAAATGAATAAAGCACTTTCTAAATCAAGAGATAATGTTAGTAAACACACACCAAAAATGGAAAAAATTACAGTTGATAAAAAAGATATTGCAGCAGTAATTGGTAAAGGTGGTGCAACAATTAGAGAAATAGTTGAGAAATCTGGAGCAAAAGTTGATGTGAATGACGAGGGTGAAGTGACAGTTGCTGCACCTGATGAAGAGTCTAGAAATATTGCAATGCAAATGATTAAGGACATTACTGCTAAAGCTGAATTAAATAAAATTTATAATGGAAAAGTTATGAAAATTATGGAATTTGGAGCATTTGTCAATTTCTTAGGAAAACAAGATGGATTAGTTCATATTTCAGAACTTGCAGACAAAAGGGTTGCTAAAGTTACTGATGTGGTCAAAGAAGGTGACGAAGTTAAAGTTAAAGTTATTGGATTTGATCGAGGAAAAGTAAAATTATCTATTAAGCAAGCGGCTATTTAGTTTTGGTATATTATAATTATTAACTTTCTGGGACAAATAATAAGCAAAGACCATTACTACAATATCTTTTGCCACCATCTGGCCCATCATTAAATACGTGCCCGTGGTGTGCTCCACAATTTGCACAACTATATTCAGTTCTTTTCATACCGAATGAATAATCAACTTTTGTTACAAATACTCCCGGTATTGCCTCAGTGAATGAGGGCCAACCAGTTCCGCTGTCAAATTTAGCAGTGGACTCAAATAATTTCACACCACAGTTAGCACAATGATATGACCCTTTTCTTTTCTCATAGTTTAATTCACTCGTACCAGCACGCTCAGTGCCTTCCTCAAACATTATTATTTTCTGTTCCTCAGTAAGATCAGGATTTATTATATTGTATTCACTTTCATCTTTTTTTAATTTTTTTTTAAATCCAACTAAGTTATTAGCTAAAGAGTTTATAGGATAGATTAGTAATCCTAATAAAGATGTAGCTGCAATTTTTAAAAAATTTCTTCTCACAATAAGTTGATCTTATTTAATTTTTCTTTTTCCTAATTTATTTATTAAGAATAAAGCTATTGCAGTCAATAGGGCAAAAACTTCTAACGCATGACCAGAACCTTCAAGGATTAGCTGAACTATAAAAAAAATTATACAAACTACAAACCAAACTAATATAAGCATAACAATTGAATTTAAGATATATTTTTTGGATCTGGCATTCCAACTTTGTTATAGCCAGCATCCACATAGTGAATTTCACCAGTCACACCACCTGCCATATCACTTAGAAGATATAGTGCGGAGTTTCCAACATCTAAATTATCTACATTTCTTTTTAAAAATGAGTGATCAGCATTCCATTTATATAAAAATTTAGCATCTCCAATTGCAGATGCTGCTAAAGTTTTAATTGGACCTGCACTGATTGCATTAACTCTTATTCCTTTAGCTCCTAAATCACGCGCTAAATATTTTACACTAGATTCCAATGCAGCTTTACAAACTCCCATGACATTATAATTTGGTATAGCTTTATTAGCCTCATAACTTAAAGTGATCATACTACCACCCTCTTTCATAACTTTGGAAGCTTCCCTTGCAACTTCCGTGAAAGAAAAGCATGAAATAAGCATACTTCTTTGAAAATTTTCTCTAGTAGTATTTAAATATTCTCCAGATAATTCAGATTTATCTGAAAATGCGATTGCATGGACAACAAAGTCTATCTCGCCCCATTGGGATTTAATATCTTCAAATAGTTTTACTACTTCCTCTTTTTTTTCTACATCACAACTAAATGTAACATTTGAATTGAGTTTTTCTGCTAAAGGAACCACTCTTTTTTTAAGTGCATCACCAAGATATGTGAAAGCTAACTCTGCGCCTGCCTCTGCAAGTTTTTGAGAAATGCCCCATGCAATAGACCTTTCATTTGCAACACCCATTATAAGTCCTTTTTTTCCCTTCATTAAAGACATTGATTAAACTTTCTCAAAAATTAGAGTTGCATTTGTTCCACCAAAACCAAAACTATTAGACATAACTGTATTTAAAGTTGCCTCTGTTTCGGTTTTAGCAACGATTGGAAATTTTTTAGCCTCTTCATCCATTTCACTGATGTTGGCTGATCCAGCAATAAAATTGTTTTTCATCATAATTAAACAATATATAGCTTCGTGAACGGACGCCGCTCCTAATGGATGACCTGACAAAGATTTGGTTGAACTTATTTTAGGAATTTCATTTCCAAAAGTATCTTTTACTGCATTCAATTCTGTAATATCTCCAACTGGAGTAGATGTTCCATGAGTATTAATATAATCTATTTTATTTTTTGACGTTGCCATCGCCATTTGCATACATCTTACTGCTCCTTCACCAGATGGAGCTACCATATCGTATCCATCTGAAGTTGCTCCATAACCAGTTAATTCTGCGTATATTTTAGCTCCTCTCGCTTTTGCATGTTCATACTCTTCAAGAACAAGCACCCCTGCACCTCCTGCAATTACAAAACCATCTCTAGTTTTATCGTAAGCTCTTGAGGCTTTCTCAGGAGTATCATTATATTTTGAGGAAAGTGCAGTCATCGCATCAAACATAGCTGTCATTGCCCAATGTATTTCCTCACTACCACCTGCAAATACAATATCTTGTTTACCCATTTGAATTAATTCCATTGAATTTCCAATACAGTGACCACTTGTTGCGCAAGCAGAACTCATCGTATAATTAGTACCTTTAATTTTAAAAGGAACAGCGAGTGTTGCGGACGCAGTACTTGCCATTGTTCTTGGAACTATAAAAGGTCCCATCAATTTTGGAGTTTTAGCTCTTGTTTTATCAGCTGCTAAAATAACATTTTCTATTGAAGGTCCACCTGAACCCATAACAATTCCAGTTTTAAAATTACTTACTTCACTTTCTTCTAGTCCAGAATCTTCAATTGCTTCTTTCATTGCAATGTAATTATAAGCTGATCCTGAGCCCATAAATCTAATTGTTTTTCTATCTATGTGATCTTCAAGTTTTATATTTGGCTTTCCATGGATATGACTTTTTAAATTGTGTTCTTTATATTCTTCGGAAAAAGAAATACCTGACTTAGAATTTAATAAAGATTGATGAACTTCTTCCTGATTATTACCTAAACAAGAAACAATCCCTAAACCTGTAATTACTACTCTTCTCATTATTTAAATAATCCTACTTTTAGACCATCAGCTGAGTAAATCTTTTTATCATCCGCCAGAAGAATTCCATTTGCTAAGCCAACAGTTGTTTCACCTTTAATTAATATTCTTTTCATATCAATTATATATGTTGCCATTTTCACATTCTTTAAAACTTCTCCAGTAAATTTCACTGTGCTTACCCCTAAAGCTCTTCCTCTTCCTGGGTTTCCAAGCCAACCTAAGTAAAACCCAACTAACTGCCACATTGCATCTAGACCTAAACATCCTGGCATAACTGGATCTTCTTTAAAGTGACAATCAAAAAACCATAAATCATCTTTAATATCAAGTTCAGCTTTCATCAATCCTTTGCCAAAAGCACCCTTATTTTCATCAATTTCAGTAATTCTGTCAAACATAAGCATTGGAGGAGATGGTAATTTTGCATTACCAGGGCCAAAAAGCTCACCATTTGCACAACCTATTAAATCGTCATAATTAAAGGAATTTTTTTTCATAAATTTGTAATCTTATTACTTGATTTACCAACATTATAATATAGATATTCTTTAGAATAATTATAATTAGTAATGGCTTACGCTGAGCAATATATAGATAAACTGAGAAAATCAGGACTTCGACCTACAAAACAAAGAATAAAAATTTGTGAGGTATTATTTGATACTGATAAAACCTTTCATTTTACAATTAAAGAATTGGTTAAAATCATTGAAAATCAAGCAAATATCAAGGTATCTTTGGCAACAGTTTACAATACTGTTCATGCATTTATCAAGAAGGGCTACTTAAAAGAGATTCCACTAAATGCTTCACAAAGTTATTACGATACAAATGTAACTCATCACCACCATTTCTTTGACGAAGAAGAAAATAGATTAATTGATATTCATCAAGATGATGTTGATGAAGTTAATATAAAAAAAACAATCCCAGGAAAAAAAATAAAATCTGTAGAAGTTATCGCTAAAATTGTGAGTGATAATCAATCTCAAAAATAAATTAATAATATCAATAGTTTAAATAATACATTATATTTATTCTAAACTGTTGACAAATATTTTATAACGACTATATAAACTCTACTTTAGAATCATTATTATAAGTAGGAGAAAATATGTCATTAAAAGGTAGTAAAACAGAGGAAAATTTAAAAGAAGCATTTGCTGGTGAAAGCCAGGCAAATCGAAGATATCTTTATTTTGCTCAAAAAGCTGATGTTGAAGGTTTTAACGATGTAGCAGCAGTATTCAGATCAACTGCAGAAGGTGAAACCGGACACGCACATGGTCACTTAGAATATCTTGAAGAAGTTGGTGATCCAGCAACTGGTAAGCCAATCGGTGAAACAAAAGCAAATCTTGAGTCTGCGATTCAAGGTGAAACACATGAGTACACAGATATGTACCCAGGAATGGCTAAAACAGCCAGAGATGAAGGCTTTGATGAAATAGCTGACTGGTTTGAGACTTTGGCAAAAGCTGAAAAATCTCATGCCGGAAAGTTTCAAAAAACTTTAGAAAGTATTTCTTAAACAAAATTTGTGGACGAACCCCTCTCGTCCACAAACACTACAATTAATTTTTATGAGCAGAGAAGGTAGTACACAAGCACCTACAAGACATCCATTAAAATTTAGAGACCCAGATTTTATAAACCCTGAGAAAATTGATCAGGAGATGAGAAGAGTCTTTGATATATGCCATGGATGCAGAAGATGTTTTAATTTGTGTGATAGCTTTCCAAAGCTGTTTGATTTTATAGACGAAACAGAAGGTGGTGAAGTATCAGATCTTTCAAGTGATAAGTTTAAACCAGTTGTTGATGCTTGTACTCTATGCGATATGTGTTTCATGACTAAATGTCCTTATGTACCACCTCATGAATTTGATTTAGATTTCCCTCATTTAATGTTGAGATATAGGACAGCTCAAAGAAAAAATGGTGATATATCAAAAACTGCAAATCAATTAACTAAGATCGATAGAAATTCAAAAATAGGAATATTTTTTAACTTTTTAATAAATTGGATTACTGATGTAAAAAATAAATTTGCTAGAAAAGTTTTAGAATTTTTTACTGGTATAGATAAAAGAGTGATTTTACCAAGGTACAACAAAGAAACATTTTCAAAGTATTTTGAGAAATTCAAAAAAAATATTTTAAAAAAAAATAACGACAGAAAAGTAGTAATTTACTCAACATGTTTTGTTAATTTCAATAAGAAAAAAACTGGCGAGGCTGCTTTAAAAGTCTTACATCATAATAATGTAGAGGTAGAACATTCTTATGCGGGTTGTTGTGGTATGCCTTACCTAGAGCAAGCCGATTTAGATCAAGTTACAAAACAAGCACAACTAGTTTCAAGAGAACTAAATAAATATATTGAAAAAGGCTTCAAAGTTGTAACTTTAACAGCTAGTTGTGGGTTAATGTTGAAGTTTGAATGGCCTTTGTTAATGCCAAATGATGGAATAATCAAAAAACTTTCTCAAAATACTCTTGATATTGACGAATATGTTATGGATATTGCCAACAAAGAGGGTTTGGTTGATGGCCTAAAAGAAATTGACGGTGGAGTAACTGTTCATAATGCTTGTCATGCAAGAGCTCAAAATATGGGCAATAAAGCAAGAGACATGCTTAAACTCATCCCAAATATTAAATTAGATGTTGTTGAAAGATGTGCAGGTCATGGTGGAACTTTTGGAATAATGAAAGGAACTCATGACATTGCAAACAAGGTGGGCAAAACTACCGCAAGCACTGTTAAACGAAAAAATAATAAATATATGGCATCTGACTGTCCATTGGCTGGAAAACATATTAAGCAGTTAGCTGAAGACACAAATATAGTAAATGATGAAGCTGTGCATCCAATTGAAATAGTCTCAAAAAGTTATGGATTATAGAATGTCAAAAGAACAAAAAATAATTACGAAAGAAGATCTTTTGCCTTTAGATGCTTATACAAAAGTTAGAAGGCAAATGAGAAAAGAATTAGTTGAATTTAAAAAGAATAGAAGGATTCTCTTAGGACCCTATGCAACATTTTATTTTGAGTGCTATGAAACAATGATAGCCCAAGTTCAGGAAATGCTTTACATTGAAAAAGGTGGTGATGAGCAAGTTGCCGATGAATTAGCTGCATATAATCCTCTAATACCTAATGGTAAAGAACTAGTTGCTACTTTAATGTTTGAGATAGACAATCCAGTGATAAGAGCTGAGTTTCTTGGAAAATTAGGTGGCGTAGAAAAAAATATTTTCATAAAAATTAATGATGAAAAAATATATGCTGTACCAGAGATGGATGTAGATCGAACTTCAGATGATGGAAAGGCTTCATCTGTACAATTTATACATTTCAATTTTTCAGATGATCAAGTAAATAAGTTTAAAGATCTGAACAATATTATTGAAGTTGGTATTGATCATAAGGAATATTCACATACAACAAAATTTTCTGAGGATAATATTAAAGCTCTTTCAGCAGACTTTAATTAACTATACCCCAAATATTATTATCTTTTATAATCCATCCTGAATAGTTACCAGTTTTAATGTTACACCATTTTTCCTCACACTTTATTACTTTTAACAGACGTCCTCGATCTAATTTAGCGAGTGGCTTTGAGTATTTTGTTGAATTTTTAAAAAGTATCTTTTCATTTGTAGTGATTAATGAGCGAGAAGGTCTTAATTGAGAAATATGGATCCAACCACTATTTTTTTTATGATCAATTATTCTTCTAAAATTTTCCTTTTTATCAATTACTTTCACAGGTAAATCAATTTTTCTATAAATATATTTAACAGGATGATCCAGGCTTGGACCATATCTTACATTCACTTTTTTATTTTTTAACATGAGAAAATAATTATTTTCTTGAGCTGCCGATGAAAATGGCAAAAGAAAAAGAAATGAAAGTACTAAATATTTTCGCATATACATCCTTTTCTTTTTTTAAATAACACTTTTCTAAATTTAAGATTTAATAAATCTATAATTAAAATATGTGAACTTAAATCTTTCCCAACAATTAAAATTGATTTCAAAACTTCATTTGCTTGTAGGCTACCAGTAATAACTGCTGTTGGTCCTAATATACCGTCTGTTTCACAATCTAAAACTCCCTCTGATGGTTCCCCTTGATAAAAACATTTTAAACATGGACTTTTTTTTAAACTAAAATCAAATGTAAAAATATGCCCCTCAAACTTACTTATTGCTCCAATAATAAGTTTTTTCTTATATTTTATTGAGAATTTATTTAAAAGAAATTTTGCTTTAAAATTGTCTGTACCATCAACAATTACATCATATTGTTTAAGGATTTTCCCTAAATTATTATCTTCTGCTTTAACTCTATAAGTTTTTACTTTTACCTTTTTATTTATTTTATTAATTTTTTTTTTTAAAATATTAATTTTATATTTTCTAACATCATCAGAAGTGAACATAATTTGTCGGTGTAAATTTGATATACTCACTTTATCATGATCCATCATACCAATTTCACCAATACCTGCTCTACAGAGTAAATCAATAACAGGTATTCCTAAGCCGCCACATCCAACAACTAGAACTTTTGTATTTTGGATTTTCTTTTGACCCAAAATACCAACTTTTTTTAAAATAATCTGTCTTGAATATCGTTCGAGGTCTTTGTTGCTAAACATTTACTATTTACCAGTAGATCCAAATCCTCCAGACCCTCTAATTGTTTCTGGTAATTCTTTCGTTTCTTCAATTTCTACTTTTAAAATCGGCATTAAAACCATTTGAGCAACTCTATCTTCATCATTTACAATGAATTCATCTTTACCATGGTTAAATAAAATAATTTTTAGCTCCCCTCTATAATCACTGTCAATTGTGCCTGGTGTATTTAGCACGCTAATACTTGATTTTGCAGCAAGGCCTGATCTTGGTCTAATTTGAACCTCTGTATCTTCAGGAATTGCAATTGCAATACCTGTTGGTACCAATTTAGATTCATTTGGTTTGATTGTAATAGGTTCATCTATACATGCCATCAAATCCATACCTGAGGACCCAACAGTTTTATAACTTGGAAGCTTTGCTTTTTGGTTAAGTCTCTTAAATAAAACTTTTACCATTACTCAATTAAGCTCAGAGATAACTCTATCCACTATCTCAGATGCTATTAAAGATTTATTCTTTTTTAATAATTTTTCACTTTCTTTATTTTTATAAAATATAGAAACTTCATTATCATCAGAGTCAAAACCTATTGTTTTATCAGAAATATCATTTGCAATAATCCAATCACAATTTTTTTGTTCTAATTTTTTCTTTGAATTTAATTCAAGATTTTGAGACTCAGCTGCAAATCCAATTGTAATTTTTGGTCTTAGTGAATTATGATTTGATATGTTTGATAAAATATCAATATTTTTTTCTAACTTAAGATCTAAATTTTCACTTTTTTTGATTTTTTCACTATTAATCTCTTTAACTTTAAAGTCAGCTACCGCTGCATTAAAAATAGCAACATCAGTTGGTAGATTTTTAAGAGTTTCCCTAAACATTTCTTCTGCAGTTTTTACAGAAATAAATTTTACTCCTTCAACTGGATCTAAATTTGTTTCCCCAGAAATAAGTGTTGTCTCAAAACCATTATCTCTTAAAGACTTTGCTATTTCATAGCCCTGTTTTCCACTTGATTTATTTGTTATAAATCTTACTGGATCTATAAACTCCTTAGTAGGCCCAGCTGTGACTAATGCCTTAAATTTTTTATTTTTTTCAATATTTTTGAAATAATTTTCTATAGTCCCTAATATATATGAAGGTTCTGACATTTTTCCTTTACCATATTCTCCACAAGCCATATCTCCAATTTCAGGTCCTATTATCTTATAACCATAGCTTTTTAATTTTGATAAATTATCTTGTGTTGATTTGTGTTCCCACATTCTGACATTCATAGCTGGCACTAAAAATACTTGTTTATCTGATGCTAAAACAACTGTACTAGCTAGATCATCAGTTAAACCATAACTTAATTTTGAGATTGTATTTGCTGTTGCAGGCACAATTAAAATTAAATCTGCCCATCTAGAAAGTGAAATATGATCCATTTCGGATTCATTTTCTGCATTGAATATGTCTTCATATACTTTTTCTTGCGAAAGTGATGAAATAGATAAAGGTGTTACAAAGTTTTTTCCACTCTTTGTAAGTATTGTTTTAATACTTACATCTCTTTTTTTTAAACCTCTTATCACTTCTAAGCTTTTATAAGCAGATATTCCACCACATATGATAAGAAGTATTTTTTTATTTTTCATGAGGAGAATTAAAATACCAATAGAGTTAAAATTACAAGAGATAATAAGCCAATAATAGATTGGTTTCTAAATGACTTCATTTCTTCTTTTTTAGTGTTTAATTCATTATACGAGTTTGAATTCTGAGGTATTTGACCACTTGCAAGGTAATTAAGTGCTTGATTTGCCTTATCCATTACCTCAGGTAAATTGGGAAGACGTTTTAATACTTCCACAGAGTCTTTTAATGTCTCATTAATTGAATTTATAGGATCTTTAGTTTCTTTTAACCATTTTTCTAGAACAGGTTTTGATGTCTCCCAAATATTTGTTTCCGGGTTTAATCTTCTCGCAACTCCTTCAACTACTACCATAGTTTTTTGCAACATAAGCAACTGAGGTTGGGTTTGCATATTAAATTTTTCCGTAACATCAAAAAGTTGTTTTAGCAACTTACCACCAGAAATATTTTTTATAGAGTGTCCAAAAATTGGCTCACCAATAGATCTTAATGCCTGAGCAAGATCATTTACAGGTACGTTGTTTGGAACTAATCCTGCTGCGAGGTGCACTTCTGCAACTTTTTTATAATCTCTTTGTATAAAACCAAATAAGATCTCAGCTAAAAATCTTTTACTAACATTATCTAACCTTCCCATAATACCAAAATCTATGGGAACAATTTGACCACTCTCATTTACAAAAATATTTCCTTGATGCATATCTGCATGAAAAAAACCATCTCTCACAGCATGTCTTAAGAAATGTTGTATTATATCGGTGGCAATTTTTTTTGTATCAATTGATCGTTTTTCTAACTCTTCTGTTTCTCTTATAGATACACCATTAATCCAATCAAGAGTCATTATATTTTCGCTTGTATAATCCCAATAGATCTTAGGAACCTCAAAACCTAAATCATTTTTGGTATTTTCTGCATATTCGTTAGCTGCAGCGGCTTCAAATCTCAAGTCCATCTCAAGGCTGGTAATTTCTTTTAATAAAAAAACTACTTCAACTAGCTTTAATCTTTTAGTTTTTTTTATTAACGATTCAATTATATAGGCAAACAACATTAAAGCATCTACCTCTTCATTAAAAATCTTTTTTATATCAGGTCTTAATATTTTTATTGCTACATCTTTAATAACTCCATTATCGTCAATTTGAGCTTTGTGCACTTGAGCAATAGATGCAGCTGCAACTGGTTCACTAATATTAATTATTGAATTATAAATTTCATCACCTAAATCATTTCTAATCATTTCTTTTGCTTTTGATTGTGAGAAAGGTGGAAGTTTATCCTGTAAACTTTCTAATTCTTTTGATAATCCATCTCCTATTATATCAGGTCTTGTTGCTAGGAACTGGCCTAGTTTAATGAATGTTGTACCCATTGACTCTAGAGAATTAGATAATTTCTCTCCTTCACTTAAATTATCAAATGACATATCTTTTTTTGTAAAAGAAAAAGAAAGTAATTTAAATATTACAGTGACTAATAAAGGTGGTTTGTTAAATTTTGATACAATTGCCAAAGCATCAGATTTGGCGAGTTTTCTTCCAAGTTTAAATAAAGTAATTAATCTTTTGAACATTATATTTTCCAACCAGAATGAATAGCTACTATTCCACCAGATAAATTTCTATACGAACAATTTTTAAAATTATTTTGTCTCATTAAATCAATCAATTCTTCCTGATTAACAAATTCCTCTATACTCTTGGTCAAATATTCATAAGGTTCTTTATCACCAACAACAGCTTTTCCTATGTGAGGAATTAATTTTGAGTAATTTTTGTATAAAAAGTCTAAATTAGAATTTTGAATTTTTGAAAACTCTAAGCACATATATCTTCCACCTGGTTTAAGAACTCTATATGCTTCTGATAAAGAATTATCTAAGTTTTTTGTATTTCGCAAACCAAAACTTATTGTATAAAAATCAAAAGTGTCATTTTCGAATGGTAACTTTTCTGCCTCGGCTACAACCCATTTTATGTTTTTATACCCTCTTAGTCTTTTTTTGCCTTTTTCGATCATTTTCTTGTTCGAATCTGAGCATGTAATTTCTCCATTCTTATCTGTATAGTCTAAAAATAATTTTCCTAAATCACCAGTGCCGCAAGCAACATCTAAATACTTTGTGTTTTTAGTTGGATTCATCCAATTCATAAGGTTTTTTTTCCAAATTCTATGAATTCCAAATGACATAAAATCATTCATCAAATCATATTTATCGTAAACTTTATTAAATACGCCTTCGACGAGACCTGCTTTATTTTGAAGATTTTGTTGCATATAAATTATATTAAAACACTAATATAGTATGAAATGCCTGAATTACCAGAAGTAGAAATCGTAAAACAATCTTTGAATAAGAGTATTACAGGAAAGATTATTAAAGACATATTAATAAAAAATAGGAATTTAAGGTTTAAGATCCCAAAAAATTTTGAAAAAAACATATTAAAAAAAAAAATTAATAAAGTAGATAGATTTTCAAAACACTTAATACTGAAATTTGAGGATAGCTCTAATTTAATGATACATCTTGGGATGTCAGGAACCATTCATCTAATTAGTAAATCCAGAAAAAAAAATTCTATAACAAATACCAGTTTTTATCATTCTCCATTGTTACCTAAAAAGCATAATCATGTAGAAATGAAAATTGGTAACTTTAAGTTAATTTATAATGATCCAAGAAGATTTGGTTATTTTTCTTATTTTAAAAGTGATGAGCAAATAAATAATAACTTTAAAAAATATGGGCCAGAGCCTTTTGACACATTATTTAATAAAAATTATATTTTTAATTATTTTAAAAATAAAAAAAAAAATATTAAAAATTTTTTAATTGATCAAAATTTTGTTTCTGGAATTGGTAATATTTATGCTAGTGAAATATTATTTTTATGTAAGATTTTACCATCAAAGCAAGTAAGTTTGCTCAGTTTGAATGATTGCCAAAAGATTTCTCATTTTTCAAAAGTGGTTTTAAAAAAAGCAATAGATAAAGGTGGCTCCAGCATAAGAGATTTTAAAAATATAAGTGGAAATCAGGGTTCTTTTCAAAAAAATTTTAATGTTTATCAAAGAGAAAATAAAAAATGTTTGAAATATAGTTGCAAAGGGACAATATACAAAAAATTTATTTCAAATAGATCAAGTTTTTTTTGTAATTTATGTCAAAAATAAATAATTATTGTATTGACCCAATCATTATCTGAAGATATACACTCACGCTAATGGCTAACACAAAATCAGCAATTAAACGTACTAGAAAAATAAAAAGACAAACAGCGGTTAATAGGTCTAGAAAAAGTCGTTTTAAGAATGCTTTAAAAAAAATGAACTCATTAATTGATAAAAAGGATAAAAAAGAAGCTTTAGCCTTCCTTCCTAAGTTAAATTCAGAATTGATGTCAATTGCAAAAACAGGAATCATTAAAAGACAGAACGCCTCAAGAAATGTATCGAGAATTACGAAAAAGATAAATTCTTTATAACAACCTATAATAAGTAAAAATCTTTTTTGTATACAACTTCAACGTACAAAACTTTATCGATTACTATATCTAAATGATTAATTTAAAAAATCACTAGATATAGATTTAGAAAAATTTGAAATTTTAATTTCTTACCCCATTAGGTTGCAATAATAATTTTAAAAAAATTCAATCAGAAATTTATTCAATCATAAATTTTATTTATTTTTGTTTTTACAAATAAATTTATTG
>CACHKZ010000012.1 GCA_902580535.1 uncultured Pelagibacteraceae bacterium | reverse complement strand
GGAGAGGCAATTAACGATAGACTTTTGAGAGCATCAAAGAAATGAAAAATTTAATTGAAGTTAAAGATATAAAAAAAAGTTATGGAAAAAAGGAGGCTGTGAAAGGTATTTCCTTTAATGTTCAGGAAAATGAAATTCTTGGTTTACTTGGACCAAATGGCTCTGGTAAAACTACAACTATTGGAATGTTACTTGGTTTACTAAAGCCTACAAGCGGACAAATATTTATTAATAATCTTAAACTTGAAAATCATAGAATTGAAATACTTGAAATGATTAATTTTATATCTCCATATATTGAGTTACCAAAAAAGCTTACTGTAAAGCAAAATCTATATGTTTATTCTAAACTTTATAAAGTTAAAAACATTGAGGAGAGGATTGAATATCTCTCAGAAAAACTGAGAATAGAAGATTTATTAGATAGTATTACAGGTGAATTATCTTCAGGTCAAAAAAATAGGGTAAGTTTAGCAAAAGCATTAATTAATGAACCAAAAGTGCTTTTGCTTGATGAGCCAACCGCATCTTTAGACCCAGAAGTGGGTGATTTTGTTAGAACTTTTTTAGAGGAATACAAACAAGAAAAAAAAATCTCAATACTTTTAGCTTCTCATAATATGAGTGAGGTCACACGATTGTGCAAGACAGTGCTAATGATGAAAAATGGAGAGATCATAGACCAAGGTAAACCTGATGATTTAATTACCAAACACGGAAGAACAAATTTAGAAGAAGTTTTCTTAAAACTTTCAAGGGGCAAAAGTGAGTTTAACTAGAATATACGGTTTATTTTTAAGACATTTTTATCTTATAACTAGATCATTTCCTAGAGTCTTAGATTTAGTTTACTGGCCTACTATTCAAATTACCCTCTGGGGGTTCATCTCAAATTTTTTTGCTACACATACAACTTATTACAACAATGCGGTTGGCGTGATTTTGACTTGTGCAATACTTTACGATTTTTTGTTCAGAACAAGTATTGGTTTTAATATGCTTTTTTTGGAGGAGATTTGGAGTAGAAATTTTACTAATCTTTTTATAACACCTATGAAAATTGGAGAAATTTTAACTTCACTTGTTATAACAGCTTTAATTAGATCTTTAATTGGTTTAGTTCCAGCTGTCTTACTAACTTCCCCTTTATTTGGAATTTCAATTTTGGAATTAGGAATATTTTTGTTTTTTCTATTTCTGAGTCTTTATATTTTTGGGATTACACTAGGAATTCTAGTTTCTTCAGGATTACTTAGATTTGGCCCATCATTTGAGAATATAGCATGGTCGACAATGTTTTTACTTGCACCATTTGGGTGTATTTATTACCCTATAGAAACTCTTCCAGAAGTATTTCAAAAAATAGCTTATATTTTACCATTAGTTTATATCTTTGAGGAAGCTAGAAACATCCTGATTAATCAAACAGTAGATGTTGAAAATATTTATAATGCTTTTATTTGGAATGCTTTATATTTCACACTTTCAATAATTTTATTTTATTATTCATTTAATGCTGCAAAAAATAGGGGTACATTAATTAACATGGGAGAGTGATGGTGCGCCCGCAAGGAGTCGAACCCTGAACCTCCAGAGCCGAAATCTGGCGCTCTATCCAGTTGAGCTACAAGCGCATATTGTATAATTATAATAACATGAAAAGTAATATAAATATAAAAGTTAAAAATAAAGAAAATAATTTAAGAATAGATGTATTATTATCAAATCAGAAGAATAAATTAAGTAGATCGAGAGTAAAAAGTTTAATTTTACAAAATAACTTAAAAATAAACAATATAATTGTTACTGACCCTTCTAGAAAAGTAAAAATAAATGATGAAATATTTTTTGAAATTGTAGAACCAAAAAAAGAATCACTTGCACCATTTAAATATCCTCTTGAAATAATTCATGAGGACGAAGATTTAATTGTGATAAACAAATCAGCTGGGATTTCAATGCATCCTGGACCTGGGAATTATGATAATACAATTGTTAATGCGTTAATTAATTATAATGGTAATAATCTTTCAACTATTGGGAATGAATTAAGACCAGGTATTGTTCATAGGATAGATAAAGATACATCTGGTTTAATTGTGATTGCTAAAAACAATTTATCTCATGAGAATTTATCTAATCAATTTTCTAAGCATACTATTAACAGAATATATCAAACTTTAGTCTGGGGTAAAGTAAGACCCCGAACAGGAAAAATTGAAACATTTATCACAAGAAGCTCAAGAAACAGACAAATGATGGAGGTCTCATTAAAAAAAGGTAGAAAAGCTATTACGAACTACAAAACTTTAGAAATATTTGAGAATGATAATGTACCAACGTTAAGTCTTATAGAATGTAAATTAGAAACTGGTAGAACTCATCAGATAAGAGTTCACTTGTCTAGCAAAGGTAATAATATTCTAGGAGATAAAAAATATAAAAAAAAGTTTAAAAAAATTACGAATATAAATCCTGAACTCGAAAAGGACCTAAATGCTCTTAATAGACAATTTTTACATGCTAAAACACTTGGGTTTAATCATCCAAAACATAATCGATGGCTTGAATTTTCGTCTAAATTACCTGATGATTTGGAAAAAATTTTAAAAAAGCTAAGAAAAATCAAGTAATTAAAGCATTGTAAAATTTTTTTTATTTATTAAATAAATACTTCGAATGACTAATAATACCTATAATTTACCTACACTTTCCAATGAGGGTGGACTAGCTGCATACCTTTCTCAGATTAAAAAATTTCCAATGCTTGCCGCCGAAGAAGAATATATGTTGGCTAAAAATTGGCAGTCAACCGGAAATATAAAATCAGCAGAAAAACTAGTTACAAGCCATTTAAGGCTAGTTGCAAAAATTGCGATGGGATACAAAGGTTATGGTTTACCACTTAATGAAATGATATCTGAGGGAAATGTAGGATTGATGCAAGCAGTTAAAAAATTTGAACCTGAGAAAGGTTTTAGACTTGCAACATATGCGATGTGGTGGATTAAGGCTTCTATTCAAGAATATATTTTGAGATCATGGAGTTTAGTAAAGATAGGAACAACTACGGCTCAAAAAAAACTTTTTTTTAATTTAAAAAAAATAAAAAATCAAATAGCACCAAGATCTGAGGGTGATCTGAGAAATGAACATGTTAAAGATATTGCAAAAAGACTCTCTGTAAGTGAGGACGAAGTTGTCTCTATGAATCGAAGACTTTCAGGTAAAGAACAATCACTAAACGCTCCTATAGGCGAAGATGGAGATGAGTGGCAAGACTGGGTAGTTGATAATGAAATGGATCATGAATTGAAAATTGCTCAAAGTGATGAAATGGATCAAAGGAAAAATCTACTCCAGGACTCAATTAAAATATTAAATGAGAGAGAAAAAGAGATCCTATATTCAAGAAGATTAATTGATGAACCCGTTACTTTAGACGAACTAAGTAAAAAATACAAAATAAGTAGAGAAAGAATAAGACAAATAGAGAATAAAGCATTTGAAAAACTTCAGAAACATATGCTTAATTCTGCGAAATCAAAAAATTTACTTCCTGCAAACTAAACCTTAAAAGGATCTTGAATTAAGATCGTATCATTTCTCTCTGGACTTGTTGAAATACTAGAAATTTTTGTTTCTGTAAACTTTTCTAAATCTTTTATATAAATTTTCGCATTTTCTGGTAATTCATCAAAATTTTTTATTCCTACAGTTGAAGAATTCCAACCCTTAAAAGATTTATATATTGGCTGAGCTTTTAGCTGATCATCGACTGAGGCTGGTAGATAATCATATTTTTTTCCATTAATTTCATAAGCAATACACATTTTTATTTCATCAAGTTCATCTAAAACATCTAATTTAGTTAGAGCAATTCCATCTATACCTGAAATTTTTATAGTTTGCCTCACAAGCACTCCATCAAACCAGCCACATCTTCTTTTTCGGCTTGTTACAGTTCCAAACTCCTTTCCTCTAGCTCCGATTATATCACCTATTTCATCATTGAGCTCAGTTGGAAAAGGTCCTTCTCCTACCCTTGTTGTATAAGCTTTTGTAATACCTAAAACATAGTTAATAGAATTTATTCCACAGCCTGTTCCTGTGGCAGCTGATGAAGCAACTGTATTTGATGATGTGACAAATGGATAAGTTCCATGATCAACATCTAGAAGAACACCTTGGGCACCCTCAAATAGTATTTTTTTATTTTGAGATTTAAATTGATCAATTCTTTTCCATACTGGTTGTGAAAATTGAAGTATTTTTGGAGCAATTTTTAGTAAATCAATTTTTAATTGATCTTTTTTAAATTCAGGTTTTCCAAGTCCTTTTCTAATTGAATTATGGTGCTGTAATACTGAATCAAGTCTTCTATCTAAATTATTTTCTGAGGAAAGATCCATTACTCTTATAGATCTTCTACCAATTTTATCCTCATAAGCAGGCCCAATTCCTCTTCTAGTTGTTCCTATTTTAGACTTTCCTGCCGAGTCTTCTCTAATCTCGTCCATTTCTTTATGAAATGGCAAGATAAGAGTTGCAGCCTCTGATAAAATTAAATTTTTTGAATTTACTTCTATTCCTTTTGATTTAATTTCGTCAATTTCATCCAATAAAGCCCAGGGATCTACAACTACTCCATTTCCAATTATTGAAATTTTATTTTTTCTTACTATTCCTGATGGTAGAAGTCTTAACTTGTAAACTATACCATCAATTACCAGTGTATGGCCTGCATTATGACCGCCCTGAAATCTTGCTATCACATCTGCTTCACTTGATAGCCAATCTACTATTTTTCCTTTACCTTCGTCTCCCCATTGTGAACCTACAACAACTACATTTTTCATCTAAAAATCTTTTTTATTTGTATACTATTTAAATGGTTTATAGGACCGTTACCCTTTCCTAGGTTTGGTTGTGTTCTTATTGAATGATTTACATATTTAATTCCCATTTCACAAGATTTCTTTAAAGTTTTTCCACATGCAAAATATGTAGCTATTGCACTTGAGAGTGTACACCCAGTTCCATGACTATTTTTAGTGTTAATTTTCTTATTTCTAAAAATTACTAACTCATCTTTACTAATTAATACGTCTTGAATATTTTTAGATTTTAAATGTCCACCTTTAATAAGTACATTCTTTGCACCCAATTTGAGCAACTTATTTCCAGCTAAAATAACGTCTTTAATACTCTCAATCTTTGAATTAGTTAATACTTCTGCTTCAGGTATGTTGGGAGTTATTAAATCAGCGTAAGATAAAAAATTATACTTTAAGATTTTTATTGCTTGATTATTTATTAATTTTCTTCCACCTTTTGCAACCATCACGGGATCTAATATTATTTTTTTTGCACGTATTTTTTTTAATGATTTTACTACTGAGTTTATAATACTCTTTGAATGAAGCATGCCAATTTTAACACCATCAGGTTTTATGTCTTTTGCTGTGAATTCAATTTGATTAGAAATTTCTTTACTGTGTATCGGAATAATTGAGTTTACACCGGTTGTATTTTGAGAAGTAATAGCTGTAATTGCTGTCATAGCATATGAGCCAAGTGTTGTTATTGTTTTTATATCCGCTTGTATACCTGCCCCACCAGAGGAGTCTGAGCCAGCAATAACTAAAATTTTAGATTTAATTTTCAATTTATTTAAATGATTTTTTTACAATGTTTACACATTTGGATAATATAGCTTGATTTTCAGTCTCACACATTATTCTAATCACAGGTTCTGTTCCTGATTTTCTCACAAGTAATCTACCTTCTCCATTTATCAATCTATTTGCTTTTTTAATTGCATTCTTACATTTTAGACTATGAATTATTGATTTATCTTTGACCTCAACATTTTCTAATAATTGTGGAGTAGGTATGAAGTTCTTAAAAATTTCGCTGGCTTTTTTCCCTTTTCTCATTGAAAATAAAATTTCTAATGCAACTAATAACCCATCACCAGTTGTAGCAAAGTTACCAAGTATTATATGTCCAGATTGTTCTCCACCTAAATTAAATTTACTTTTTTGCATTAATTCTTTTACATATCTATCACCTACTTTGGATCTTAAAAATTTTATCTTATTTTGTAAAAAATATTTTTGTAATCCAAAATTTGACATTAAAGTTCCTACGACACCACCTTTTAATATTTTTTTTCTTTTCCACCTCTCGCCAAGCATTGCTAATATTTTATCGCCATCAACAATTTTACCCTCCTCATCACAAATCATTATTCTATCTGCATCGCCGTCTAAAGAAATTCCAATATGAGATTTATTTTTTTTGGTATAATACTTAATTTTATTAGGATAAGTGGATCCACACTTTTTGTTAATATTGAACCCATTGGGAGAAGTTCCTATCTCATAGACTGTGGCGCCCAATGATCTTAACAATTTTGGTCCTACTTTATAAGCAGCTCCATTAGCACAATCTATTGTTATTCTTAAACCTCTTAAATTAAATTGTTTAGGAAAGTTTGTTTTTAAAATTTCTATGTATTTCTCAGACCCATTTTCTAATCTTTTAACTCTTCCCAAAACTTTTGGATTTGATAAATTTTTTGATACTTTTGAATCAATAAGTTTTTCAATTTTTTTTTCTATCTTATCAGATAGTTTTAATCCATCAGGCCCAAATAATTTTAAACCATTGTAATCATATGGATTATGGGATGCGGTGATCATTATTCCCATGTTAGCTCTCATTTTTTTTGTTAGCATCGCTAAACCATTTGTGGGCAACGGACCAAATGTAAATACATGCATTCCAGCAGAGGTTAAACCAGACACTAAAGCTGGTTCAAGAGTATAACCAGATAACCTTGTATCTTTTGCAATTATTGCAGTTTGTTTGCTTTTCTTTTGGTTATTAAAATATGTACCTGCAGCCAGACCAAATTTAAAAAACATCTCACCATTTACTCTTTCTTGGTTTACCTTCCCTCTAATGCCATCTGTTCCAAAATATTTTTTTAACATCAATTATAATTTAATTTTTTAAATACTTTTATTCCTTGACTAACTTCATTTACATCATGAACTCTCAATATTTGTATACCTTGTAAAATACTAAAAATACATGATGATACAGTTCCACCTATTCTTTCTTTACTATCATTATGACCAGATATATCTTTAATAAATCTTTTTCTAGAAACTCCTAACATTACCGGTAATCCTAATGAATGAAAAATAGAAACATTATTAATTAGAGTAATATTATGTTTCAAATTTTTACCAAACCCAATTCCAGGATCTAAAATTATATGGGAGTGGTTTATTCCCCTTTTTTTTATAAAATCTAATTTTTGCTCAAAATAATCATATATATCTAGTAAAACATTTTTATAACTTGGATTTTTTTGCATATTTGCGGTCGTGCCTTTCATATGATGAAGTACAAATGGTAATTTACTTTTTTTCAAAAAATTAATTGTTTCTCCATCATAACTGAGGCCTGAAACATCATTAATTAGATCTAATTTAAAATTTGAAGCTTTTTTCATCACATAACTTTTTCTTGTATCTAACGATACAAAGCAATTTTTTTTTTTTAAATATCCCATAATCTTTTTAATTCTCATCCATTCTTCTGAATATTGAATTTCTTTTGATCCAGGTCTAGTAGATTCGCCACCAATATCAATTATGTTTGCGCCATCATTAATTAATTTATCAATTTGTTTTTTTGCAAAAACTTTTTTGATAAATTTACCACCATCAGAAAAACTATCAGGTGTTATATTTAAAACTCCCATTAATATAGGCAAATTATTAAATTTTAATTTAGGAATTTTTTTTATCTTACATATATTTTTAACATCAATTAAAATTTTTTTTTTTAAATTTGATGGAAGTTTGTATAAATTTTTGATGCTTATTTTTCGTCTGCTAGTTCTGGAAATAATCTCTATTGTATCGAATGAAAGTAACTTGTTTCCTCCAATTGGAAGCGAGCTTCCTTTTTTTACCTTATCTAAAGATAATTCATTATAATAAAAATTACACGCTCTTGTGTAATATTTTTTCATTAAATTTTAATGAACAATTTTTGGTTTCAGCCCCATTGATGCTAAAGCTGAACTTTGGTCATCTTCCTCTACTTTTAAATCTTCTTTATTTTTGGGATATATATTTTTATTAACTATGTCCTCAATTTCTTCCCCGGTTAATGTTTCATAAGTAAGTAAAGCTTTTGCTAATTTATGTAAATCATCTATTTTATCAGTTAGAACTTTTTTTGCTCTATCGTAGCCTTGATCTACAAATTTTCTTATCTCACTGTCAACTTTTCTAGCAGTTTCCTCTGACATATTTTGTTGTCTTGCGACTGATCTGCCTAAAAAAACTTCTTCCTCATTTTCTCCATATAATACTGGTCCAAGTTCTTTGCTTAAACCTGCTCTCATTACCATGGCTCTCGCCCTTTTAGTCGCTTGTTCTATATCACTAGCAGCACCAGTAGTAACCTTATCATCTCCAAAAATAATTTCCTCTGCTACTCTACCACCCATTGCTATAGCCATTTGTGCATGAAGTTGTTCTCTTGTTTGAGACACCTCGTCTCTTTCAGGTAGTTGCATTACCATACCCAAAGCTCTTCCTCTTGGAATAATTGTTGCTTTATGTATTGGATATGCTGCTTTTTCATTAATGGTAACAATTGCATGACCTGCTTCATGATAAGCCGTAAGTTTTTTCTCTTCTTCGCTCATAACCATTGATCTTCTTTCAGATCCCATCATTACTTTATCTTTGGCTTCTTCAAATTCCATATAGGTTACAATTCTTTTATTTTTACGTGCAGCTAATAATGCAGCCTCGTTTACTAAATTTGCTAAGTCAGCACCAGAGAAACCAGGAGTTCCTCTAGCAATCGTTCTCAAATTTACATCAGGAGCCATAGATATTTTTTTTGCATGTACTTTAAGTATCTTTTCTCTACCTATAATATCTGGATTAGAAACAACTACCTGCCTATCGAATCTTCCAGGTCTTAACAGTGCTGGGTCTAGTACATCTGGTCTATTAGTTGCTGCAATGATTATTACTCCTTCGTTAGTATCAAAACCATCCATCTCTACTAATAGCTGATTTAAAGTTTGTTCTCTTTCATCGTTACCACCACCTAATCCAGCTCCTCTGCTTCTACCTACTGCATCTATCTCGTCGATAAAAATAATACATGGTGAATGTTTTTTACCTTGTTCAAACATATCTCTAACTCTAGATGCTCCAACCCCAACAAACATCTCTACAAAATCTGAACCAGAAATCGTAAAAAATGGAACTCCAGCCTCACCAGCTATTGCCCTAGCAAGTAAAGTTTTACCTGTTCCTGGAGGTCCTACCAAAAGACAACCACGAGGAATTTTACCTCCTAGACGACTAAATTTCTTTGGATCTTTTAAAAATTCAACTACTTCTTCAACTTCCTCTTTAGCTTCCTCAACTCCGGCAACATCATTAAATGTAACTTTGCCCTTAATTTCATTCATCATTTTTGCTTTGGACTTCCCAAAACCCATTGCTCCGCCTTTTCCGCCTTGCATTTGTCTCATAAAAAATATCCAAACAGCAATTAAAAGTAACATTGGGAACCAAGAAAGCAAAATTCCAAACAAAGAAGGCATTTTTTCCTCAATTGGACTTGCAGAAATGCTCACACCTTTATCACTTAACTTTTGTATTAAATTTGGATCATCCGGAGCATATGTGTTAAACATATCTCCATTTGACATAATACCTTTTATATTTTTACCCTGAATTTCTACTTGAACAACTCTGCCATTATCAACCTCTGTAAGAAATTCCGAAAATATTATGTTGTTTTTCTGACTTACTGCACTTTGAGGATTTTTAAACATGTTGTAAAGGCCGATAGTTAATATAACTATTACTGCCCACATAGCTAAATTTCTAAAATTCATAGCTTATAAATTAAGAATTATTATCATTTTAACAAGTGCCAATTTGTGCCATTTTAAATTTTTTTACAATTTTTCAGGAGAAATGATAACAGATTTCTCAATTTTTTGAATTATGCATCCAGAAAGTGTCTTTTTGCCAAATTTTTTCACATCTTTCAGATCTCTAAGTAAATTCTCGACCTTCATGCCTCTTGTATACAAGTCTTTTCTACCAACTTTTTGTAGTACAATTATGAATGATCTAAATACAATATCATCTGGATTGTTCATAAAATTCTGATTTAAAATAATCGTTTTACTAATAGGCAGATAATTTGAATTATCTTTAATATTTTTTATTACATAGTGTTCGATTGCAGAATTACTTTTATTTAAATTATCAAGGGAATTTTTAAATTTGTTAAATGTTAAACCGAAAGTCTTTAATTTAGAGATTAATTTTCTAACTCTTACTCTTAAATATTTATCATTTAAATTTGAAGGATCATCCACTTTAAAATTAAAAGTTTTTTTTGAAATATAGGTCAAATCTTTTTTAGATGTGTTTAGTAATGGTCTAAAAATAAAAATTTTATTATTTATTTTTATCTGTGACTTTATATTACCAAATGAACTTAATCCTTTTAATCCTGATCCTCTTAACAATCTTATAAAAAAATTTTCTATTAAATCATCCTTGTGATGTGCTGTTAAGACAGCATCAAGTTTTTTATTCAAACATTTTTTAAAGATCAAATCGTATCTATTTTCTCTGGCAAAAGATTGAATATTTGATTTTTTTTTTATTTTTTGTATTGTAAGAATCTCACTTTTTATTTTTAATGAATGCAATTTTTTTTTAACAGAATTTGCCTCAGAAGTTGAATTTTTTCTAATATTATGGTCTACAATAAAAAAGGGAATTTTTTTATTTTTTTCTAACGAATAGCATTTTGTCAAAAAAGAAAGAGCCATGCTATCTACTCCTCCTGAAACAGCAACGGAAAAATTATTTATTTTATAAGTACAAAGTTTATTTTTAAATTCTAGATAAATTTTTTTTATTCTTGGATCATTTAACTTATCAGAATAAAATTTAGGAATTTTCTTTTTTGCACTCAAATTCTTTTTCTTCATAATACTTAGCTTTTTGAAGCACAGATTGAGTTGCATCTGGATACTGTTTTTTAACTCCTGCGATCATCAAACAACCTTGATCTTTTTCACCCATTTGTACCAAAGATACTCCTAATTTTAATAAATTCTCAGGAGCTATTTTACTTTTAGGGTATTTTTGATATCCTTCTAAATAGGCAGTCGCTGCATCAGTGTACATTTGTCTTATTCTGTAAGTTTCTGCATACCAATATTGTGCATTTCCTGATAAATCATTATCTGGGTTAGTTAAGACAAATTCTCTGAATGCCTTTTCAGCATTATCATAATCTCCGACTTTTAAAAAATTTCTTGCAAATTGATATTGTTCTTTTGGGCTGACATCGGGCAATATTTTCTCCTCTGCGTTAAATACTTCTGAAATTATTGCTTCAGTTTGCTCAACTGACTCTATAACCTGGGTGTCCTCTTTTGTGGTCATGTCCTTATATGAAATTTCACCTAGTTGTTGAGGTTGAGTTGAGCCTGGTAAGATCATTTTTTTTTCGTTACCTTTATTTTCTAAAGTTTTATCTGAACTTGGTAATGATGTGACAGTATCATTTCCCAGAGACTTATTTGAATTATTTTCGATTTGTTCAAATCGAAGCTGATTATTTTGTTGTGCTTTCAAGAGCTTGTTAGAAAGTTTATCTAATTTGAAGTTAATTTCTTCAAATTTATTAGTTAATTCTTGAAATTGCATCTCAATTTCACTTAGTTTAAGTAAGTGTTTTGTTAAAGCCTGTTCTGCTTCCTTTGTAGAAGCTCTGGGAGATGTATTTATTTCTGAATTGTCTGAAAAAGATTTGGAGTATACGGCTCTTTCTAAAGTCCTTAGATCTTTTTGAATAATTTCTAAAATTTCTTTAAAATCTTGATTTTGAGAATTAGAAACACTGAAAGAAAAGAAAATAATAAAAAAAAAATTATAAAAAATAAACTTGATTAATGAACCCATAAGAACATTTCTAATTATAATAATGGCAAAAAGAAGACCCAAGCTTATTTGGCTAGGGTCTTCTTAAAAAAATAGTTTTAATTTGCTTTAATTGTTACAGATCTTCTGTTTTTTGACCATGAAAGCGGATTAGAGCCCGAGTCTACTGGTCTCTCTTTTCCATAACTTAAAACTTGAATTCGATCTGAAGAAACACCATAAGTCATTAAATAGTCTTTTGCAGCATTTGCTCTTCTTTCACCCAAAGCTAGGTTATATTCTCTTGTACCTCTTTCATCTGCATGACCTTCAATTACGACAGTAACATCAGAGTTTTGTCTTAACCAAGCAGCTTGCTTTCTTAAAGTTTCTCTTGAAGCTGTTGTTAATATTGTTTCATTTGTTGCAAAGAATACTCTGTCTGGGACTCCACTTGCAAGTTCCCCAACAGTATCAGAGCCTACATAAACATCGCCCTGCATTAACGCATCTAATTTTTCAATTGGATCAGCTTTTTGTGTCTCGGCAGCTTTAGTTGTAGAAGTTTCTGTTGTTGTTTTTACAGACTTCTTAGTTGCACATGCCGTAACTATTAAACCCAAGATTACTACTAGAAAAACGTTATTTAAAATTTTGCGTAGATTCATTTTTGCTCCTTCAATAGAATATTATGAACTTATCCAACTAATTAGATGTTTTATATACAAAAATCAACCTAATTAAATAAATTCTCTATTTTTCTTTAATTTCCTAACAAAGAAGACCATGATGGGTCTGAGGCATCTGTCTCGGTTTTTACCAACCTCTCGTTGTATCCAGTCAAATCTATAGACCATAATTTTGCCGAAAATCCCTCTCCCTTTTTGTCAGTTTTAGTTTCTCTATAAAATATGATAATTCTACCATTAGGAGACCATGAAGGGGCTTCTTGATAAAAATTCTCTGTAAGCAATCTTTCTCCAGTTCCATCGGTTCTCATTACACCAATAAAGAATTTACCTTTATGTAATTTTGTAAAAGCTATTAGGTCTCCTCTTGGTGACCAAACTGGGGTACCATAAATACCTTTTCCAAATGATATTCTTTTTACATTTGATCCATCACTTCTCATTATGTAAATTTGTTGATAACCACTTCTATCAGAATTAAATGTAATATATTTTCCGTCAGGAGAATATGAAGGAGAAGTATCTATAGACGGATGATCAGTTAATTTTTCTTGTATATTTGTCTCTAAATTTCTAACCCAAATTTCCGAATTACCATCCTTTGCTAAGCTCATTATAATTTTTTTTCCATCTGGAGAAAATCTAGGAGCAAACGTCATACCAGGAAAATCTCCAACCACTTCTTGTTTCCCTGTTTCAATATTTAAAAGATACACCCTTGGCATGTTTCTAAAGTACGAAAGATAGGTTACCATTTGATTTGTGGGATTAAATCTTGGGGTTAAAACTAATTCATTTCCTAAAGTTAGGTACTTCGTATTAAAACCATCTTGATCCATTATTGCTAATTTTTTAATCCTTTGAGTTTTAGGTCCTTCCTCTGCAACATAGATAATTCTTGTATCAAAATAACCACTTTCTCCAGTTAACCGCTCATATACTTTATCTGAAATTTTATGGCCAACTCTTCTCCAATTGGTTGGCACCGTCGTTAACGAGAAACCATCAACCATCTTTGCTCCTAATATATCCCAGAGTTTAAATTCAATTCTAATATAGTCTTTATCATTAATTATTTTTGAGGTTACTTTTCCTGTTATTAAAACTTGAGATTTAATTAAAGCCCAGTCCTCAAATCTTGGTTTTAAATGAGCTATATCTGGCTTTTGTAAGAAAGACTCTTTGTCTATCGTATTAAATAAACCTGTCTTTTTTAAATTATTTTCTATTACTTTGGATATTTCCAATCCAAGATTATCTAAATCTAATTCTTTTTTAATTTTTGCATTTGTAATTTTGTCTGTAAAAAAAGGAGAAATAGAAATCGGTAAAGGATCAAGATTTCCTCTCGTTATATCAATTTCGACAAGTGAGTGTGAATATCCAGGTTTAAGTAAAAAGATACAAACAAAGATAAGTAAAAATTTTCTCATCCACCCATCATTTCCATTGGATTAAACCTTAGTATCATCGTTTTCCATTTTTCATAGCTTGCTGTTGGTAAGTTTTTTATAGGATTGCAGAGTCTAATTGCTCTTATTACGCTCTGAGCTATTTGATAAAAAGCCCCCTCACCTGGTGTATTCATTCTCACGTGATCCATCATTTCAAAGTTTTTTACAATTCCATTTTTTTCTAAATTCAATTTTACTGTAACCAAAAGATCTTCACTATATGGAAGACCGGATGGGACAGACCAACACGTATAAATTTGATGTCTAACTGCGTACTCAGTAGTTATACTAAGTTTTGAAAGTTTCATCGATTTGTCATCAGATTGTGAGATTCCATCAGTTTTTTTTTTAACTTCACCAACATTTTCATATTGCTTAGCAATTAAGCCTTTTATTTTGTTTACATCAATATCTTGTTTTTCATATTCTGAAACTTGTTCCACTTTTTCATCTTTTAAAGGTTTTTTAATTTTAGTAAATTCCTTTAATACTTTGTCAGTTTCAACTTTTTTTTCAATTTTTTTTCTTTTTTCTTTCTCGACAATAGCTTTATTTAGTTCTTTAGAAGGTTGTTGTTCTGTTTCTTGTTTTGTTACGACTTTTTCTATTTTTTTATCTGGTAAAGGTACGGCCTCTGAACTTTTTAATTTAATTTTATCTTGTTTTTTTTCATTAACTGGTATTTTTTTTGACTTTTTTAAATCAATTTCATCTTTTTGATTATCCAATTTTGCTTGTTTTTTTTCCTCTTTTTTTATTTCTTTTGGAGGTGCTTGTTCTGAAAGAAGTTTTTTATTATCAATTTTTGCTTCTTCAATAATTTTTGCAGCTTTTGGAGCATATGGAATATTCATTTGATCAGAAATTTGAATCAATTCAACTGACACTATTGGTAATACCTCCAAAGGTTTTTTAACTACAAATGGTAACGCAAAAATTGTTGCAAATACTATTGTAAAATGAAAAATTAAGGAAAATAACATTCCAAAAGAAAAATTATTGAATTGACTGAGATAACTACTTAATAAAATTTTTTTGAACAATATTATCTCTCTTTATATGGTTCAGAAATCAAAGCAACTTTAGTGAAGCCTGACCCTGAAAGTTTACCCATCACTTCTAAAACTCTACCATAATTTATAGTTTTATCACCTCTAACATAAATTCTTGTATCGGTTCTATTCTTAGAAACAGCTAAAATTTTTTTGATCAAATTATCAAATTCAATTTTTGTTTCTTGTATAAAAACTTCACCTTTTGAATTTATAGTTAAGGTGAGCGGTTCACTTTCTTCTGGTAAAGTATCGGCTGAGGTTTCAGGTAAATCAACTTGAACTCCAACAGTGAGTAATGGTGCTGTTACCATGAATATAATTAAAAGAACAAGCATCACATCGACAAATGGAGTTACATTTATTTCACTCATTGGTTCTTTTTCCGAACGCTTTAAATTAAATGCCATGTTAAATTATTGAAATAAATCTCTTAGAAAAATTTTCTAATTTTTGTGAATACTTTTTAGAATCGTTTCCAAATTTATTATAAGCTATTACAGCAGGAATCGCAGCTAACAAACCTAAAGCGGTTGCAAATAATGCCTCAGCAATTCCAGGTGCAACGATTGCTAGACTGGTGTTTCTTGAAATGGCTATTGATTGAAAGGAATTCATTATTCCCCAAACTGTTCCAAACAATCCAATAAATGGTGCGGTAGCTCCAACTGTTGCTAGAAATGTAAATTTGTTATTTACTAAATTCATTTGCTTTTCAATATTCACTTCTAAAATATTTTCAAGTCTCTGGCTTAAATTAGTTTTAGATCTAGATTTCATTACCACTTGCATAGAATCTTTAAATAGCTGAGCCATTGGATTTTCTAGTTTTGTTGGAAGACTGTTGTAAAAAGTTTCTGCTGATTTGGACTTCCAAAATCTGTCCTCGAATTCATCAGTCTCTTTGTTAATTTTCCTAAACATCATAAATTTATCATAAATAATTGCCCAAGAATATACTGAGCATGCTATTAAAATAATTATTACAGACTTAACTATAAAATCAGCTCTAAGAAATAAGCTAAGTATAGAGAAATCTGTGTTAGATAGACCTACCGCTTGAGAAGTTATATCTGCTTCCATTTTTAAGATTTCACACTAAAATGTGTCATGAATTTGACTATTACTCCTATGAAAATTTTATTTTTCGTGGGTATTTAGATGATAATTGGCAATTAATATAGCATCAGCTTTATTAGAATCTTTTTTCCGAGAGAGTTTTGAAGAAAATTTAGGAAACATCTCTATAACTTTTACTCTACTTGAATCTTTTTGAGAATTAATTAAGTCAAAATGTTTTTTCCACTTGGAAGGCCTAACAAAATAAATTGGAAGTTGCATAGCTGCACATATACCTTTTATAACTCCAAATGACTGACCAAAATTAAACATACTGGTGACACCCTGTCCAGGCATTGCGGAAACTTGTTCAACAACCACATTTATATCTTTACTTTTATAATTTTGGATTCTTGAAAATATTTCATTGAAAATTTGGCTTCCATTAATTTGCTTTTTATTTTTATTTCCTGAAGCCATTGTAGGCATATCAATCACATCAATAATTTCTCCATTTTCAAAAAAACAAATTGCACCTGATATTCCTGGATCTATACCAATTATCAACATAGGCTTTTTTTATTCGGCATTAGTAAATACATTTTGAACATCTTCATCCTCATCTAATATTTCTAGAAATTTAATCATTTTCTCCTTTTCTTCCTCTTTAATTCTAATTTTATTAATTGGCATCCACACAATTTCAGTAGATAAAAAATTAGAGACTTCTTTTTCCATTTTATTTTTTACATCATAAATCTCATCTTGATTTGTGAGAAGTTCATAGTGATCTTCATAAAATATACAGTCATTTGCTCCAGCATCAATCGCAAGGTTAAAAATTTTCTCTTCATCCATTTCTTTTTTTTGTATTTTTATTACTCCCTGTTGTAAAAAATTATGTGAAGCAGATCCTTGGGTGCCAAGTCCTCCACCATATTTTTGAAAAATAGTTCTTATATTCGCAGCTGTTCTATTTTTATTATCAGTTAAAGTGGTTACTATAACTGCAGTTTTTCCTGGTCCGAAACCTTCATATCTTATATTTTCAAAATTGGAATCTGTCGCGACAGTTGATTTATCAATTGCTCTCTCAATGTTATCTTTTGGCATGTTTGCTGACCTAGCTGCTTGAATCGCTGATCTTAATCTTGAATTCATGTCAGGATTTTTATCCCCAAGTTTTGCTGCAACTGTTATTTCTCTTGAAAGTTTTGAGAATATTGACGACCGTTGTTTGTCTGCTTTTCCTTTTTTATGTTTTATTCCTGCCCAATGCGAGTGACCTGCCATGATTTATTGATCTTTCTTAAGTTGACCACCAGTAATAAATTGTGTGATCTTTGTAGCCAAACCATTTTTTGGATCAGCTTCAACAATTGCACCACATAATGAAGCTTCGCCTTCTGCAGGAAAATTTTTTATTGACTCTTCTTTATAAAATCTTTTAATAGAATTTTCAGAATTCATTCCTATTACTGAATTATAATCACCACACATTCCAGCATCGGTCAAATATGCTGTACCTTTATTTAATAATCTACCATCATTTGTTGGTACATGAGTGTGAGTTCCAACTACAAAAGTAGCATACCCATCAAATACATGTCCTATAGCCATTTTTTCACTTGTAATTTCTCCATGAAAATCAACAATTAAAAAATCATAATTTTGTTTTAATTTATTTTGTTCTATAAATTCTTTTGTTGTTTGAAACACGTCATCACATTTTTTCATAAAAATATTTCCCATTAAATTTAGTACACCTACTTTAAAACCTCCAATTGAGGTAAATATCCCAAAACCTTGCCCTGGAGTATCTTTTTTCAAATTTAAAGGTCTTAATAATCTTTTTTGTTTTTTTATATAATCATATGTTTCTTTTTGGTCCCATACATGATTTCCTGTTGTAATAACATCTATTCCACAATTAAGTAATTCATTTACATTATTTTCTGTAATACCCACTCCTTCTTTTGCTGCGTTTTCTCCATTAACCACAACAAAATTAATTTTTCTGGATTTAATAATTTGTGGTAAATATTTTTTAATTGCACTGCAGCCACTATCACCAACTATATCTCCTAAAAATAATATATTCATATTATAATTTTTTTATCAGTTAAAATAGCATCTAATTTTTGATCATATTTATCTACAGGCAATTTGAGAATTTCCTGAAAAGAAAATGCAAATCCTATTTTAAATATTTTTTTTATTTTAGAAATACTATTTATATAGCGATCATAATAACCGCCACCATAACCTAACCTAAATTTATTTTTATCAAAAGCAACTAAAGGTACAATCATTACATCTGGATAAACTTTTAATTTTTTATATGGCTCGGGTATACCTTTTTCATTTATTATTAATGGATCATTAAATGACCAGATATAAAAATCCATACTATTATTTCTACTAATCACTGGTAATGATAATCTAAATCTATTATTTTTAAA
>CACHKZ010000011.1 GCA_902580535.1 uncultured Pelagibacteraceae bacterium | reverse complement strand
CACACGAAGATAGAGGTGGAAAATTTGCAAACATTGTTAAAGAAGCCGGTTTGGGAAATAGAAAAGTAATTTGGCAACCATCAGAATTATTTGATTTAGATAGTTATATGGATGCTGAATGGTTTCCAGAGCAACTTTTAATGTATCATTTAGAATACAAAGAGTTGCTAGATGCAAAAGATCTTTATTGTGAAAGATCTATTAGTTTTTTAGATTATTTTTTTAAACGTTTAGATATTTATAATGCGTGCCAAATGCCTACTTTTATCAAATATTATAGAGGAGTTGATTTAGAAAAATATAAAGACAAAATTAGATTAATTACTGACGAGTATCCTTATCAAAATGAGCGCGGTGAATTTATTTAAAAAAACGTACACTTTTCTTTTATTAATTTCATTTCTGTATTGTGTTTGAAATTGTGTAAGAACAAAATTCAAATTTAAATAAATAAACTATTACAATATAAATTTCAGTTACTTCAGGACTCTCATAATGTATTGGTCCCAGGTTCGAGTCCTGGCGGGCCCACCAACTATTTAATAATAAATTCCTCTAAAGATTTAAAAAGATATTCAATATCTTCATCATTGTTTTGCATAATTGATTTAAATTCCTCTTTCTGTGTTCTTGCTAAACTTAATCCTTCTACAATAAGATCTCTAATCAAAGGTCTTTCAGGATTTTTTGTGTAAATTCTCCAATCAATCTTAACTTCTGGATTTTTTGATGTTTCCTCTAAAATAGTGCTGACAATTGTATACTTTTCATTAATTTTTTTTTCTGATACTACACTTATTTTTGGGTCTGAATAATCAACTAGTCTACTTGAAAAGCTTTTAAGAAAATAACTTTTAAAAAGTTTTCTATATTTTATTTTTTGGTCTTCATTTAGAGTTTTACGATAATTTCCTAAAGTGTACATGCCAATACCATTGATATCTACATTTAACTCTGCAATATTGTTTAACCTTATTATTTTTGACTCTACTGGGTCTGAACTGGATAAAATAATTGATGCTTCATTTACTAGTTCATTTATTAATTTACTAGGCTCTTTTGCATTTAAAGGCTTGAATACAAATAAAATAAAAAAAAAAATATAAAAAAATTTTAATTTGATCATCCAATAATTATTGAGTATCTATTTCTTCCCAATCATCATCGTTCATAGTCTCAGTAGTTTCACTTGAATTTAAAATTTTCCTTTTTCTATCTTGCAAGTATAAACTTCTAACTGATGCATATAAATCCATAGAATTTTTTTCAAGACTATCAAAAGCCTCTAAGTTTTTAGCTCTAAAATCTACTCCTGCCGTTAATCTAGAGTAATAATAATCAGAATTTTCAAAGTATTTGGTATCATTTGCTATAGTTACATTATACCAAGCATCACCTCCACCAAAATTAACTAAAGAACCTAAAGTATCTCTAACAGTTGTTGGCCCAAGCACTGGCAAAACAAAATAACATCCTTCTTTTACTCCCCAAGTTCCAAATGTTTGACCATAGTCCTCTTTATCTAACTTATTTAATCCATAGTATGAGGCAACATCAAATATTCCAGCAATTCCTAGAGTTGAATTAATTGTAAATCTTAAAGAATTAATTCCAGCTTCTTTAAACTGACCTTGTAATAGATTATTTGGGATAGTAACAACGTTACTCAAATTATTCAGGGCATTACTAGTGCCTGATCTAATAGGTTTTGGTAAATATCTATATCCTTTGGCCACTGGTTTAAAAAAAACTTTGTCTAATCCTTGGTTAAAAGCAAAGACACCCCTGTTTATGGTCTCAAAGCAATCTTTTACTTCTACACTCTGATCATTTACTTTACTATTTATTTCAATAGTACCGTCTGAACCAGCAAAAACATTTAGTGTAAAAACATTAAAAAAAGCTGAAATAATAAATAGTTTTAAAATCTTTCTCATTAGTAATGTTTATATTATATCTTTTACTTATTTAAAGATTTAAATGTTTTAAATAATGCAGAAAAATGTTCAAAAAATGACTATTAATTATTCTCCAAATTTCGATCTCAAAAAAAGAGATAAAAATAAAATAAAATACTTAATTTTTCATTACACAGGAATGAAAAATGACAGATCAGCTATAAAAAAATTAACAAGTTTTAACTCTAACGTAAGTTGTCATTACTATATTACAAGACCAGGTAAAATTATCCAAATGGTACCAGACCTTTATATAGCTTGGCATGCAGGTACGTCAAGTTGGGCAAATACAGTTTCCTTAAATAAATATTCAATAGGTATAGAAATATCAAATCCTGGTCATCAACATGGCTACAGAAAATTTAATGATGATCAGATACAAGCTTTAATTATGATTTCAAAAAAAATAATTAAAAAATATAAAATTAATAAAAAAAATATTTTAGGTCATTCAGATATTGCTCCCTTAAGAAAAAAAGATCCAGGTGAAAAATTCCCTTGGAAGCTTTTACATAAAAATAAAATTGGAATTTGGCATAATTTAAATTCAAAAAGAATTAAAAATTTAAGAGGTAAAATACCAGAGTCAAATTTAGATAATTTTAAAAATTTTTTGAAAAAAATTGGCTATAAAATTGAATATTCAAATCTTGTACAATTAAAAAGGCTTATTCAAATTTTTCAAATGAGATTTAGACCTGAGTTAATTGATGGAAAATGTGATTTAGAATGTTATGAAATTGCAAAATCTCTTAAAAATCTTAAGTAATAAATAATTGAATTTTATAAAAAAATTTATAATGTCCGTTTGCCAGATAAAAGACTTATCGCTTTAATTTATTAAAGAGGAAAGTCCGGGCTCTACAAAGACACAGTGCCAGTTAATGGCTGGCGGGGGCGACCCTAGGGATAGTGCCACAGAAAACAAACCGCCTTATCAAGGTAAGGGTGAAAAGGTGTGGTAAGAGCACACCGGCTAAGTTGGTAACAGCTAGCGCATGGAAAACCCCACTGAGAGCAAGACTGAGTAGAGATGACAAAGTTAGAAATAACAAAAAGCAGTCTTTGGCTAGTCATCTGGGTTAGTTGCTTGAGCCTTAAAGTGATTTAAGGCCTAGAGAAATGATAAGTTTAAATGACAGAACCCGGCTTATATTTTATCTGGCAAAGTAGTAACTTTATAATCCTCATATCCTTTTAGTTAATATTAATTTTTTTAATTTCTAATTCTATAAATTTGGAACAAATCAAGAATATATAAATAATATTAGGTATTGACGACTATATTTAAAACCCATAATATCCCACAATATCCCAAATATGGAATTTATGGATTATGTTTTTATCTACTTACGAAAACAAATTGGACAAAAAAGGAAGGGTGTCAGTGCCTGCTAGCTTTAGAAGTTATCTCTCCAATATGGGTTATAATGGAATTGTATGTTTTCCATCGTTTAATAATCAATCTATTGAAGCTTGGCCTCAAGATAGAATTGAAAAAATTTCAAATGCAATAGACTCATTAAATCCATTTGAGGATAAGAAAGACTATTTTGCAACTGCTATACTATCAGAAAGTATTAATTTACAATTTGATAGTGAGGGTAGAATTCTCATCACAGAAAAATTATTAAAACATGCAAAAATAAAAAAAAGCATGTTGTTTGTTGGTCAGGGAAAAACCTTCCAAATATGGGAACCAACAAGTTTTGAAAAATTTAGGGTCACTGCTAGAAAAAAATCTAACATCAATAGGGCTAACCTTAAATGGGAGCAAAAACTTAATAACTAAACGGGGGATAAATGACAATTAATTTTAAAACACCAGATATAAAAGAATTGAAACCTAGAATACTAGTTTTAGGAATTGGAGGTGCCGGAGGTAACGCCATAAATGGAATGATAGAGGCAGGTTTACAAGGCGTTGAGTTCATAGCTGTAAACACGGATGCACAAGATTTGAGATTAAGCCATGCACAAACGAAAATTCAAATGGGTTTAAATTTGACAAAAGGCTTAGGTGCTGGTGCAAAATTAGATATTGGTCAAGCTGCTGCAGATGAGTCACTTAATGAGATAGTAAATATCCTTCAAGGTGCAAATATGGTTTTCATAACTGCAGGAATGGGTGGTGGAACTGGAACTGGTGCAGCACATGTTATCGCCCGTGCTGCAAAAGAATTAAATATATTAACAATTGGAGTAGTCACTTTACCTTTCTTATATGAGGGCCCATCAAGAATGAGAAAAGCCAATCAAGGTCTTGAAGAACTAAGAAAACATGTCGATACTATCATAGTTGTTCCAAATCAAAATCTATTCAAAATAGCTAGTGAACAAACTACATTTGAAGAGTCCTTTGAGCTTTCAAATGATGTATTACTTCATGGAGTTCAGAGTATTACAGATTTAATGGTAAGACCTGGTTTAATTAATTTAGATTTTGCTGATGTTGAAACTGTTATGAGTTCAATGGGCAAAGCTATGATGGGAACGGGTCAAGCCGAAGGTGAAGGTAGAGCTGTTAAAGCAGCTGAAATGGCAATAAGCAATCCTTTAATAGATGACTATACATTAAAGGGAGCTAAGGGCCTCCTAGTAAATATAACTGGAGGTAAAGATCTTAAACTTTTTGAGGTCGATGAGGCTGTTAATAAAGTAAGAGCCGAGGTAGACCCAGAAGCAGAACTTATAATTGGAGCAATTACGGATGAGGACCTTGATGGTTTAATGAGAGTTTCAATAGTTGCTACATCTTTAGATGGTCAACAACCGGAGCCAAAATCTGTAATAAATATGGTTCATAGAATTCAGAACAGAAATCCTGGTTACTCAGACTTTACAAATACTTTATCAAACCAATCCCTTGGTTTTTCAAATCAAAATAGCTCAATTATTACTAATGGGGCTAACGCACTTAAAATTGATGATGATATTAAATCTGAAACAGTAAATAATGATAATGCTTCATTAAACACTTCTGAAGGTGTAGCAAGTTCTTCAAATATTGAGCAAGAAATAAATCCAGTGGAAAATGTGCTCCCTAAAGCCTCAGAACAATCAATCGAAACAGAGGAAATAAATTCATCTCCATCAAATGGTCTAGAGAATTTCGATTTTGATGAAGAAACACCAGAGCTATTCAATTCTGATGGATTAACAAATGAGTCTAATGATGAGACTTCATCAATGTCTCAGCTAAGTGAGTCAAAAGAAGAAGAAGACGATTTAGAAATTCCTGCATTTTTGAGAAGACAAAAAAATTAATGTTCTTCAAAAAAATAAATGAATGCCACCATAAATCTGGAAAAAAAACATTTTCCAGTTTTGCTAAAAGAATTAATTAGCATTATTTCCCCTCTTTATGGTGGCACATTTATAGATTGTACATTCGGTCAAGGTGGATATTCGGAAAAAATTTTAGAAAATAAAGAAAATAACATTATCGCTATAGATCGTGATAAAGATGTATTAAAATATATATCCAAATTTGAATCAAAGTTTAAAAACAGATTTAAATTTCACAACATAAAATTTTCAGATCTAAATCAAATTGATTTTAAAAATAAAAATCTTAAGGGCGTAATTTTTGATCTTGGATACTCCATTGATCAAATCAAAAATTCTCGGAAAGGCTTATCTTTTTTGGATAAGGGTAAGCTCAATATGAAGATGGGTTTGAATGATTTTTCAGCAAATGATGTCATATCTAATATGAATGAAAAAAATCTTGCTAAAGTATTTAAAGTATTTGGTGAAGAAAGATATTCAAAAAAAATTGCGAGAGCAATAATTGAAAAAAGAAAAAACAAGATGATACAAACTGAAGATTTAGTTGGAATAATAGATAGTGTTAAAAAATTTCAAAAAACAAAAATACATAATTCCACAAAAGTTTTTCAATCTTTGAGAATTTTTGTGAACAAAGAAATAAGTGAGCTTATCAATGGTTTAATTAATTCATTCCAATTAATACCAGTAGGAGGAATAATTGCTGTAGTCACTTTCCATTCAATAGAAGATAAAATTGTTAAATTTTTTTTTAAACATTTCTCTGAACAAAAAAATTCCTCAAGATACTTACCTGAAATGAAGACATCACAAAAATGTTTTACATTAATTAATAAAAAACCAATACTACCTAGTGCGAATGAAATAAAGCAAAATCTACCCTCAAGATCAGCTAAATTAAGATATGGAATAAAGATAAATAACACTTGTGATTTTAAAGAATTTAGAGAAAAGTTTAAAATTTTAACTGATGTTGAAAATCTAAAATAATTTGATGAGAAAACTATATTTTTTTACACCAATAATTTTATTAATACTTTCAACAACTTTAACTAAAAATTCTACAAAAAAACTTGATAAAGAAATTTTTCAATTAAAGGAAAATATAAGAATTCTAGAGGATCGTTATGAGCTTACATTATTGGATTACAGTATTCTAACATCCCCAAAAAAATTAATGGAGTACCAACAGTATTATTTTGATGAGATATTTGTACAGAAAAATATAGAAAATTTGAGCATAATTGAAATTACAGATGATAAATTAAAAATTAACAAAATGGTTAATATTGATGAGTGAATTTAATGAAAACTCTAAAAGTTACGAAAAGGATAGTGAAAATTTTTCATTTAAAGAAAATAAGTCATATCTAAAAATGTCTTTTGAGAGAATAGCTTTTATTTTTTTTGTATTTTTTGTTTTAGCAATTATTTTTTCGTCAAAATTAATTTTGCTGAGCATAAAAAAAATTCCAGAAACTCAAAAAATAGAAAAAAAGGAAAATTTTAGAGCAAGTATTTTAGATAATGAGGGAAATATTTTGGCTAAAAGTGTTCCTATAATTAATCTTGGCATTAATCCAAATTTGGTAATTAATAAAGAAAAATTGTTAATTTCTCTTAAATTAATATTTCCAAATAAAAGTTTTGAAAAACAAATGTACAGTAAGAAATTTTTTTATATTAAAAAAAAAATAAGCCCCGAAAAGCTTGAGCAAGTTTTACTTTTAGGTGATAAATCTTTTATTCAAGAAGACAGTATAGCAAGAGTTTATCCTAATGGAAATTTATTTAGTCATGTAATTGGACAGATTGATAATGATAATAATGGTATATCTGGAATTGAAAAAACTTTTGATTATGAACTTACGACTTCAAAAAACCCACTGAAGTTAACCCTTGATAAAGATTTGCAATATTTAATCAAAAATGAATTATTAAAATCCAAAGATATATTTCAAAATATTGGAAGTGCTGCGATATTAATGGATATTAATAATGGCAATATCTTATCAATGATTTCACTTCCTGACTTCGATCTTAACAAGCGTGAAAAAATTAAAGACAAAAAATATATAAATAGAGCAACTAAAGGTGTTTATGAATTTGGTTCTGTTTTTAAAACATTTACATTAGCCGCAGGTATACAATACAATGTTGTTGAACCAGGTACAGAATTTAATAACTTAAAAAAAAAAATTGTATGTGCAGGAAATTCAATATCTGAATACGATAATAAAATTCCACCAGATTTAACCGCAGAAGAAATTTTGATAAGGTCTGGAAATATTGGGTCTGTGAGGATTGCCGAAAAAGTTGGAATCGAAAATTTTAACGAGTTTTTACAAAATATAGGTATTATATCAGATCTAGAGTTTGATTTAGAAGAGATAGGATCAACCCAACTAGGTAAATGGGGTAAATGCAAACTTGCAACAGTTTCTTTTGGTCATGGAATTGCTACTACCTTATTACAACTTTCAAAAGCATATTCTATTATAAGTAACGGAGGCTATAAAATAAGACCCACATTATTAAATATAGATCAAGCGCAACAAAAACGAATACTCAATAAAAATTTATCAGATACAATAAATCCTATTCTAAGAAAAATTGTATCTACAAAAGAGGGAACTGCAGGTTTTGCTAATGTAAAAGGTTACGAAATAGGCGGAAAAACAGGTACAGCAGATCAACCATCAATGGGCGGTTACTCAAAAAAAAAAGTTAATACTTTCGCCTCAGTTTTTCCAACATCAAATCCAAAATTTGTATTAACTGTTATGTTGGATGAACCAAAAGCTAATAGAGAATTTGTCTATCATTATAGAGATGGAAGATATCCATACAAAGGTAATTGGAGGAATACAGCGGGGTGGACTACCGTGTGGGTAACAGGTCAGATAATTGATAAAATTGGGCCAATTTTAGCCACAAAATATTAAGAGCGTTAATTATGTTGCTTAAAGACTTCTTTCCAAATCTTCACAAAAAGTATCATAAAGTAATTTTTTCTGGGATATCTTTTGATTCAAAGAAAATAAAAAAAGGATTTATCTTTTTTGCATTTAAAGGAAATAAAACGGATGGAAATTTTTTTATTGAAGATGCTATTAAAAATGGCTCGAGAATAATAATTTCCGATAAAATAAAAATAAATGGTTGGAAAAATAATATTTTATTTTTAAAATTTAAAAATCCCAGAAAATTATTAGCTGAATTTAGTTCCAAAATATTTTTTAAAAAACCAAAAAATTTGATAGCAGTTACCGGTACAAATGGTAAATCATCTATAGCAAATTTTTATTTCCAAATTGCAAAACTTAATAAAGTTAAAGTGGCTTCAATTGGAACACTAGGAATCAATGGTTTAAAAACTAAAAAATTTTTATCTAATACCACTTTAGATACAATTCAAATAAATAATATTTTACAAAAATTAAAGAATAAAAAAATAGATAATGTAATTTTAGAGGCATCAAGTCACGGACTAAGTCAAAATAGATTAGATGGAATAAAATTTGATATTGGCATATTTACAAATTTAACGAGAGACCATTTAGATTATCATAAAACTTTCAAAAATTATTTAAATTCGAAATTAATATTATTTCAAAAATTAATGAAAAAAAAATCTTATGCCATTTATGATAATGATTTAAATATTGCAGCAAAATTAAACCAAATATCTAAATCAAATAAAATTAACAAATTCACAGTAGGAGGCAGTCATTCAAATTTAGAAATATTAGAACATCAATTTTTAAAAGATGAGCAAAAAATTAGCTTCAAATTTAATAATGAAACCTATTTTTTTGTAACAAAATTAATTGGAAGAATTCAAATCAAAAATTTATTAATGGCAATAATGGCAGCAATTAAGAGTAAAATACCATTAAAGAAAATTTTAAAAGTTATTAAAAATATTAAACCAATACATGGAAGATTAGAAAAGATTGGCCAGCTTTATAATAATGGGATTGTAATTCTTGACTATGCTCATACACCCGATGCTTTGGAAACTTGTATAAAAAATATTAAAGAGCAGTTTAAGTTGAGGAAAATCAATCTGGTTTTTGGATGTGGGGGCGAAAGAGATAAACCAAAAAGAAAAACAATGGGAATAATTGCCAATAAATATTGTAATAAAATATATTTAACTGACGATAATCCTAGAAATGAAGATCCAAAAAAAATAAGAAAGGAAATAAAGTTCAATATTTTAAATAGTAAATTATTAGAGATACCTTCCAGGGAAGTTGCAATAAAAACAGCGATTATGGACATAAAATCAGATGAAATAGTTATCATTGCTGGAAAAGGTCATGAGGTTTATCAAGAATATGAGTCTAAAAAATACTTTTCAGATGCAAAATTTATCAAAAAATTTGTTAAAGAAAAAAATCAAAAATTAAGTAGAGACTGGAAATTAAATATTGTTTCTGAAATAACAAAAAAAAATATAGAAAAAAAAATCAAGATTAATAAAGCCTCAATTGACTCAAGAAAAACAAAAAAAAATAATATTTTCTTTGGCTTAAAAGGAAAAAATTTTGATGGAAATAAATATATAAATAAAGCTATGAGTAATGGTGCATCTATTTCGATCGGTGAAATTAATCAAAAAAATAAAGTTAAAAAAAATATAATATATGTCAAAAATTCTTTAAAAACATTTTCGGATTGTGCAAAGTTGGTTAGAATATCATCAAACATTTCTTCAATAGCAATAACAGGATCTGCAGGCAAAACCTCATTAAAAGAAATGTTAGGACAAATGATTAGCAAATTATCTCAATCTTACTATTCAAAAAAATCTTTTAATAATAAATATGGAGTTCCAATTTCTTTATTCAATATTAATAAGAAGGATAAAATAGGTATTTTTGAGGTTGGAATGGATAAAAAAGGAGAAATCGATTTTCTAACAAAAAATATAATACCTAATGTTGGTGTAATAACAAATATTTCATATGCGCATATTAAAAATTTTAAAAATTTATTTTCAATTGCTCGTGCAAAATCAGAAATAATTAATAATGTAGTTAAAGGTGGATCAATTATTTTAAATGCTGACGACCAATTTTATAAATTTTTAGAAACTAAGTCTAAAAGAAGAAAATTGAAAATAATTTCTTTTGGAATTAAGAATAAATCAAAAATAAATTTAGTTAAAATAAAAAAAGAAAAATTAAATTCAATTTTATCAATTAAATTTGATAAAAAAACTTTCAAATTTTCAATTCAAAAAAAATTAGAAAATTATGTTTATAATATTTTAGCAACTTTGGCAGTTATGTCTGTTTATTTTGACATAAGTAAGTTAGATAAATTTTTTTTTAACGACTATAAATTTCCAGAGGGAAGAGGTGATTTACATTTAATTAATTTTAAAAAAAAAAAAATTAATTTAATTGATGAAAGTTATAATTCTAATCCTTTATCTCTTCAGTTTGCATTGAATAAATTGAACAATTTAAATACAAAATCAAAAAGAAAATTAATTTTATTGGGAGATATGTTGGAACTTGGAAAATTTTCCAAAAAACTTCATATAGGTGTTGCAGATTTTATTAATAAAACAAAAATTGATAAAGTTTATGTCTATGGCGAAGATATAATCAAAACATTTAACAAAATTAGACCACAAAAAAGAGGAAAAATATTGAATTCAAAAAAAGATATCATTACTTTTGTTAAAGATGATATTAAGAATGGTGAATATCTAATGATCAAAGGCTCAAACTCAACGGGATTAAATAAAATAGCTCAAAGCCTAAAAAAGGGTAAATTAAATGCTTTTTAGTCTTTTTTCAAACCTTGTTGAAATTTTTAGTTTTCTAAATGTTTTTAAATATTTGACTGTTAGAACTGGTTTATCAATGTTTACTTCAATGATAGTAGTTTTTTTAGTAGGAGGGCCACTAATCAATTATTTTTCATCAAATCAAATTCACGATCCAATAAGAGAAGATGGACCGAGTGAACATATTGTTAAAAAAATTGGTACGCCAACAATGGGAGGCCTTATGATTCTACTTGGAATATTTTCAGGTGTTTTGTTATGGGGTGACTTTTCAAATTTTTATAACTGGTTTTTGTTATATATCGCTGGATCATTTGGATTACTTGGAGCTTATGATGATTACCAAAAGATAAAAAAAAATAATTCAAATGGTATAAGCTCCAAATTTAAGATTATAATTCAAATTATTTTAGGTTTAGTTGGAATTTTAATTCTATATTTTTATAGTGGATCCGACGAACTTCAAAATCTGTACTTTCCATTTTTTAAAAATTTAATAATTAATTTAGGATGGTTTTTTATTCCATTTTATTTATTTGTTATTGTTGGATCCTCCAACGCAGTTAACCTTACAGATGGTCTTGATGGTTTAGCTACTGTCCCTGTTATATTAGTTGCAACGTGTTTTGCTTTTATAAGCTATGTATCAGGAAATATAGTTTTTTCAGGATATCTACAAATTACTTATATTGAAGGTGTAGGTGAGGCATCTATTTTTTGTGGAGCTATAATAGGTTCTTGCTTAGGTTTCTTATGGTTTAATGCCCCACCAGCAAAGATATTTATGGGTGATACAGGATCTTTAGCTCTAGGAGGATCATTAGGAGCAGTTGGAATAATTACCAAGCATGAAATCGTTCTTGCAATCACAGGTGGGCTATTCGTTCTGGAGGCAGTATCAGTAATTGTTCAAGTGATTTCCTTCAAACTTACTGGAAAAAGAATATTTAAAATGGCACCGATTCATCATCATTTTGAAAAAAAAGGTTGGCCAGAATCTACCGTAGTTATTAGATTTTGGATAATATCAATTATCTTAGCAATGATAGGTTTAGCAACATTAAAATTAAGATAATGAATGATAAAAGAATTTATTTTAAAGGTAAGAATATTTTAATTTATGGTTTTGGTAAATCTGGAATTTCATGTTTTAATTTTTTAAAAAAAAATAATATCTGTAAAATATATGATGATAAAAAAACAAATATAGAATCAAAGTTTAGAAAAAAATTGATAAATTTTCGTGAATTATCAAAAATTAGCTTTGATTTTATTGTTTTAAGCCCAGGCATTGATATCAAAAAATGCAGAATTTCTAATTATTTGATCAAAAATAAGTCTAAAATTATCACTGAGCTTGATATATTTGAACTTAGCTATCCAAAAATAAATAAAATCACAATTACCGGCACAAATGGTAAATCTACAACTTCTAAATTGCTCTACGAAGTTCTAAAAACTAATAAAATAGACGTAAGATTGACTGGTAATATTGGATATCCAATATTGATGGAAAAAAATATAAAAAATAGAACGATTTTTGTTATAGAGGCATCTTCTTACCAACTAGAATATAGTCAATTTTTTAAGTCAAAATATTCGGCTATACTTAATCTAAACCCAGATCATTTGGAGAGACATGGAAACTTCAAAAATTATGCAAAGGCAAAATTTAAAATAATTAAATCACAAAGTAAAAGAGACTATGCATTTATTGATGAAAAGAATTATTTCTTGAATAAATTATTAAAAAACAATCAGATTAAATCAAAAGTAATAAAAATTAATTATTTAAAATATAAAAAATACTTTGAAGAAATAAAAAATATTTATTTTAATAATTCGAGTAATAAACAAAATCTTAGTTTTGTTATTAATATTGCTAAAATACTTAAATTAAATTTAAAAACTGTAATAAAAACAGCAAATAAATTTAAAGGGCTAAATTATAGACAACAAGTAATCTATGAGTCAAAAAAAATTCTTATTATTAATGACTCAAAATCTACAAGCTTTTCATCAACAGTCCCCCTACTAGAAAGCTATAAAAATATTTACTGGATATTGGGAGGACTTATTAAAAAAGGAGATAAATTAATATTACAAAAAAAATATTTATCTAATATAAAAGCTTTTGTTTATGGAAGAGATGGAAATTCTTTTATAAAAGCCTTACCAAATCAAATTTTTTATAAAAAAACCTCAACACTAAATAAGCTTATAAAAGATTTAAGCAATAATATTAAAAATGATAAAAACAAAAAAGTAATTCTTTTTAGTCCATCCGCTGCATCATTTGATCAATTTAGAAACTTTGAGGAAAGAGGAAAATTTTTTAATAAGAAAATAAAATATATGCTTAAAAATTTAAAATATGATTAAATATTTTGATAGTTTTTATGACTGGTGGAAAAATATCGATAAATTTTTATTATTTCTAGTATTGAGTTTATTTTTATTAGGTCTTTTTTTCTCATTAGTTTCAACATCCTTAATAGCTTCAGATAAGTTAGATACAAAATCATATTACTTTTTTTTTAGACACTCTATCTATGTAATAGTTGCATTTATAATCTTGATTATATTTTCTTTTTTTGATCATAAAATTTTAATAAAATATTCTTTTTTTTTATTTTTGATCGCATTTGCAAGTTTGATGCTAGTTCCTTTTCTTGGAGTTGAGGTAAAAGGTTCTAAAAGATGGTTAGATTTATTTTTTTTACCAAGATTTCAACCTATTGAGATAGTTAAGCCTTTCTTCATAGTATCACTATCTTTCCTACTAACAATTCAAAATAAAAGATTATATTTTAAATATTTTTTAACTACATTATTTCTCCTTCCCATATTAATTTTACTTGTATCTCAGCCTGATATTGGGCAAACACTTTTAATAGCAATGGTATGGTTGGCACTAATTTTTGTTTCAGGCATAAATATATTTATTTTTTTTATATTCTTTCTTTTGGTTGGTTCAGTCGTGAGTTATTTAGTAATATTTATCCCAAAGTTTGAGTATATAAAAATAAGACTTTTAGCTTTTCTAGACTCTTCTTCAGGTGATAACTACCAAGCCGAAAAAGCAACTGATGCAATCATAAATGGTGGTTTTTTTGGAAAAGGAATTGGAGAAGGCACTCTAAATTCCAGAGTTCCCGAGGCACATACAGATTACATTGTCTCAGTTATATCTGAGGAGTTTGGTGCAATAATTGTTATAGGAATATTATTTTTATACCTCATTTTTTCATATAAAGTTATTAAAAAAATTAACTTGCTAGATGAAGATTTATCAAAATTAATTTTGATTGGATGTATTTCTTTAATTTTATTGCAAACATTTATTCATATTGGGGTTAATATAAGAATACTCCCAACAACAGGTATGACTTTACCATTCCTGAGTTACGGAGGTTCCTCAATAGTAAGTACTGCAATTGTTTCAGGAATAATTTTAAATTTGACAAAGAGAAGAATAGATTGACAATATGAAAAAAATTCTTATAGCAACCGGGGGATCTGGCGGACATGTAATTCCATCTTTAAACATTTACGATTCATTAAAAGATGATTTCGAGGTGCAAATTGCAACAGATATAAGAGGATCTAAATATATTAATAAAAATAACTATAAATATTCATTAATAGATGTACCTAACATATTATCGAACTTATTATTATTTCCTTATAACCTTGTAAAATTTTGCATTTCAATACATAAATCTTACAGATATCTTAAATTAAACAAATTTAAAATACTGATTAGTACCGGTGGATATATGTCTCTACCTTTGTGCATAGCCTCAACAATATTAGGTATAAAAATTTATATTTTCGAGCCTAATTCGGTATTAGGCAGAGCAAACAAAATAACAATTTTGTTTGCAAAAAAAATCATTTGTTACGACAAAAATTTAAAAGGTATATCTAAAAAATTCTTTAACAAAATTTTTTTAGTAAAACCAGTTCTTAGAAAAGAAATTTATAAATATGAAAAAAATACAAAAACATCTCTAGACAATATAAAAAAAATATTAATTATTGGAGGCAGCCAGGGTGCAAATTTTTTTGATGATTTCATCTCTGAAATGATTATAAAAATATCTAAAACTCAGAAAATTCAGGTTTTGCAACAAGTAATCAACCAAAAATCAAAAGAAACAATAAAAGAAATGTACCAAAAAAATCTAATTAATTTTGAATTATTTGACTTCGATGATAAATTATTAGTAAAAGCAGTTAATTACGATTTGGCAATTACACGCTCTGGTGCTTCCACAATCTCAGAATTAAGTTATTTGAATATTCCATTCATAGCAATTCCATTTCCGTATGCAAAAGATAATCATCAGTATTATAATGCTGAATTATATGAAAAAAATAAATGTTGTTGGTTGATTGAGCAAAAGGAAACTAACGAAATCAACTTTTTAAACTTAGTAAATAAAATTTTTGAAGATAAAAATGAATATTTTAAAAAAAAGAATAATCTACTTCAATTTACTAAAGATAATACTTGGGAAAAAAATAAATTAAAGTTAACAGAATTATTAAATGCAAATTGATTTAGGAAAAAACGAACTTATTCACTTCGTTGGTATTGGTGGAATAGGTATGAGTGGTTTAGCACTTATTATGAGTGGTTTGGGCTACAAGGTTCAAGGTAGTGATATTGCTGATAATAAGAACATCGAGAGATTAATTGAAAATAAAATTAGAGTATTTCTTAACCATAAAAAAGAAAATATAAAAAAAACTACAGTTTTGGTTATCTCATCTGCAATAAAAAAAAATAATCCTGAAGTTAAAGAGGCAATAAGGAAAAAATTACCAATCTATTCCAGAGGAGATATGCTAGGCCACATAGTTTCATTTATGAGAAATATTGTTGTTACTGGATCACATGGAAAAACTACAACAACTTCGTTAGTTTCTAATATTTTCACATCAGGGAACCTAGATCCTACTATTATTAATGGAGGAGTTCTAAATTCTTTTGGTAATTCAGCAAAACTAGGAAAAAGTAATTGGTGTATTACAGAGTCTGATGAGTCAGATGGAAGTTTTCTAAAAATACCTTTCATATACTCTATAATTACAAATCTAGATTCTGAACATTTAGATTTTTATAAAAATATAAATAATCTTAAAAATAGTTTTTTAAAATTTTTTGGGAAAATACCCTCTTTAGGCAAGGGTTTTGTTTGTTACGATGATATAAACCTAAAAAATCTAATTAAAAAAACTAAAAATAGAAATTTTTATACATATGGTAAAAATAAAAAATCTAATTTTCAAATTGTGAATGTAAACCAAAATAAAAAGTTTTCTAGTTTCGATATTAAAATTAATATTCCAAGTAAAAATCAAATAATTAAAAATATTAAATTACCAATGATTGGAATTCATAATATTCGGAACGCAACTGCATCAGTTGCTTTAGCATTTACAATTGGGCTGCCCGAAAAATATATTAAACTTGGAATTTGCAATTTTAAAGGAGTTCAAAGAAGATTTACACATTTATTTGATCATAATAAAATAAGTTTTTACGACGATTATGCCCATCATCCAACAGAAATAAGTTCAGTTTTAAATGGAGTTAAAAAAGTTTATAAAAACAAAGAAATTATTTGCGTTTTTCAACCTCACAGAATTTCAAGAGTAATGAACCTGAAAAAAGAATTCTCAAAATGTTTCAAATTAGCAGACACAGTTTTATTATGCCCCATATATTCAGCTAATGAAAAACTAAGACTTAATTTTACTTATAATTCATTTGCTAAATTAATAATTAAGAACTCTAAAGTCAGGCTAATACATATTGAAGATGAGATGCAATTAAGAAAATTTATAAAACAAAATTCATTTGGTGAAAAAATATATATAGGTATGGGAGCAGGTTCAATATCAAATTGGATGAAAAATTTAAAAAATATTTTTTATGAAAATTGATGATATAAAAAAGTCAGCTTTATTAATCGATGGAGAAATTTTCTTTAATCAAAGTATTAAAAATCTAAATTGGTTTAATATTGGGGGAAAAACAAAAATTTTTTTTAAACCAAATTCTCTTAAAGGTTTAATAGATTATTTAAAAATATACGAATCTCGTGGTAAAATATTTATTTTAGGAAATGGATCTAATGTATTATTTAATGATGAGACATTCGAAGGTACTGTCATCAAGCTTGGTAAAAATTTTAAAAATATTACTTTACTAAACAAGGAGGCTATTGTGGCAGGTGCAGCTGTTTCTCAAAAAAATGTATCAACCTTTGCTAAAAATAATAATATTTCAGGATTAGAATTTATGTCATGTATACCTGGTACTGTTGGGGGTGGTATAAGAATGAATTCTGGATGTTTTGAAAAAGAATTTAAGGATGTATTGATTTCTTTGCAATTAGTCGACTTTAATGGAATTGTTAGAAGTATTCCGGCAGAAAAAATTAAATTTAATTATAGGTCAACGGAACTGCCAAAGGACCATATTTTTTTGAGTGCTACTTTAAAAGGTAAAGAAAAAAATAGTGTAGAAATTAAAAAAATTATAAACGATTTAATTTTGAGGAAAGAATTAGCTCAACCTACTAAAATAAAAACGTGTGGTAGTACTTTTAAAAATCCTATCAAGCAAACAGATAAAAAGGTCTGGGAATTAATAAAAGCATGTGTACCTGATCAAATAAGTTTTGGAGATGCAAGTATCTCTGATAAACATGCGAACTTTTTTGTTAATAAAAAAAATGCAAAATCTGCAGATATGAAATCATTGATAAATTTTGTAACAAAACAAGTAAAAGATAAGACCGGTGTTAAGTTAGAATTAGAAATTGTGTTGGTTGAATAGTGTATAAAATTTTGATTTTAGCTGGTGGATATTCAAATGAAAGAGAGATCAGCCTTATTACAGCAAATAGTGTAATTAAAGAGTTAAAAAAATATAAAAAATATAATGTTTTGATGTCCGAGCCAGATGGAAATTTTATAAAAAAAATGAGAAAATTTAATCCTAATTTAGTACTAAATCTTTTACACGGAAGATACGGAGAAGATGGATATATTCAATCAATCCTTGAATCTGAAAAAGTTAGATACACTCATTCAGGCGTATTGTCTTCGTCAATTGCGATTGATAAGGAAATATCAAAAAAAATATTTATAAAGAATGGCATACTAACGCCACCATACTTAAAATTTTCCTATAAAAAAAATACAAATTTTGCTGATTTAAAAAACAAAATTAATAAAAGGTTAAAATTTCCTGTAGTTCTAAAACCATTAAATGAAGGGTCTAGCGTTGGTGTTTATATTACAAGCAAAAACAAATTTATATCTAATTTGCATAAGTTAGAAAAATTTAAAGAGATTTTAATTGAAAAATATATCCCTGGGAGAGAAATTCAAGCAGCAATTTTAGGAAAAAAAAAATTAGGTATAATTGAGTTAAAACCAAAAAGAAAATTTTATGATTATAAGGCAAAGTATGATGCTAGTGCTAAAACAAAACATATTATACCAGTAGATATCAGTATTAAAAATTTTCACAGAGTAAACTCGATAGCTATGAAGGCACATAAATTGTTAAGATGTAGAGGCGTTTCAAGATCAGATTTTAGATTTTATAAAAATAAATTTTACTTATTAGAATTAAATACGCAGCCTGGCATGACTTCACTCTCACTAGTACCTGAAATAGCAAGACACCAAAATATAAGTTTTATAGAACTTATAGAAGAAATTATGAAAGATGCATCCATCAACAAGTAAATATAAAATATACCTATATTTATTTTTTTTTATTTCTATAAGTTCAATATATAATTTTCAATTTTTAAAC
>CACHKZ010000010.1 GCA_902580535.1 uncultured Pelagibacteraceae bacterium | reverse complement strand
TAGAATTTTATCAAATACGATTCGTGTTCTTTCAATGGATGCAGTCCAAAAGGCTAATTCAGGTCATCCAGGTATGCCAATGGGTATGGCTGATGTATCAACTATTCTATTTAAATACTTTTTAAAATTTAATCCAAAGAATCCAAGCTGGATTAATAGAGATAGATTCGTTTTATCAGCTGGGCATGGGTCAATGTTATTATATTCTTTGCTTTTTTTAACAGGTTATAAAAGCATTAAATTAAAAGATATAAAAAATTTTCGACAGCTTGGATCTATTTGCGCAGGTCATCCTGAATATATAAAGAATTCTGGAATTGAAACAACGACTGGACCATTAGGCCAAGGGATTGCTAATGCTGTAGGATTTGCTTTAGCAGAGGAAATTTTAAAAAAAAAACTTGGAAGCAATATAGTTAATCATAAAACTTATGTTGTTGCAGGAGATGGTTGCTTAATGGAAGGTATTAGTCATGAAGCAATGAGTTTAGCAGGTCACTTAAAACTTAAAAATCTGATAATGTTATTTGATAATAATTCTATATCAATAGATGGACCAACAAGCTTAGCTGTTTCCGATAATTTTAAAAAAAGATTTGAAAGTTATGGTTGGAGCTACATTGAAATAGATGGTCATAATGGCAATGAAATTTTTAAAGCATTAAGAAAGGTTCAAAAAGCAAAGAAACCTAGCGTGATATCATGTAAAACAAAAATTGGATATGGATCTCCCAATAAATCAGGGAAAGCATCATCTCATGGTAGCCCACTTGGAATCGAGGAGATCAAATTAGTGAGAGAAAATTTAAATTGGAATTATAAGCCATTCGATTTACCAAAAAATGTAGTCAAATTGTGGAGGGATATTGGTAAAAAAGGACAAGTAGATGAATTAAAATGGAACAGAGTTTATAGCAAGAAAAAAAATAAAATAAATAATTCTTTGAAAAATAATTTTTATAAGTCAATTTTAATTGAAAAAAAAAGAGCAATAAAAAATAAAGATAGCATTGCTTCTAGAAAATCCTCAGAATTAATAATTAGTTCACTAATTAAAAGAAGTAACACGCTTATCGGTGGATCAGCAGATCTTGCTGGGTCAAATAATACCAAAACAAAAAAACATCAAATATTAAAACCAGGAATTTTTAATGGAAATTATATCCATTACGGAGTGAGAGAGCATGCAATGTGTGGAATTATGAATGGACTTGCTTTGCATAGTGATTTGATTCCATATGGAGGAACTTTTTTAATTTTTTCAGATTATTGCAAACCTTCAATAAGACTAGCAGCACTTATGAGACAACAAGTTATATATGTAATGACGCACGACTCAATTGGATTGGGAGAGGATGGCCCAACTCATCAACCAATAGAACAGTTATCAGGACTTCGATCTATTCCAAATTTAAATGTTTTTAGGCCTTCAGATAGATTTGAAACTATTGAATGTTGGGAACTAGCCTTAAAATATAAAAATACTCCTAGTATTCTCTCATTAACAAGACAAAATCTTAGTCCGATCAGAAAAACAATTTCAAAGAAAAATAAATGCTCTTTAGGAGCGTATGAAGTTTTAAGAACCAATAAGAAAATTAATTTAACTATTTTAGCGAGTGGTTCAGAAGTAAACTTAGCGATTGATGTTTGCCATAAACTAGCCAAAGAAAAAATATATTCAAAAGTAATATCAATGCCTTGTATGGAAATTTTTGATTTACAACCAAAATCTTATAAAAATAAAATTCTTTATGAGACCAAGTCAAAAATTTCAATTGAAGCTGGATCAACTGATTGTTGGAAAAAGTATATTGGTAATAAAGGATTGACTTTTGGAATTAATGAATTTGGAAAAAGTGCTCCTTATAAAGATATTTTTAAATATTTTGGTTTAAGTACACCAAAAATATTAAATAAAGTAAAAAAATTTATTAAAAATAACACATGACAATTAACGTAGGAATAAATGGAATGGGTAGAATTGGTCGAATGATTATAAGATCAATATTAGAAAATTATAATAAGAAAATAAAAATTAAGCACATTAATAATAGGTCAAATTCTGAAATTACATGCTCACTTATAAAACATGACTCTGTACATGGAAAACTTAATGCAAATGTGAGTTTTGATCAAAAACACATAATAATAAATAAAAATAAAATTACATTTTCACAAGAAAGTGAAATAGAAAATATTAAATGGAAAAAATTTAATGTAGATTATGTATTTGAATGCACTGGAAAATTTAATTCAAAGGAAAAATTACTACCTCATATTAAAAATGGTGCAAAAAAGGTAATAGTTTCTGCCCCGTGTAATAATGCAGATAAAACAATTGTATTTGGGGTTAATCAGAAAATGATTAATCAAAAAGATAAAATCATATCTGCAGCTTCTTGTACAACAAATTGTTTGGCGCCAGTTGTAAAAGTAATCAATGAAGCTTTTGAAATTGAAAAAGGTTTTATGACTACTATTCACGCTTTTACAAGTGATCAAAGAATATTAGATAACTCACATAAGGATTTGAGAAGAGCAAGATCTGCAAGCTTGTCAATTGTACCAACATCTACGGGTGCCTCTAAAGCAATTGGAGATATTATTCCAGAATTAAAGGGTAAATTAGAGGGTGTAGCTATGAGAGTTCCTACACCAAATGTATCACTTGTAGAACTTGTGTTCTGCACAAAAAAAAAAATCAGTTGCGAAAAAATCAATAGTGCATTTGAACAAGCTGCGAAAAAGCATCTTAATAAAATACTAGAAATTAATTATGAAAAGTTAGTATCAATAGACTATAATCATAATTCATCATCAGCAATTGTTGATGCTTCCCTGACCAATGTTGTTGGAAATAATATGGGTAAAATATCAGCTTGGTATGATAACGAATGGGGTTTTTCAAATAGAATGTGTGATTTAGCTCTACTAATACACAAAATTTCTTAATGATAAGCATTAGAGAAGCAAAAGATATAAGTAATAAAATGATACTTCTAAGGCTAGATTTAAATGTTCCATTAAAAAATGGTAGTATAGTTGATACCACAAGAATAGACAAAATCCTTCCAACATTAAATTTTTTAATTGAACAAAATTCCAAAATTATAATTTTGTCACATATAGGTAGGCCAAAGGGTAAGATTATAAAAGAACTTTCTCTTAAACCAGTGTGTAATTATTTAAAAAAAAAATTAAATAATGAAATAAAACTTATAAATAAAAACATTAACGAAATATTAAACAAAGATTTTTTTTATTCACTAAATGAAAAAATTATAATTTTAGAGAATATAAGATTTTATTCTGAGGAAGAAAAAAATGATTATAAATTTGCTAAACATTTATCAAACCTTGGAGATATTTATGTTAATGACGCTTTTTCATGCTCTCATCGAGCTCATGCAACAATTAAAGAAATACCAAAATTTTTACCATCTTTTCTAGGATTACAGTTTGAGTTAGAATTAAAGGCATTAACCAAAATTACATCTGAAATTAAAAGACCGATCACCTGTATAATTGGAGGATCTAAGATATCAACTAAAATTAACGTGATAAAGAATTTAATACCAAAGTTTGAAAATATAATTTTTGTTGGAGCAATGGCTAATAATTTCATTAATTATATGGGTAATGAAATTGGAAAATCTTTGAAAGAGGAAAATTCAAAAAATATTATTAATGAAATAATCTCTCTATCAAAAAAAGAGAAATGTAACTTAATTTATCCACATGATGTTGTGGTAGGAAAAAGTTTAGTTAGTTCTCCTAATACAAAGGAGTTAAATAAAATCTTACCGGATGAAATGATATTAGATATAGGTCCTAAAACCATAAATAAAATCAATCAAATTTTAGACGATAGTTGTACAGTTTTGTGGAATGGACCTGCTGGATACTTTGAGAATCCAAATTTTGCAAATGGTAGTGTTAAGATTGCAGAAAAAATCGTAGAAATGAACTTAGCAAATAAAATATATTCAGTTGCTGGAGGCGGTGATACTGTGTCTTTGCTTAATAAATTAAATGTTGTGAATAATTTTAATTTTGTTTCAACTGCAGGTGGAGCTTTTTTGGAATATCTTGAAGGCAAAGAACTACCTGGTATAAGCGCATTAAATTGAAATGTCAGAATTAAATAAAATTGCATTAAAAATAATTTCAGGTGGTAAGGGCATCCTTGCTGCAGATGAAAGTAATGGAACTATGACTAAAAGACTAGAAGCTGTTAGAATTGAATCAACTCCCGAAAACAGACTTTTATTTAGAGAAACTTTATTTACATCGAAAAATATCGAAGGGTGTATCGGTGGTGTAATTTTATATGATGAGACTATTAAACAAAAGACTAAGTCTGGAAAAACAATTCCCGATATAATTTATGAAAAGGGGTCAATTCCTGGTATAAAAGTAGATACTGGAGCAAAAATTCTCTCAAATTCACCAGACGAAACCATTACCGAAGGTTTAGATGGATTAAGAGAAAGATTGAAAAAGTATCACGAGCTTGGAGCTAGATTTACAAAATGGAGGGGAGTTTATAAAATTACTGATAAATTTCCAAGTAAGATTGCCATCCATTCAAATGCACATGCATTAGCAAGATATGCTGCATTGGCGCAAGAATGTGAAATGGTTCCTATAGTTGAACCAGAAGTTTTAATGAATGGTGATCATACTGCATTGGAATGTTTAAAAAAAACTTCTGAGGTAATCGAAAAATGTTTTGAAGAATTAATAATACATAAAGTTGATTTAAAAGGTGTCATTTTAAAACCGAATATGATTTTGCCAGGTTGTGATTCAAAAATAAAAATTTCTAAAGAGGAAGTTTCAAGCAAAACGATAGAATGTTTAAAAAAATCAGTACCAAATGAAGTCCCCGGTATTGCTTTTTTGTCTGGTGGACAGTCAGAAATAGAGGCTACTGAAAACTTAGATTTTATTAATAAAAGTAATAATACAAATTTTATAATGACATATTCTTATGGAAGAGCTTTACAACAGAATGCTCTAAAAACTTGGTCAGAGAGTGATAAAGATATAAACCAAACACAAAAAGCTTTCAATAAAAGAGTTGAAATGTGTACTTTAGCAGCTCAAGGAAAATGGTCTAAACAACTTGAGAAAAATTAGACCAAAATATATTTATCTTATTTCACCAAATATAATAACTAATAATTTTTACAAAAACTTAAATGAAGTTTTAAAGACTGGAAAAGTGAGTTATTTTCAAATGAGATTTAAAAAATATTCATACTTAAAAAAAATTTCAATTGGTAAAAAAATTAAGAAAATCTGTAAAAAAAATAATGTTAAATTTTTAGTCAATGATGATCCAATTCTTGCAAAGCAACTTAATGCTGATGGATGTCACCTAGGTCAATCAGACATGAATATTAATGATGCAAAAAAAATTATTGGAAATAGAATAATTGGAATTACATGTCACAATTCGATAAAATTTGCTAAAAGAGCTATTAATTCAAAAGCTAGTTACTTAGCTTTTGGTGCTTTTTTTCCATCTAAAACAAAAAAAACAAAATACAAAGCAAATTTTAAAATTTTACATGAGGTTAGAAAAATCACTAAAATTCCTATTGTAGCAATTGGAGGGATTAACTCAAAAAATTATAAAAAACTTTTATTGAAGAAAGTAAATTTTTTAGCTATTTCAGGCTACATTTGGAGAAATAAACTATATAAACCATTAAAAGCTATTGAGAGGTTTGAATGAAAATTAATGCAGGAGATATTAGGGTTGGTATGCTTTTGGAATTTAAAAATGATTTATGGCAAGTTTTAAAAACACAACATGTTAAGCCTGGAAAAGGTGGAGCATTTGCTCAAGTTGAAATGAAAAGTGTTGCTAAAAATACAAAACTTAATGAAAGATTTAGATCCAGTGAAACAGTAGAAAAAGCTTCTCTTGAAGAAATATCTTTTAATTATCTTTATAGTGATGAAAATAATTATTTTTTCATGGACCCTCATACATTTGATCAAATTGAAATAAAAAAAGAAATTCTTGGTGAAAAAGGTAAATTATTAAAAGAAAATCTTGAAGTATCTGTTAGTTTTTATAATGAAAAACCTATTCTTGTTGAATTACCAAATCAAATAAAATGTAAAATTGCGACTACTGATGCAGCGATTAAAGGTCAAACGGTTTCATCATCTTATAAACCTGCAATATTAGATAACGATATAAAGATACAAGTACCACCATTTGTAGAAATAGGTGATGAAATTTTAATTGATAGTAGGACCCTGGAATACATAAAAAAGGTTAATTAAATGAATTCTATTTCTCCAAATCTCAATATCATGATTAGGGCTTCGGAAAAAGCATCTAAAGCTATAATTAGAGACTTTGGTGAAATAGAAAATTTACAAGTTTCAAAAAAAGGACCAAGGGATTTTGTAACAAAAACCGACAAACGAGTTGAGCAAATTTTAATAGATGAGTTATCAAAAGCAAAAAAGAATTTTTCGTTTATTACTGAGGAAAGCGGAAAGATTATTAAAAATGATAAAGATAAAATTTGGATAATAGATCCAATCGATGGTACAAATAATTTTCTTCATGGAATACCGCACTTCGCAATTTCGATTGCGTTACAAATAAATAATGAAATCATATCATCAGTAATTCATGATCCTATTAAAAATGAAATGTATTACGCTGAGAAAAATAGTGGAGCTTATCTTAATAATCAAAGAATTCGAGTTTCAAAAAAAAATAATTTGGATGAATGTTTATTTTCCTCAGATTCTAAAGGTTTAAAATTTATCTTTCCAAAATTAAATATGAGAAGTTCTGGCTGTGCAGCACTGGATTTGGCTTATGTTGGGTCTGGAAGACTTGATGGCTATTTTCATAACAACATAAATTTATGGGATATCGCTGCTGGAATATTAATTGTAAAAGAAGCTGGAGGTATTACAAACGATATAAGTAAGTTTAATGATAATAATATAAATATTAGGGCTGCTAGTAGTGGAATTTTTGAAAAAATGATGGAAAAATTGGGTAACTTTTAATTGTTTTTATCAAACTTTTTGTTATAAAACCGGCTATGAAAAAAAACGTACATCCTAATTACCATTCTATTAAAGTTGAAATGACCGATGGAAGTCAATTTGAAACTAGATCTACTTGGGGTTCAGAAGGAGAAATTTTAAAACTTGAGATTGATCCAAAATCTCACTCAGCTTGGACTGGAGGAAAACAAAAAATATTAGACAAAGGTAGAGTTAGCAAATTCAATAAAAAATTTCAAAACTTCAGATCAGAAACTAAATAATGAATAATGCTCCTTTAATGCCAATGGCTACAGCTGTTTGGTTAGTCGAAAATACTTCATTGACTTTTAAGCAAATTGCTGAATTTTGTAAATTGCATGAAGTAGAGGTACAAGGTATAGCAGATGGAGAAGTGGCCAAAGGTATAGTTGGATATAATCCAATTATTGCAGGTCAACTCACAAGAGAAGAAATTAATCTTTCATCTCAGGACTCAAATAGACCACTAAATCTCAATCTGAATGAAATAGAGATTGAGGGAGAAGAGAAAAAATCAAAAAAATATATTCCATTATCAAAACGTCAAGATAAACCAGACTCTGCATTGTGGTTAATAAAACAACATGCAAATTTGAAAGACTCACAAATTGCCAAATTGGTTGGAATAACAAAAAGTTCAGCAACAGCTATAAGAAATAAAAGTTATTGGAATTACAATAACCTAAATGCAAAAGATCCGGTAGCGATGGGTCTATTTACACAAAAAGATCTTCTTAATGCTTTAGAGAAAGCTGAAAAAAGACTAAAAAGAGAAAAAAAGGAAAGAGAAAAAGAACAATTATCAAAATAGAAATATGGAATATAATAGACAAATAAAAATTAAAGTGTTAACTAATCACTTTTTTGGAGGTAGTTATTAAAATAGAGGTTAAAGATAACAACATTGAACAAGCTTTAAGAGTTTTAAAAAGAAAGCTTCAAAGAGATGGTTTTTTCAAAATTATAAAACTAAAAAATACTTATGAAAAACCCTCTGAAAAAAAAAAGCGGATTCTCCAAGAAAATATTAAAAGAGTAAAAAAACTAAACAAACTTAAAAATAGAATTTAGATAACGCGGGGTGGAGCAGCCTGGTAGCTCGCAAGGCTCATAACCTTGAGGTCGGCGGTTCAAATCCGTCCCCCGCAACCAATTATAATTTAAAAATTTAAGTTTAACTTATTTATAAACTTTTGACAATTTCCTCAGTCATTTTTTTTGCATCTGCAAATAACATTAAAGTATTATCTCTATAAAAAAGATCATTATCTATCCCTGCATATCCTGGAGATAAACTTCTTTTAACAAAAAGAACTGATTTACTTTTTTCTACATCCAAAACAGGCATACCATAAATTGGGCTTTGTGGATCAGACTTTGCAACAGGATTAGTTACATCATTGGCTCCAATTACATATGCAACATCACAATTTGCAAAATCGTTATTTATTTCCTCCAATTCAAAAACCTCATCATAAGGAACATTAGCTTCAGCTAACAAAACATTCATATGCCCCGGCATCCTTCCAGCAACTGGATGAATAGCGTAGGAAACTTTTACACCATTTTTTTTTAAAGAATCAACCATTTCTCTTAGAGCATGTTGTGCTTGGGCTACAGCCATTCCATAACCAGGAACTATAATTACTGAAGATGCATTCTTCATAAGAAAAGCTGCATCATCAGCATTTCCATTTTTTACAGGTTTTTGCTCTTTACTTTTAGAACTCGAAGTCTGATCTGTTGCGCCCCATCCACCAAGAATAACATTGAAAAATGACCTATTCATACCTTTACACATTATATAAGATAGAATCGCTCCAGAAGATCCAACTAATGCTCCCGTAATAATCAATGCAGTATTTTCCAATGTAAATCCTATCCCAGCGGCTGCCCAGCCTGAGTATGAATTAAGCATCGAAATAACTACTGGCATATCTGCACCACCAATTGGTATAATTAATAACACGCCTAAAATAAATGAAATTAAGATTATTGACCAAAATAAATTTGATGATTGTGATCTGCATAAAAAATAAATTAAGAAAATAATTGTTAAACCTAAAAATAAATTAATTAAATGTTGGCCTTTAAAAGTTATTGGCGCACCTGACATTATTCCTTTTAGTTTTAAAAAAGCGATTATAGAGCCAGAAAAAGTTATCGCTCCAATTGCTGCGCCAAGTGACATTTCGATCAAGCTTGCAAGTTTTATTTGGTCTACAAAACCTAAACCAAATGCCTCTGGCTTAAGAAAAGCTGAAATTGCTACAAAAACTGCTGCGAGACCTACAAGGCTGTGAAAACCAGCTACAAGTTCTGGCATTGCTGTCATGGGAATTCTAAATGCTATAAATGCTCCTATAGATCCACCGATAATAAGAAAAATTAATACGTATATTAAGCCTGGTCCGAAATTACCTACAGATAGAAAAGTAACAATTATTGATATTACCATTCCAGCGATACCAAAATAGTTTCCCTGTCTAGATGTTTCGGGTGATGATAGTCCTCTTAAAGCTAATATAAACAAAATACCTGAAACCAAATAAAATAATGCTGATAAATTAGCTGACATCTATTTCTTCTTTTTCTTATACATTTGTAACATTCTTTGAGTAACAAGAAATCCGCCAAATATATTCACAGCTGCTAAAACTATTGCAAGAAAACCATAAATATTTGAGGTATCAAAAATACTTTCAGAAGAGTCTGATAAAGCAGCTATAATTGCTCCAACAATAATTACTGATGAAATTGCATTTGTTACTGACATCAAAGGTGTATGTAACGATGGGGTTACACTCCATACAACATAATAACCAACAAATATTGATAGAATAAATATACTTAATCTAAATATGAAAGGATCTATTTCCATTATTTTACTATTGTTTTTTCTATTATTTCATCTTCGTAATTTATTTCAAAAGTTTTTTTTTCCTTATTGAATAAGTTATTTACAAAATTGAACATATTTTTTGAGTAAAGATTTGAAGCTGAAACAGGTAATTTATTTAAAATATTTGCTTCGCCCATAATTTTAACTCCATTACTATCGATTATTTCATTAACTTTTGTCAATTCTGAATTTCCTCCTTGTGATGCTGCTAAGTCATAAATAACTGAACCATTTTGCATTACTTCTATCATATCTTTTTTTATAATAATTGGTGCTTTTTTTCCTGGAATTAAAGCTGTACAAATAATTATATCTATTTTCTTTAAAGTTTCTTTTAATAACTCCTCTTGTTTTACTTTAAATTCCTCGGAAGTTTCTTTTGCATATCCACCCTCGGTCTCCAAATTTTCTGACCCTTCTACAGTCAAAAATTTTCCTCCTAAACTTTCAACTTGTTCTTTGGACGCTAATCTTACGTCTGTAGCATAAACAATAGCCCCCATTCTTTTTGCTGTTGCAATTGCTTGTAGACCTGCAACACCAGCTCCTACAACTAAAACTTTTGCCGCTGAGATTGTTCCAGCAGCAGTCATCATCATTGGTATAGCTTTTTGAAAATAAGCAAAAGAGTCTACAACTGCCTTATATCCAGCCAAATTTGCTTGAGATGATAATATATCCATAGATTGAGCTCTTGTAATTCTTGGTAAAAGTTCAAGTGAAAAACAATTTATATTTTTTGAAGTTATTTCTTTCAATTTTTTTTCATTAAAATATGGATTTAAAACACCAATCAAAATTTGCTTTTCATTTAATTTACTTAAAATGTTGTCATTAGGAATATTCATTTGCAAAATTGCATTTGAGTTCAAAATAACTTCTTCATCACTTGGTAAAATATTAGCTCCCTGTTTTTCATAATCTTTGTCATTTATCCCTAAATGTGATGCATAATCTTTTTCTAAATTTACTTCCAATCCCAAAGATTTATATTTTTTTATAATATCGGGAGTTAATGCAACTCTATTCTCTAAATCTTTATTTTCTGATATAGAACCAACTATCATATGCTATTTAGATATGATCCTAAAATCATTTTTGTCTAGCTTTAAATTTTGGATTAGTTTTATTTATTATGTAAACTCTTCCTCTACGTCTAACAAGCTTAGAGTTTAGATCTCTTTTTTTTATCGATTTTAAAGAACTTTTGATTTTCATAAAATTAATAATGCCGGCGATGACCTACTTTTCCATGTCTTAAGACAAAGTATCATCGGCGCAGAAAGGCTTGACTTCCGAGTTCGGGATGGGATCGGGTATGACACTTTCGCAATAACCACCGGCATGGGATTTATACATTAATAAAATATGTTGTAAACAGTGAAATAACTTTTATTTTTCATGTTTTTTTAGAGCATCAATGTAATTTTTTAATTTAAGATTACCTTGTATTTTATAAACCTTTCTACTTAAATTCATATTTGTTAATGCTGAAGCATACCGTTCACCTTTTCTAGGAGGCAAAAATTTAATTTTACTTCCAAACATTTTTGCAACTTGGATTATCGTGTAATTTATTTTGCTTGAAATGCTGTAATGTCTACATTTATTTTTTTTCCACGCCATAAAACAAGCTTTAACAGTATCATCAATATGAGTAAATTTTCTAGATTGTGTCCCGGGCTTTACTACTGTAAGTGGAAGTTTTTTTTTATACTGTTCCTCAAAAATTCCAATTACAGTTGACATAGGCCCTGAGCTTATTTGATTAGGACCATAAACATTATAGAAATAAATAACTTCATATTTTAATTTAAACCATTTATTTAAATTTTCTAACATTTCTAAATTTTTTGATTTGGTAAACGCATATGGTGATAAATTTTTATCTTTACCTTTGTTACCTAGGCTTGCTGAAGTAGCAGAGTATATACATCTTATTTTATTTTCTAAACAAAAATTAAATACCTCATGAGTTCCGATTGAGTTTGAGGCTATACATTCATTCATTTTTAAGAAACTTTGATAAATTCTTGAAAATTCTCCAAAGTGGAATAATGAAATTATTTTAAATTTGTAGTCATTTAAAATTTTTGAAATATTTTTTGTATCCCCTTTAATATATTTTATTTTTTTATTTCTAATATGGTTTGTTTTTTTGCCTGTTGAATAGTTATCAATTGAAATAATTTTATAATTTGTCTTTTTAAGTAAGATCTTTATTAAATTTGATCCCACAAATCCAGCTCCACCTGTTACTATTAAATATTTTTTATTCATTTATTTTAATTTTTTTTGCACTCAAAACTAAGTATGAATAAACAAAAATTTGAAAAAATATAATTAAATAACTATTAACATTCGTGAATAATAAGATTGATAAGGGCAATATAATTAAAAAGATAAAAAAATATGGTAATTTAAGTTGTTTATATTTTTTTTGAATCAAGTGATGAATGTGGGTTGTGTCAGGCATAAATGGATTTTTTCCTCTATAAGTTCTGGTTACAAATAGTCTTATCATATCTAAAACAGGTATTAATAAAATTATAACAATTTCCTCAGCATTAATGGATTTGTCATTATTATAATTAAGAATTATTAAGTGTGAAACTAAAAAACTCAAAAAATATACCCCATTATCTCCTAAAAAAACTTTATTTCTGAAATTTAAAAGTGCAAAAATCAGCAACATGAAGATAAATAAACTACTAATGTTTGCAAATAAACCTTTGTGAAATAAAAAAATGAATATTGCTAAAAAGTTAAAGAAAGATTGACCATTTGACCCGTCAAACATGTTAAAAGCAACTAATAGGCTAAAAATACAGATAATTGTAAAAAAAATACTAAAATTTCCCAGCAGTAAACTTTGATCAAAATAAGAAGATCTCAACTCTTTTATTTGATAACTTTCCTCGTGAAAAACATAAATAAATATAAATATAATTAATAGTATGGTTTTATTTGTAGATTTGAGCTCATATTTATCATCATATAATCCAATTAAAAACAGGAAAGTTATAACAAATAAAAATAGAAACAACCCTTTGAAATTCTGTATTAATATAAGTTCATAAATTTTTGCAAGATTAAAATCTATGCAGTAACTATAGATCAGTATTACTATAAACAAAAAGTAAAAATATATACCTCCTATACATGATACTTTATCTTTTTGAAATTTTCTTACACCATCAGGTAAGTCAAATAAATTAATTGACACAGAAATATTTTTAAAAAAAAAGAGAAAAATAATAGAAAGTAGAATTACAATTAATGATAAAATCATTTCACAAAACCTAAATAAAAAAATGGTAGTGTTAAACTATATAAATACCAGTTATTAAAAATATTACCTGAAGGTAAGAATGGCAAAATAATTAAAAAATAAAATAAGTATATACATGATAGATTAAAATGGGTGTTTTGTAAAAATAAGTTTTTAAATAATTTAAAAGTTAGATAGCAAAGTATAATTAAATAAAATAAGAAACCTACTATACCAGTCTCAGCTAATATTTGAGATAAAATATGATGGGGGTGAGTTGAACATCCTCTTTCTTCATAGATACCAAAATCTTTATTCATACAAAGATTTCGAAAATTATTAGGACCAACACCAATTAATGGATTATGGAAAAACATATTTAAAGCAGTTTTAATATGCCCTTCGTGCGCTGTACTAAAAATAAAAATATTTTTATCATTAATTTTAAAATTTAAAAAATCTGTTTTTTCATGGTTTCCTTTTAAAATTTCAATATCCTCAGCAATCAACATATCGTTGTTACCAAATATTTCATCAAAGGTTTCTGTAATATATCTCTCTTTAATTGAAGGAATAAAATTTAATACAAGTGATATAATTAATAAAACTGAAATAATTGATGAAACTTTATAAAAAGATTTTAATTTAGATAGCAAAATTAAGCCAAAAATAAATAAAAATATTAGATAAGTTGCAGCTCTATCATTGCTTAAAATCATGCAGAAAAAAACTAAAGCTAATAAAACTAAAAGAAATAAATTTATTTTTGAACTCAAATTCTCATACTTTAGATACCAAAGTCCTAAAAAAATTGGTATCATTTTAGATATATAGGAACCCATTATATACTCCTGACTTCTGAAATGCATTGTCATTCTTTTATCGTCAATCAGTTCTGTGCCAAATAAACTTAAATTGAAAAAATATTGTGTAAGACCATCAAATATCAATATAACAAACGTAATGCTCAGAGTAATAAGTGTAAAATTTATAATTTTTGACTTGGAGTTTGATAAAAAATAAGTCTTAAAAATAAAATAAAGTAAAATAAACCTTATTAGTAAAACAGATGAGGAAAGTGAGTGAATTTTAAAATCTGAAAAAAAAGAGCTTAAAACTAAAAAAAAATACAGAAATAAAATAAATGCATCAATTTTCTCAAATTTAATAGTTCTAGTTGAAAAAAAAAACAAAACTATTATCAAAAACACAATAATCTCAATTATAGCTGGGCCAGAGGCTAATGCTAAGGGCAAAATTGACAACAAAATTATAATAAAATTATCAATTTTATTTTTTAAAGATGCCATTCGCTTTTAATTTTTTTTGTTTTTAATTTTAAATCGAAAAATAAACAATTTTTCTTCCCAAGACTTATTAATTTATTTTCGTCAGCTAGTAATTTTTTATGAGGTACGGCAATAATTATAGAGTCGTATCTTTTTTTACTCTTTGGGAAATGAACTAAAAAATTTTTTTTTATTTTTTTTGAGATAAATGGGTCATAAATTTTTATATTTGAATACTTTTTAGAAATATTTTCAAAAATTTTTTCAATCTGAGTGTTACGATAGTCTGGACAATTTTCTTTGAAAGTGTATCCTAAAATTAATATTTTACTTTTAAGACTAAGTTTTTTTCTTTTAAAAACCTTTAATATTTCTTTTGATGCATAATCTGCCATACCGTCATTTATATTTCTTCCTGATAAAATTACTTTTGGTTTATAACCAAGCTGCATTGATTTGAAAGTAAGATAATAGGGATCAACACCAATACAGTGACCGCCAACAAAACCAGGATTATAATTATTAAAATTCCATTTTGTATTTGCAGCTCTCAAGACAGCATCTGTATCAATTTTCATTTTTTTAAAAATTATAGATAACTCATTCATGAGTGCTATATTTAAATCTCTTTGTGTATTTTCGATTACTTTAGCGGCCTCTGCCACTTTTATACTTTTAGCATTAAAAACACCAGCGGTTACAACTTTTTTATAAATTTTAGATATTATATTTAATGTTTTATGAGTGTCACCGGAAACTACTTTAACAATATTTTTGAAACTATGTTTTTTATCTCCAGGATTTATTCTTTCAGGAGAATATCCAACAAAAAAATCTTTTTTCCATTTCAAACCAGAAAACTTTTCTAGCAAAGGGACACAAACATCTTCGGTAACCCCAGGATAAACAGTTGATTCATAGATAACAATATTATTTTTTTTTAAGATTTTGCTTATGTTTTTAGTTGCTTCAATAATTAATTTAAGATTTGGTTTTTTTAAATTATTTATTGGAGTTGGGACTGCAATTATAAAAACATCAGTTTTTTCAAGATCTTTGAGTTTGTTTGTAAAATTTAATCTTTTTAAATTTTTAACTTGTGATTTTTTAAGTTCTCCTGTTCTATCAATATTTTTTTTCAATTCTAGAATTTTAGATTTATTTATATCAAATCCTATTGTTTTGAATTTTTTTGACAATTCAATCATTAAAGGAAGTCCTACGTAACCTAATCCAAAAATTGTAATATTAATTTTATTAATTGATTTCATTATTTTTAATTTGATTAAGATATTGCGATACAACAAATTTTTCATCAAATCTATTTTTTTTGGCTAAATACCTCGAATTTTTTCCAAATTTTGTTTTATTCTTAAATGTCAAATTGTTGAATTTTTTTAAAGCGTTATAAATTGATTTTGCTGATTTAGGTTTAATTAGAAAACCATTAAAATTGTCAATAACCATTTCTTTACAACCACTTATGTTAGAACATATTATTGGTCTTCCTGATGATATTGCCTCCATTATAGATCTTGACATTCCTTCTGAATATGAAGGTAAAATTAAGCAACCATTATATTTTAAAAGATTTCTTACATTTTTAATATTTTTTTTTAAGATTATATTATGCCCAATTAATTTTTTTTTTAATTGATGAAATTTTATTGACGTTGCGTTATCCTCATCAATCAAAACCGCAAGGGTCAGTTTAATTTTTTTTATTTCATTTTCATTATAAAATTTGACTGCATTAATTAACTCATAAATCCCTTTGTCTGCAATCAATCTACCTATAAAAATAAAATTATTTGAAATTTTTTTATAATAGTTCAGAAATTTAAATTTTGATAAATTTATTCCAGAACCATTAACTTGTATGATATATTTATAGTTAAAACCAATTTTATTTAGAAATTTTTTTTCACTTTTATTATGAACAAAAATTTTTTTTGAGGATTTAAAAGATAGTCTCATCATTATTTTTACAAAAGAAAGTAAAATTCCACCTCTATTTTTCGCGGTCCCAAGTCCACTTAAAGTAGGGAAAAAATAAAACTTAAAAAAATTATTTACTAACCCACAATATAAATTTGGTTTCAAAGTAAATGTAAATAAATTATCTGGTTTTTCTTTTTTTAAAATAAAAAATAACTGAATAATCAATTTTAGGTTTTGAAATAAGCCTTTAGACTTACTAGAATAAGTTAGATTTTTAAGTATAACGTTATTTGGTAAACTTTTCTGAATTATTTTATTTTTTTTTTTAAGGTCACAATAAATTATAGTTTTACCGTGTTTAGATAATTTTTCTACCAGATTAAACCTAAAATTGTAAATGTTCCACAATGAATTTGAAATTACTAAATTTTTCATTATTGAATATAAAATTTATAATCTAACCAATAAACTGAATAATCACCAAAGATAAACCATGCATAAGTAATTAAAAAATACGAAATTGAGACAAAAATAACACTATGCATATATATCTTGCTATTGTTCTTAATAATTTTAGAAAAGAAGGTTCCGATTACATAAATTTGAAAAATTATTGAATAAAAAGAAAATCGGTCAGCTAGGGCCGATATTTTTGGTATAAAAAATATAATTAATATTAAAAAAATAGATAAAATTAAAAGATAATCTAAAACAAAATTAAAATCTTTGGAATTAGTTATAATTTTTTTTCTAAATAATAAATAAACAATGCAGCACAAAATAAGGGGAAGAGATCTGTAAATAGATCCAGCCGAAAATCGTTCTTTATTCACAAATTCATTAAAGGTAATAATGAGCAAATCAGATGCTGTAAATGTGATAAATGCAATGAGTATTAAACAAATAATTAACCTATGGAAGTTTTTAATTTGTAAAATTATGAAGATTGGGGCAAAAACGAGAGTAGTGACATGTGTTGTAACTGCAAATAAAAAAAATAATGTGGATAAATTAGGCTTTTTTCTTAATATATAATCAAAGGATAGCATGATAAAGCTTAAACATAATGTTTGTCTTACATATCCCATTATTCCGTTGAAATATATTAATGAAAAACAAATTAAGATTAATAAAATTATATCAAACTTTAAGGTTGTTCCGATTCTGTAGAGTGCAAAAAAGAACATTGATGCTACAAATAAGTTTACGCCAAATATTCCTGTACCAAAATATGAAAATAGTAGATTCAAAAACTTGAAAAAAAAACTCCATCTCAAATTTTGTAGAGTATAATTGTCAAGTTCATAAGTGGCTAGATAACTAGACCAATCACCTCCGACGCCCCATCTAAAAGAAGCAATCAAAGTTAAAACAGATGCTAAAAATACATAAATATTATCTCTCTTAACTTTAATTTTTTTTTTTTCAACAACTACAAAAAAAATTATTAGTGTTAAAAACAATGATGAGTAAAAATATAATGTCATAAAAATTTATTTAAGTTTTTTAATCTTATTAAAACATTCAATCTCAATTTTGTGAATTCTTTCTGGTGAAAGCAACTCTTCGGCTTTTTCTCTTATATTTTTAGAAAATTTTTCAGACAAATTTTTATCATTAAGTATTTTTAATACTGAGTCTGAAAAACATTGATGATCATCTTTTTTAATCAAGAAACCACTAGCTCCATTCTCAATTATTTCAGAATGCCAATCAATATCGTATCCCACTATTGGAAGGCCTGCGAATGAAGCCTCTGCAAGAGCCCTTCCTGTATGTGTTGCTAAAAAGCATGAACAATTAGGTAGGCATCTAGATAACCAAAATTGATCTTTTTCTCCTAATAAATATATTTTTTTTTCTAAGCCATTTAAGGAAATAGCTTTTCTAAGTTCATTTTTTAGAGATCCATCTCCTACTATTAACAACTTTACATCATTTTTATTTATATTCTTCATAATTTGGACTAGATCCATTACTCTTTTAACTCTCTCTAACCTACCCACATAAATTAAATAAGTATATCTATCATTTAAACAAAGTTCTTTTTTGAAAAAATTTTCTTCTTTTCTTTCCTGAGGTTTTAATAAATGCCTTTTATAAATTAAAGAACCATATCTTACTACTGCTCCCTTTTCTTTAAGTAAGCCATAAGAAAATGCATAATTTAAATTGTCGATATTAGGTGCAATAACATAATTGGCATTCGCAAAAATAAATTTTTCAAAAAATTTTTCAATAAATCTAAATATAAAAAATTTTGGGACAATTGGTTTTTTTGTGTCTTCATAAATTTTATCAAAATTCCCACTAACACGAACTAAAAATGGAGTTTTAGTAAGCCTTGATAGTAAATAAGCTATTAATGAGTTGTAGTGAGGATCGTGCGCTTTTATATAATCAATTTTTTCATTTATTATAAGTTTTTTTAGAAAAAAGAAAATTTCGATTTGAGATAATATAAAGTTAAATATCTTAAACTTTCTTAAATTGTAAAATCTTCCAAACATACCTTCAATAAAAAAGTGATTATCATTTATTTTAAAAGTCCTTAATTTACCAAAATCATTTTTTTGATTGCAAGGTTTTGTGATACTTGCAAATGGATGTACAGACCATACTTTTGTAAAAAAACCGTTAAGATCTCTAGAATAAATTGCTTCGTACAAGTTTTTTTCTTTAATTGCTTTAAAAGTATATGAAGTATCAATTACTAATAATTTCATTTTTGATTTTGATTAAACCAATTCTGCAAAACTAATACTGACCACAAAACTCCTCCAGCATTTATTTTATTGTCTTTATGTTTTTGCCAAGTTATTCTAATATTTTCATAATTTATCTCATCATTAATTTTTGTCATATTTTTAAAGACTTCATCTGCCCAGTATTTTAATTTTGTTCTCAATAAACTATCAATTGGTATTGCAAAACCAGACTTACTTCTAGAAATAAGGTTATTTGGTAGATAATCCCTTAGTATATCTTTCACAATTAACTTTCCATTATTCCCTTTTATTTTATATTCAATTGGTATTCTCCAGGAGTGTTCTACTAATTTATGATCCAAAAATGGCGCCCTACTCTCAATACTATTATACATAGTGGCTCTATCCACTTTACACAAAACGTCATCAGGTAAATAACCAACTTGATCTAAATACATGAAATTTTCTTTGGAATTTAATTCTTCTATTGACTCTTTTTTTTCAAAAAAATTTTTTTTATTTATAATTTTATTAGTAAAGAAATAATTAAACCTTGAATTTAAGGATGTCATTTTATCATATAAATCGATATCATTATCAGTGTCAATAAAACTTATAAATTTAGTTAATTTGTTTTCAAAATTTTTTATATTAAGCGATGCAAGATATTTATTTAAAATATTAACTGGAAGAAATTTTAAAATCAAATTTAAGTTCTTTTTAATTTTTAATGGAATATTTTTTGAAAAAAATCTTATGAGGTTTAAATACAAATATCTATTGTAACCCCCATAAAATTCGTCCCCACCATCTCCAGATAGTATGACTTTGGCCTCTTTGTGCATTAACTTTGAAATTAAATAAGTTGGAATTTGGCTACTGTCAGCAAACGGCTCTGAATAGATAGATTGTAAATTATCTACAAAATCCAAAACATCATTGTCATTAAAAGAAAATTCATGATGATCAGTTCCTAAATAATTACTGATTAATCTTGCTTTAGATGACTCATCAAAATTTTTATCAGTAAAGCCAACTGTAAAAGTTTTAATTTTTGTTTGACTATTTTTTTG
>CACHKZ010000009.1 GCA_902580535.1 uncultured Pelagibacteraceae bacterium | reverse complement strand
AAGATATGAAATCAAAACAAAAAATGTTTAGATTATTACAAGGAGATGTTGGTTCAGGAAAAACAATAGTTTCTGTCATTGCAGCTTTAAATGCGGTAAAGGCAGGTTATCAGGTTGCTGTAATGGCGCCAACAGAAATTTTAGCGAACCAGCATTATAAATATATAATAAATAATTTCAAAAAATATTGTAATTCAGAAATCTTAACTGGTAAAACTGAATATCATAAAAGAAAAAAAATTCTAAATGATCTACTTAATAAAAAAATTGATGTTTTAATTGGAACACATGCTCTTTTTCAAAATAAAATAACTTATAATAATCTTGGATTAATAATTATTGATGAACAACACAAATTTGGAGTTAATCAAAGAAAAAAGTTGTCTGACAAAGGTGGTAATAATTGTGATGTACTAGTAATGTCTGCAACTCCAATTCCAAGGACAATGATGATGACAATATATGGAGACATGGATATTTCATTAATCAAATCCAAACCAAAAAATAGAAAACCAATTAAGACCTATAGTAAAAATGAAAATAAAATTGATGAAGTTATTAAGTTTATTAAAAGTGAAATACTAAAAAAAAATCAAATATTTTGGGTTTGTCCACTTATTAAAGAGTCACAAAAAATTGACCATCAGTCTGCGATAGAAAAATACAAATATTTAAGCAAAATTTTGAAATATAATGTTGATATTATACATGGATCAATGAATAAAGATGAGAGAGAAAAGGTTTTAAATAAATTTAAAGAAAAAAAGATTGATATTTTAGTTTCAACAACTGTAATTGAAGTTGGTATTGACTTCCCTAATGCTAATGTAATAATAATAGAAAATTCAAATAAGTATGGTCTCTCTCAATTACATCAATTAAGAGGTAGAGTTGGTAGAGGTGAAAGAGAGGCCGCTTGTATACTTTTATTTAAAGCAGGTTTAAGTGAAAACGCACGTAAAAGAATAACAATACTTAAAAATACTAATGATGGTTTTAAAATAGCTGAGGAGGATTTAAAAATTCGTGGCTATGGAGATATTCTTGGTTTTAAGCAAAGTGGATTAAAAAAATATAATTTAGCAGATCCACTTCAGCATAAAGATTTATTTGATTTAGCTGAAAAACATATAAAAAAAATTGAAAAAAATAATATTGGAATAGTAAATTACAATAAGTTATTGAAGCTTTATGATAAAGTCGCAGTAATCAACGAGGCTATCTAGATTTAGAATCAGAAGTCCCAGCAGAAACAATAAATTTAGAAGCTTCCTCAAAAGTCATATCTAAATAAACAACTTCACTTTTAGGAAACATCAATAAAAAGCCGCTTGTTGGGTTAGGTGTTGTGGGTACAAAAACATTTATTAAATCTGTTCTAGTTTTTTTAGATATTTCCCCTTTATTTTCTTTTGTTGCAAAACCTACAGCCCATGATCCTTTTCTTGGATATTCTATAAGAACAACACTTTTTTTAGATCCTTTTTTTGGAGCAAAAGTTTCTGTCATTTGTCCAATAGCAGAATAAATAGTTCTTAAAATAGGAATTTTTTTTAAAAGTTCATTAAATAGCTGCAAAATCTTTTTGCCTATAAATGAAAGTGACAAACCACCTATTAACGTAATAAAAATTATAGATAGTAAAATTTCTAAACCTGGTATTGCAAATGGTAAATAATTATTAGGATTAATTCCCTGAGGAATTAATTTTGATGAAATTTTAATAAAAAATGTTGTTAAATATAAAGTTATTCCAATTGGAACTAAAACAACAATTCCAGTAATAAAATAGTTTCTAAGCCTTGCAAAAAACGAAATTCTTTTTCTTTTAAATTTAGACATAACTTATATTTGATTATAAAATACATGTAATATAAATATGATGAAAAGTGAATAGAAGAAATTTTATATATTTGATGGGTTGTGGCTGTCTTTCAGCTGGTTTGCATGCTTGTACTACCGCTCCAATTACTGATAGAAAACAATTAAAACTCATTCCAGAATCAAAATTAAATGCACAAGCAGCCCAATTGTATGAAAAGGTAAAAAAAAAAGCAAAATTAAGTGAGGATAAAGCAAGTTTAGACAAAATTATTACAATTGGATCAAAAATAGAAACATCTATATCTGAATATTTTTATAAAAATAATATGGATGATCCTACTAAAAATTTTTCATGGGAATATATTTTAATAGATAATAAAAAAATTAAAAATGCGTGGTGTATGCCTGGAGGTAAAATAGCAGTTTATACTGGCATGTTAGAAATTACAAAAAATGATGATGGACTAGCTGCGGTTATGGGACACGAAATAGCACATGCTGTTGCAAAACATTCTGTTGAAAGAGCAAGTAGATCGGTATTATTAAATACCACAACAGGTATAATTGATATTGCTACAGGAGGTAAATTATCTCAAGTTAATAGAACAATGGGAATGGATACAGTTGGGTTAATATCGCAGATAGGTTTAATGAATCCATTTACAAGAAAACAAGAAAGCGAAGCAGATTATTTAGGATTAATTTTTTCATCATTATCTGGATATGACATAAGAGAGACAACTAAAATTTGGGAAAGAATGAAAAAAGCTAATAAAGGTAAAGAGCCACCAGAATTTATGAGTACTCACCCCTCTAATGACAGAAGAATACAACAGATTAACAATTGGATGAGCAAAATTATACTAGAATATCCACCTATTGGCTGAAATATGGTGAGCCCTGATGGACTCGAACCATCGACCCATTCCTTAAAAGGGAATTGCTCTACCAACTGAGCTAAGGGCCCAACACGAAAATTCTTATATTGATTTTTCTTAATTTGGCAATGGTAAAAATTTACAAAATGTTAATGTACTTGTCATGGAATTGCTCAAAAGTTCCCATTTTAATATTTTTTCTTATTTCATACATAAGTTCTTGATAAAAGTTGATGTTATTTAAGGTTAAAATCATTGAAGCTAACATTTCATTGGTATTGTGGAGATGATTCAGATAATTTTTTGAATACTTGTTCAAGTCAAATTTAGTTACATTACTATCAAGAGGTTTATTATCATGTTTATTCTCAGAATTTCTAATTTGAATTCTTCCATTCCATGTAAATGCTAATCCTGTTCTTCCTGACCTTGTTGGAAGGACACAATCAAACATATCTATTCCTCTCATAACTGACCCTAATATATCAGATGGAGTTCCTACGCCCATTAAATACCTTGGTTTATCTATTGGTAAATTATCTTTTATACCATCTAATACTTCAAACATTTGCTTTTGGGTTTCTCCCACAGCTAGGCCACCAATAGCATATCCATCAAATTCTATGTCTATTAATTTATTAAGAGAGTCGTTTCTTAAATCTTTAAATAAGCCTCCTTGAACTATGCCAAATAATGCCTTGTGTGGATTATTTCCGAATTCATTTTTTGATCGTATCGCCCAATCTAAGGATAATTTCATAGAGTTTTTTATTTTGTTATAATCATTAGTATTTTTTGGACACTCATCCATAACCATGACAATGTCTGAGTTAAGTTTTTTTTGAATTTTTATACTTTCCTCAGGGCTTAAAATAAAAGTTTTTCCATCAATATGTGATTGAAAAATTGCTCCTTTATCTTTATCAATTTTATTAAATTTAGATAAAGACATTACTTGATAACCTCCTGAGTCAGTTAAAATAGGAAGTTTGCAATTCATAAATTTATGCAATCCACCTACAGCCTCAATTCTTTCTGTGCCAGGTCTAATCATTAAGTGGTAAGTATTTGAAAGAATTATTTCACTTCCAGTTTTAATTATATCATCTATAAAAACTCCTTTTACTGTAGCTTGTGTACCTACAGGCATGAACGCCGGAGTATTAATCTCACCACGATGGGTTTGAATTAAACCAACACGATAATATTTATTTTGATGTTTTGCGCTAAAAGAAAAATTCTTTTTTGTCTCTTCCATTCATTAAGTTCTACTCAGATTTAAAGCTAATAATTTTATCTGGGTTAGAAACAGATCCATTAGGTCCATCCCCTTTTGTAATCATATCTATAAACTCCATACCCTCAATTACTTTTCCAAATACTGTATATTGTCTATCAAGATGGGGAGTAGGACCAAAACAAATAAAAAACTGACTATTTGCACTATTTGGATCTGAAGATCTTGCCATTGACAACGTTCCTCTTTCATGTGGCAAATCATTAAACTCTTCTTTAAGGTCTGGCATATCGGAACCGCCCATTCCAGCTCTACTTAAGTTAAAACTCTTAGAAGATGAATTTCCAAATTTAACATCACCGGTTTGTGCCATAAAACCATCTATTACTCTGTGAAAAACAACACCATCATATTTTCCACTGTTAGCTAATTCAGTTATTCTTTTAACATGGTTTGGTGCTACATCTGGAAATAATTCAATTTTAACATTTCCATCTTTTAATTTAAGTATCATTATGTTCTCCTTTGCGTTTAAAGCTGTTGTTAATAAAAAAATTGATAAAAATAAAATAATGTTTTTTTTAAGCATAAATTTCTTTTAAGGACTTAATGGTGCTTTTAGTGGTAAATTTTTTTAAATCTCCTTTATGTTGCGCTATTTCTTTCACAAATCTGGATGATATTATCTGATTTTCAACATCAGACATAAGAAATACTGTTTCAACTTTATTGTTTAATTTTCTATTCATCCCAGCTAATTGAAATTCATATTCAAAATCTGAGACAGCTCTCAAACCTCTAAGAATTAGATTTGACTTATATTTTTTACATAATTCAGTTGTAAGTGAGTTAAATTTAATTACCTGAATTTTATTTTTTGGAAGTTTTAAGTCACCATGTAAGGCTTTCGTAACAATTTTTAATCTTTCATCAATTGGAAATAAAAAATTTTTTTCATTACCATCAGATATACCAACAATAATTTTATCGGCTAATTTTAAAGCTTTTTTTATAACATCAATATGACCGTTTGTTATAGGGTCAAATGTTCCGGGATATATGGCAATATTTTTCATTAAACCAAGTTATCATCTAATTTAATTGAAGAAACTACCTTCTCATCGCCTGTTAATTTAATAATTCTTACACCTTGGGTGTTTCTTCCAGCAATTCTTATTTCCTTAACAGCTGTTCTTATAACTCTTCCTTTATTTGTAGAAATTAATATTTGATCACCCTCAAACACAGGAAATGAGGATGAAACATTGCCATTTCTTGGAGAATTTACTATTCCAATTATCCCTTTCCCTCCTCGATTTGTTACTCTAAAATCATAATGAGAAGTTCTTTTACCATAACCATTTTCTGTGATTGATAAGATAAATTTTTCTTTAGCTTTAAGCTCTGATTTTTCATCTTTTGTTTTAATTTTACCTTTTTTAATGTCATCTTTATCAATAATAGACAGTGAAACAATAGTATCCTTTTCTGAAAGATTAATACCTCTTATGCCTTTTGAGGATCTTCCTTTAAAAACTCTCAGTTTTTTTGACTCGAATCTAATACATTTACCAAATTTTGTATTTAGCATTATATCTTGATCATCAGTACATATCTTTACACCTACGATTTTATCATCAGTATCGAGTTTCATTGCGATTTTGCCAGATGCATTAATTGATGAGAAATCTTCTAGGTTATTCTTTCTGATTTTTCCTTTACTGGTAGCAAATATAATATGCATATTTTTCTTATCAACATCTTCATCCGGAAATGGCATAATCGAACTTATAGACTGATGGTTTTTTAAAGGTAAAATATTAAAGAGAGATTTTCCTTTAGATGAAGCTGAGCCTTCAGGTATTTTCCATGCTTTAACCTTGTAAGCTAAACCCTCTGTAGAAAAAAATAATAATGATGTATGAGTATCCACAGACAATGTTTGAACTACTGAGTCTTCTTCTCTTGTTTTAATTCCTGTTTTTCCTTTTCCACCTCTTTTTTGTTGTTTTACACCACTTAGGGCTCCTCTTTTTATATATCCTTGTAGTGTTATAGTTATTATCACCGACTCTTTTTGAATGGTTTCCTCAATATCATAATTTAAAACTGCATCTATAATTTTAGTTCTTCTTGGAATTGAAAATTTATCTTTTATATTTTGTAGATCATTACTTATAACTCTTAATAGTTCAGTTTTAGAATTTATAATCTTTTTATATTTAAAAATTTCTTCAGCTAATTTTTTAATCTCTAGCTCTATTTCATTAATACCTATAGCGGTTAATTTTTGAAGTCTTAGTTCCAATATTGATATAACTTGATCCTGAGATAGCATATATTTTCCTTTGTAATTTTTACTATCAACTAATTTTATAAGTTTTGTTGCTTTGTTAATTTTCCAACTTGTTTTAAGAAGAGAATTTTTTGCTTCCTCCGGATTTTTTGACGATCTAATTATTTTTATAACTTTATCAATGTTTTCAACACTTACAGATAAACCTAATAAAATATGAACTCTCTCCTCTGCTTTTTTAAGATCAAATTTAGTTCTTTTTACAACTACATCTTCTCTAAATTTTAGGAAGTTTTCTAAAAAATCTTTAAGATTACATGTCTTTGGTTTTTGATCAACAATTGCTAAAGAATTAAAACCAAAGGATGACTCTATTGAGGTATACTTATATAACTGTCTCTTAATAGTTTCCGGTTCAACATTTCTCCTAAGATCAATAGACACTCTTATACCTTCGCTATTAGACTCATCTCTAATATCACTTATTCCTTCAATTTTTTTATCTCTTACTAATTCTGCAATTCTCTCATTTAAATTAGATTTATTGATTTGGTAAGGTATAGATGAAACTACTAGTCTATCTTTTCCATTTTTTAAATTTTCAACTGAAATTTCTCCTCTTATTTTAAAAGAGCCTCTTCCAGTTTTATAACCTTGTTTAATTATATCTTTTCCAATTATCAATCCTCCAGTTGGAAAGTCTGGTCCAGGAATATATTTCATCAATTCATTTATTTTAATATCTTTGTTTTTGATCAGGGCTAAAGTTCCGTCTATAACTTCACCCAAATTATGGGGTGGTATACTTGTGGCCATACCAACTGCAATACCACCAGCGCCATTTACTAAAAGATTTGGATATTGTGCAGGTAACACAACAGGCTCTTGCTCAGTTTCATCATAATTACTTTTGAAAGATACTGTATTTTTTTCTATATCATCAATCAAAAACTGTGAAACTTTAGCAAGCTTAGTCTCAGTATATCTCATTGCTGCTGGAGGGTCGCCGTCGATAGAACCAAAATTCCCTTGACCGTCAACTAATGGTAAACTCATTGAAAATTCTTGAACCATTCTAACTAAAGCATCATAAACTGCTTGATCTCCATGTGGATGATATTTACCAATTACATCTCCAACAATTCTAGCAGATTTTCTAAATTGTTTTGACCAGTCAAAACCACCTTTATGCATTGCATAAATAATTCTTCTGTGAACTGGTTTTAATCCATCTCTAATATCAGGTAATGCCCTACTTACTATGACACTCATAGCATAAGACAAGTATGATGATTTCATCTCATCATACATTGAGATTGGTTTAATATTATTATTTATATTTGGAATTTCGTTTTTTTCCATATTAATTAAAATGGAATATCATCATCTAAGCCACTTTGATCATGTGTAGCACTATCATCAAAATTTTGTTTACTATCTTGTGATCCAACATTATTTTGATTAGCACCACCCAACATTGTTAATGATGAATTATAGCCTTGTATTAGAATTTCAGTTGAATACTTATCTTGACCACTTTGTTCGTCCCTCCATTTTCGTGTTGAAAGCTGCCCCTCAACGTATACTTGTGCTCCTTTTTTTAAATACTGTTGTACAACGTTAACTAATCCTTCGTTAAAAACAACAATTCTATGCCATTCTGTTTTTTCTTTTTTTTCACCAGTGTTTTTATCTTTCCAGGATTGACTTGTTGCTAGACTTAGCCTAGCAACACTTTTACCATTAACCATTTGTTTAATTTCTGGATCTGCGCCTAAACGACCAATTAATAATACTTTATTTAAACTTCCAGCCATAATATTTTATTTTTTAGAATGATTATTATATCACTTATTAACTTGAATATTAATTTTATTAAATTAAAGCAACAAAAATTATGCTCAAAAAGATAGTTATTAAGGGTGCAAAAGAGCACAATTTAAAGAATATTACACTCGAGATTCCAAAAGAAAAATTTGTTGTGATTACAGGGTTATCTGGGTCTGGAAAATCATCATTAGCATTTGATACAGTCTATGCAGAGGGTCAAAGAAGATATGTTGAAAGTTTGTCTGCTTATGCAAGACAATTTTTAGATAAAATGAAAAAACCAAATGTAGATTTGATTGAAGGTTTAAGTCCAGCAATTTCGATTGAGCAAAAAAATACCTCTAAAAACCCAAGATCTACTGTAGCAACGGTCACAGAAATTTATGATTATATGAGAGTGCTTTATGCAAGAGCTGGGGTACCCTACTCACCATTTACAGGTTTGCCAATTACCTCACAAACAATTAGTCAAATAGTAGATAAAATCAAAACTCTTCCAAAAAAATCTACAATTTATTTATATGCACCCGTTGTAAGAGGAAGAAAAGGAGAATATCGAAAAGATATACTTGGTTATAAAAAAAGAGGATTTAGAAAAATCAAAGTGGATAATAAATTATATGACATTGATGAGGTACCAGAATTAAATAAAAAACTTAAACATGATATCTCTGTTTTAGTTGATAGAATAGTTTTAAATTCATCATTAGGAAATAGACTGGCAGAAAGTGTAGAAACAGCTGTAAATTTAGCTAATGGTCTTATGTTTGTAGAATATGAAGATGAAACGCTTCCAAAAAAATTTAGAAAAATTGAAAATTTAATTTTTTCTACAAAATTTGCATGTCCAGAAAGTGGTTTTACAATTGAAGAAATAGAACCAAGATTATTTTCTTTTAACAGTCCTTACGGTGCATGCGAGGAATGTGAAGGTATAGGAGTAAAGTTAAATGTAGACCCGAAATTAGTAGTACCAGATGAAAAAAAAACTATAGCGGATGGTGCAATTGAACCTTGGTCAAAGTCGTCTTCTTTATACTACGCACAAACATTAGCATCTATAGCAAAACATTATGGATTTTCGTTAAATGATAGATGGTCAAAATTACCAAAAAAAATTAAAGATGTAATTCTTTTTGGTTCAGACGATGAGGAAATAAAATTTTCTTATGATGATGGATATGAAAAATATTCACATAAAAAAACATTTGAGGGTGTAGTAAATAATCTTGAAAGAAGGTTTTTAGAAACTGATAGTGATTGGAAAAGAGAAGAAATTTCACAATATCAATCTGATACAAAATGTGAAAGGTGTAATGGACATAGATTAAAAGATGAGGCTTTATGTGTAAAAATTAATGAACTTAATATTAGTGAAGTTACAGAAAAATCAATTTACGATGCAAAAGAGTGGTTTAAGTCACTAGAAACCAAATTAGATAAAAGGCAATTAAAAATAGCACAACATATACTTAAAGAAATTAACGAGAGATTAAACTTCTTATTAAATGTTGGACTTGATTACTTAACATTATCTAGAGAGTCTGGAACATTGTCAGGAGGTGAAGCTCAAAGAATTAGGTTAGCATCTCAAATAGGGTCTGGATTGACTGGTGTGTTATATGTTCTTGATGAACCCTCTATAGGTTTGCACCAAAAAGATAATGTAAAGTTAATTAATGCATTAAAAAGATTAAGAGACCTGGGGAATACTGTAATTGTGGTTGAACATGATACTGAAACAATGGAAAATGCCGACCATATCATTGACCTTGGGCCTGAGGCTGGAAATAAAGGTGGAGAAGTAATTGCTCAAGGTTCTTATAAAGATATTCTTGATAATGACAAAAGTATTACTGGAAGGTACTTATCAAATAAGAGTTATATACCAATCCCCCGAAATAGAAGATTGGCGAAGAATGGTAGATTTTTAGAAATTAATGGTGCAAGTGGTAATAATTTAAATAATGTTAATCTTAAAATACCGTTAGGAAGTTTCACATGTGTTACTGGTGTATCTGGTAGTGGTAAATCAACCTTGATACTTCAAACACTTTACAATGCTTTAAACCTTACTTTAAATAATAATAAATCAAGAAAAATACCTAAACCATTTAGAGGATTTAAAGGTATTGAATTAGTAGATAAAATTATTGATATAGATCAATCACCAATTGGAAGAACTCCAAGATCAAATCCTGCTACTTACACTGGAGCTTTTGGACCGATTAGGGATTGGTTTACTAATTTGCCAGAGGCAAAAAGTAGAGGTTATAAACCCGGAAGATTTTCTTTTAACGTTAAGGGTGGACGTTGTGAAGCTTGTGAGGGGGATGGAGTAATAACATACGAAATGCATTTCTTGCCAGATGTATACATAACTTGTGATGAATGCAAAGGAACAAGATATAATAGAGAAACATTAGAAATTAAATTTAAAGATAAAAGTATTGCTGATGTTTTAAATATGACTGTTGATGAAGGTTGTGAATACTTTGAAAATATATCAAATATAAAGACAAAATTATTAACACTTAAAAAAGTTGGACTGGGCTATATAAAAATTGGCCAGCAGGCAACAACTCTATCTGGTGGTGAGGCTCAAAGAATTAAACTAGCAAAAGAATTATCTAAAAGATCAACAGGAAGAACTATTTATATTTTGGATGAACCAACAACTGGATTGCATCAACATGATATTAAAAAACTGTTAGAAATACTTCATACTTTTGTTGCAACAGGAAATACAGTTGTTGTTATTGAACACAACTTAGATGTAATAAAAACAGCTGATTATATTGTAGATATGGGTCCTGATGGTGGTGTAAAGGGTGGAAATATAATAGCAGAAGGGAAACCTGAAGAAATAATTAATGTTAAAGATAGTTATACAGGTAAATTTTTAAAACCTTTATTAGATAATAAATATAAAAAAACAGCTTAATATTAATGTAAAAATGTTATAAAATAATTATTTATGACATCGATTCTACAATCATTATCTAAAACAATTCACGTTTCTTTAGCATTATCAATCTTACTTTTTCTAGGTTTATATTTTGGAAATGGTGGTTTTGATATTGATCTAGTTTTTTGGAGTTGGCTATTTAGATATATACATGTAATTGTTGCTATTATGTGGATAGGCCTTCTCTGGTATTTTAATTTTGTTCAAATCCCAAATATGGCAAAGATCCCTGATGAACAAAAACCAGCTATTGGAAAAGTGATTGCACCAGCTGCGCTCTTTTGGTTTAGATGGGCAGCTTTATTCACAGTGATATCTGGACTTATATTAGCATATATAAACGGTTATGTTCATCAAGCCATGGCACTTGGAATTGGATCGGGCGGTGGTAAGGCTACGGCTATTGGAATTGGGATGTGGCTCGGTATAATCATGGCTTTTAATGTTTGGTTTGTAATTTGGCCCAACCAAAAAAAAGCTTTGGGTATAGTTACAGTAGAACCTGATATTAAAGCAAAGTCGGCAAAAACAGCAATGTTATTTTCTAGAACAAATACACTATTATCGCTACCAATGCTGCTATCAATGGTTGTAGCTCAAAACCTATATTAATTTTTTTCTTCTTTTACAATTGTTCTGTGACTAACGTTTAAAGCCACTAGAATAGGATTAGCTATATATATAGATGAGTATGTTCCAAATATTACTCCCAAAATCATTGCTAAAGAAAAACCTTTTAGAATCTCTCCGCCAAATAGATAAATTGATAGTAAAGCTAGAAGTGTTGTTATAGAGGTTATTATCGTTCTAGACAATGTTTCATTAATAGAAATATTTGTTAATTCATAAATTTTTATATCAGAATATTTTCTTAAATTTTCTCTAACTCTGTCAAAGATGACCACCGTATCATTCATAGAGTATCCAACTATCGTAAGTACGGCAGCAACTATTGATAAATTAATTTCAAGTGAAAATATTGAGAAAATTCCCAAAGTAATAATAACATCGTGAAATATAGCTAATATTGCCCCTAAGCTAAATTGCCACTCAAATCTAATCCAAATATAAAGCAACATAGCAGCTAAGGATAAACTAATTGCAATAATTCCAGATTTTAAAAGTTCTGAACTTACTTTAGGTCCAACGTTTTCTACTCTTCTAAAATCAAAATTTCCAATAGAACTAGATAATTTATTTTGAATATTTTTTATAAATTCTGGATCGTTGGAGTTTTGTTTTTCAAATTTTACAATAAAATCTGTTTCATTACCGAATTTTTTTACGGACACATCACCTAAATTCATTTGATTAAAACTATCTCTGATCATGCTTATATTATTAGTTTTATCATTTGTTCTTAATTCAATTAAAGTTCCACCCTTAAAGTCAACGCCATAATTTAAACCTTTAAAAATAAGAAAAACTAAAGAAATAATAATTAAACTAATCGATAAAATGTTAAATTTTTTATAAAATTTATTAAAGGAGATATTACTCATTTATAATAACTGCTCCTTTTCTTTATTTTTTACTACATACAAAGAAGTTAATAACCTCGCTATAAAATAAACAGAGAATAAAGTTGTTATTATTCCAACTCCTAGAGTTACAGAAAAGCCTTTAACAGGACCTGAACCCATAAAAAATAATATAAACGCAGCAATTAATGTTGTGATGTTTGCGTCTAAAATAGTTGTTCTTGACTTTGTGTACCCTGCATCGAATGCAATAATTGGGTTTTTTTCGCTTTTAGTCTCTTCCTTTATACGCTCAAAAATTAAAACATTTGCATCTACGGCCATTCCGACTGTTAAAATAATTCCTGCTATTCCAGGCAAAGTCAATGTTGCCTCAAATAGTGTAAGAATACCAATCAATAAAAATAGATTTGTAATTAAGGCTAGATTGGCAATTAACCCGAATGCTTTATATTTATAAATCATAAATATAATTACTAATAAGAAACCAATTATTAAAGACAATATTCCTGCATCAATTGAGTCTTGACCTAAGTCGGGACCAACAGTTCTTTCCTCAATTATATTTAAAGGTGCTGGTAAAGCTCCAGATCTAAGCAATAATGCAAGATCAGTTGCCGACTGAAATGTAAAGTCTCCAGAAATTTGCCCTGATCCTCCAATTATAGGTTCTCTTACAGATGGCGCACTTATTATTTTGCCATCTAAAATAATTGCCAATTGCTTTCCTACACCTGTACTGGTGGCTTTTCCAAATTTTTTTGCACCTACTCTATCTAAACTAAATGAAACTACTGTTTCATTAGTTTGTGAATTCATAGTAGGTTTTGCATCTACCAAATTATCACCACTTAGAATTATTCTTTTACTTACTATTGCTTCTCTAGAACCATCCTCAAAAGATAATTTTTCAGTTCCAAAAGACTCTTCGCTGTTTTGTGAGATAAATTGAAAGGTAAGATTTGCAGTCTTTCCTAATAATGATTTGATTCTATTGGGGTCATCTAATCCTGGTAACTCAACAAGAATACGATCATTGCCTCTTTTTAATATATTGGGTTCATTTGTTCCTACCTCATCAACCCTTCTCCTAACAATCTCAATAGCTTGATCAAGAGAAGCATTTTTTAGCAAAACTAAACCATATCTTGAATAATTAAGATTAAATAATTTATTATTTTCAATAACATCAAATTCATGAGATTTATAACTTTGGTAGTATTGGTTAATATCACTTTCCTTGTCACTAAGTAATTTAGATACTTTTTCGTAATCTTTTTCTTTAACTTCAAAAGAAATGGTCTCTCCATTTAAAGAAAAATTCTTTAAGCTTATTTCTTTTTCTTTAAAATATCTTTTCAACTCAATAATTTTTGCCTGCAGTCTTTGAGTAATTACAGGTTTATTATCAATTTCAAGCAGTAAATAGGAGCCGCCCTGAAGATCTAAACCTAAATTTATATTTTTTGAAAAAAAGTTATCATCTAATTTGGTAAAATTTGAAAGAGCAAAATATGAAAAAATTATAGTAAAAATAATTACTGATATTATTCGTAATTTTGAAAAGTATAACACTTTTTTGATATGTTATTTTTTTGGTTCAATGGAACTGACTAAACTTTGTATGCCGGTTGCTCTAACAACTTCAACATTAACGTTATCAGATATTTTAACTTCAACTTTCTCATTATCAATAATTCTTTCAACTGTTCCAAGAATTCCACCAGAAGTAATAACCTTGTCTCCTCTTTTAAGAGCTTCTACCATTGCTTTGTGGTCTTTAACTTTTTTTTGTTGTGGTCTAATTAAGAAAAAGTAGAAAATAACAAAAATTAAAATTAAAGGTATAAATTGTCCAATTCCAGCGTCCATAACGTTTATAATTAATTAAGGCTATTTATCTTATCTTATATTTAAACTCAACTCTTAATTGACAGAAATTTTATCGATATTTGGCATATATGGCTTCAGAACTTCAGGAATTAAAATTGAACCATCCTTAGTTTGATAATTTTCCATTATTGCTATCATAGTGCGCCCCACTGCTAATCCACTGCCATTTAAGGTGCCTAAAAAATCTTTTGCATTATTTTTATCTTTGTATCTAGCTTTCATTCTTCTAGCTTGAAATGAGCCGCATGAGGAGCAACTAGAAATTTCTCTATATCTATTTTCAGATGGGAGCCAAACCTCAATGTCATACGTTTTTTCGGCGCTAAAACCCATATCACCAGTACATAAAATGATTTTCCTATATGGAAGTTTTAACTCATCTAAAATCATAGTAGCTGCATTAGACATACGCTCTAACTCATCAGCACATTTATCATTTTCAACTATGCTAACTAATTCAACTTTATAAAATTGATGTTGTCTAATCATGCCTTTTGTATCTTTGCCATAACTACCTGCTTCTTTTCTAAAACATGGAGTTGAAGCAACAACTCTAATTGGTAGATCATCCTTATTTATAATTTGGTTTTTTACCATATTGGTTAAAATAACTTCTGCAGTTGGTATCAAAAACTTTCTTCCTTCATCTGAGTCTAGTTTAATTTCAAATTGATCATTTTCAAATTTTGGTAATTGCCCAGTTCCATACATAGTCTCAGCGGTTGCTAGTAATGGAGGTGATATTTCTGTGTAACCATTTTTTTGTGTATGAGTATCAATCATAAAATTTGATAGAGCTCTTTCTAGTTGAGCTAATTGTTTTTTTACAAATACAAACCTAGAGCCTGTGGTTTTTGTGGCTAAATCAAAATCAAGCATATTCAGATTTTCACCTAATTCGAAGTGGGTTTTTGGTTTAAAATCAAACTCTTTAATTTCACCTTTTTTTTCAATCTCTACATTAGCATTTTCATCATGACCAATTGGAACATCGCTTAAAGGTAAGTTTGGTATTGATGACAATATGCTATCAATTTGGCTCTGCAGGTTTGATTGATTTTTGTTAATTTCTTCAATTTTAACAGAAAGTTCTTTTGATTTTTCAAATAATTTTTGGTCTTTAGATTTTGATATAGTTTTTTTTTCCATTTCAAGTGTTTCTTTTTCTTGGATAAGCTTTCTATTCTGCTCATCAAGACTTACAATATTATCAAGATCTGTATCGATGTTACGATTTTTAAGTTGTTCCTTAAAATTATTAAAGTCTTTTCTAATGTCTTTAATATTGTGCATTTTTTTCTTCTAATTTTTTTTCAATTATTCCTACTGATATTATTGATAATTCATATAAAATTAATAATGGAATTCCCAAACCTATTTGAGTAATTGGATCAGGAGGAGTTAGTACTGCAGCTGCTGCAAATATAATAACAACCACATATTTTCTTCTCTCTTTAAGAAAAGTTGAGTTAACAACACCAATTCTGGCCAATAAACTTAATACTACTGGTAATTGAAAACTTAATCCAAATGCAAAAATAAGCTTCATAACTAATGATAAATATTCGTTAACTTTAGCCTCCAGTTGTATTGGTAAATTTGTAGCTGCACCTAAACTTTCAAAAGATAAAAAAAACTTTATAGCAAGTGGCATTATCAAATAATAAACAAGCATGCCACCAAGTAAAAATAAAATAGGAGTTACTACAAGATATGGCATTATGGCTTTCTTTTCATGGTTATAAAGACCAGGAGCAATAAATTTCCAAATTTGAATTAGTATAAATGGGCTTGTAACAAAAAATGCAGTAAAAAAAGAAACTTTTAAATATGTTAAAAATGTTTCTTGAAGAGCAGTAAATATTAATCTTCTGTTTGCATCGTCATCTTTTACTGCATTTGCATATGGTTCTACAAGAAAACCGTAGATGTATTCAGAAAAATAATAACAAATTACAAAGAGTACTGCTAAAAATATCAAAGAATTAATTAATCTTTTTCTTAACTCTGTTAAATGACTTACAAAACTTCCTTCTTTGTCTTTACTCATCTTTATTCTTTTTTTGATTTTCAGATTTAGGTTTTTCTTCTATATCAGCACTTAAAGTTTCATTTGTTAAATCACTTACTTGTCCTTGGACATCTCTAACATATCTTTTTGCTGAACCTATCCATGAACCAATTTTTTTTAGCATAAAAGGGAAATCTTTTGGGCCTACAACAATTATTGCAATCGAAACAATTATTAAGATTTCTAACCAGCCAATTGATGGCATTTTTTACTCTTTGTTATTTGAGTCTTGATTGTCTGAAATATTTTTATTTTGGCTATCATCATTAACATCTGTAGCCATTCCCTTTTTAAAACTTTTGATACCCTTCGCTACATCACCCATCAGGCTGGATATTTTGCCTCTACCAAATAGTAGAACAACTAAGATTACTACAATTGCAATTTGCCAAAAACCTATACTCATAAATTGCTTATAACCTTATTATTGATTATTTAAAAGTGAATTTTTAGGTTTCGTCTGTTTTAAGTGTACTGCTTAACATTTCATCAATATCAGAATATATATTTTCCTTTTTATCTACTTGTTTTTCTTTGAAAAATTTGCCTGTTCCAAAAATTGATGCATCAACACTTGAAGTATCAATTAAACCTGCTGAACCTAATTCATTGACGGTTGGTAGATCTGATAATTTTTGAAGATTAAAATGACTTAGAAATTCGTCAGTTGTCCCATATTGTATTGGCTTACCTGGAACATTTTTTCTACCTTCGTGTTTAACCCAATTTAGTTCCATTAAAATTTCTAAAGTATTTGTTCCAAATGCAACACCTCTAATTTCCTCAATTTCAGATCTTGTGACAGGTTGATGATAAACAATAATTGCAAGTGTTTCTATCGCAGCTCTAGATAATTTTTTTTCAACTGTCTTTTGTTCTGACATTAAAGATGATAAATTTACTGCTGTCCTGAAAGACCATTTATTTGAAATACAAATTAGATTAATGCCTCTTTTGGAGTAAAAATTCTTTAGGTTTTCTAATGATTGTTGAATGTCAGTTGGTTTTGATAATTTAGACTCAATCGTTTCTACTGATAGTGGTTCTGCTGCAGCAAATATAATAGCCTCAATTTCTCTTTCTACCTCAGTAAGTTTAGTTGGAAATTTTACAATATTATTTTTTTTTATTTTATTCATTAATTTTCCTTAATAAAAATATCATCAAATAATTCTTTTTGTTTCAAGGATACATTGCCTTCTTTAACTAATTCTAATGATCCTGCAAATATACCTGCTTTACCTGTTTTTTTTAAGTTAGGAGAATTTTTGAAACCTGATGGAACTAACTCTGAAATATTTTTCCATTCATTAAGATTTCCAAAAAACTCTTTAATTCTTTTAATAGCGTCTTCAGTTGTAAAAACGGGTAGTTTAGGAATATTCATAGTATGAAAATCTTTTGTCATCACAATTTCTGAATATGTCTTCAATAATTCAAATAAAGTTAAAGAAACTTTTTTGTCATAAATAGACTTTACACCACTTTTAGATCCACGCATAAAAATATCTCTTCCCAATCTTTTTCTGTTTAACATTTGTGAAGACAATAATCTAATCAACTCTAATTTTTTTAATTGCAATTTAAGTTTTTCAGCTACCTCTAGTGCTTTAAATTCTTCTTCATCTGTTTCAGGAAGTAGTAATTTAGACTTTAAATAAGTTAGCCAAGTTGCCATCAATAAATATTCGGATGCAATTTCGAGATTTAAATTTTCATTTTCAGTGAGGTATTGGTGAAATTGATCAGCTAATTTTGTAATTGATATTTGCTCTAAATCTACTTTTTGAGATTTTGCAAGATCAAGTAATATCTCTAGTGATCCATTAAAATTATTTAAATTTACATTAAAGTCTAAAGAATCATCAGATTGCATAAAATACTCTAACCTATAATCTTTGTTAATTGTGATGTTTTTTTTATAATAAATTGGTTTATTTTAGGTGAATTTTGAGCAACAATCTTCATCTCACTTAAATTTCCATTGCAGTGTAATACTAAGTTGCAACCTGCTAAAAATGATTTTTTCACACTAATTTCAAGTTTGTCTTTAACAGCTTTCATTGAAATATCATCGGTCATAATCAAACCTCTAAATTTTATTTTATTTCTTATAATGTTATTTATTTTTTTAGAATGTGTTGCATTATTTTTGGGGTCTATTTTTTCGAATAACAAATGACCTGTCATTGCTAATAAAGATCTTTTATTTTTAAACGGATAAAAGTCGTTTTTGATCAAATATTTCTCATTTCTAGTAATTTTGGGCAGATTTTTATGACTATCTACTTTAGCTAGGCCATGTCCAGGAATATGTTTAATCACTGTAGCAACTCTGTTTGAATGGAAAAGTTTGATGCATCTATCACCAATTTTTGAGACAATTTTTTTATCTGTTGAAAATGATCTATCATCAACAATTTTATGAAATTTTTTTCTTTTAATATCTAAAACTGGTACTGTATTAATATTAATACCTAACAATCTTAGAAGGTAAGAAATTTGTTTAACATAAACGCTGTAATAAATATCAAATTTTTTAATATTTTTTTTATGCAAACTGCCAAAATATTCTGCTGTAAAAATTGAATTATCAATAAATTTTCTCAATCTACTTACTCTTCCACCTTCCTCATCAATCATTATTGGATAATTTTTATTTTTAAAAATTTTTTTGATTGAGTCAGTTAAATTTATAGTTTGTTTAATATTAGCAATATTCCTTTTAAAAAGAATTATTCCCCATGGCTTATACTTTTTTAAAAATTCAATTTCTTTTTTTGATAAAACTTTACCTTTTACACCACATATAAATGACCGAGAATTTTTAATTATCATTATAAAGAAGTTTCCAAAATGAATATTTATTTGTTTTTTTATCTTTTTTAAATTCAACGTATTCAATGGTGTTTTCTGTATCACTCTCTAAAAATATCAGATCTTTTTCAATAAGATTTATTTTGTCATCAATCAGCAAGATAGACCTATAAGATTTTTTAATATTTTCATCCGAAAAATAATATCTAGCAGAAAAAAAAATGAAGAAGAAAATAATTATTAAATAAAAAAGATATTTTAATTCTTTTATCATTACATTTTTTCAGGTGTATCAACACCCAAAATATCCATTCCTGATTTAATAGTATTGGCTATAGACTTTAAGAAGACTAACTTTTCTTCTTTTATCGAATTGTCCTCTTCAATAAATCTCTTAGAAATATCATCTTTACCCATATTCCAATACGAATGAAACTCTGAAGCTAATTCATATAAATAAACAGATATTCTATGCGGTTCTAATTTTTCTGTAGAAACTTCGATACATTTTGGCCATTCGCTTATCTTCTTGAATAATTTGATTTCTTGGTCGCCAAATTTATATTCAGAATTAGTTACTTTAATATCACTTTTAATTTCATGTTGAGTATTTCTAAACACAGAGGAAATTCTAGCATATGCATATTGAACATAATAAATTGGATTTTCTTTTGATTTTTCTTTTACTTTATCAAAATCAAAATCAATTTCAGCATCACCACTTCTGCTTAACATTATAAATCTTGTAGCATCTTTACCAACTTCATTAATTAAATCTTCAATTGTTATGTAATCACCTTTTCTCTTAGACATTTTAAAAGGTTTCTTATCTTTTATTAATTTAACTAACTGACTAACTTTACAAATTAACTTGTTTTTTTTTCCTGAAAGAGCTTCTACAACAGAAGTAATTCTTTTAATATAACCAGCGTGATCTGCTCCTAATATATTAACAAGCACATCAAAATTTCTCTTCAGTTTAGTATTATGATATGCAACATCACTTGCAAAATAGGTCCAAGACTTATCTTCTTTTTGCAAAGCCCTGTCTTTATCATCTCCAAATTCAGTAGATTTAAACAGTAATTGCTCTCTTTCTACCCAATTCTCGTTATTTTCACCTTCAGGCGCTTTAATTTTTCCTTCATAAATAAATTTTTTTTCTTTTAAATCTTTTATTACTTCGTCAACTTCTTTATTTTTTATAACCTCAGTTTCGCTAGCAAAATTGTCATGTTTTATACCCAGATTTTCCAGATTAGTTTTTATTAACTTTAAAGACTCTTCAATAGAAAGTTTCTTTAATTTTTCAGATATTTTTTCGTAATCATTAAAATCTATGTCTTTATTTTTAGAAATTATTTTTTTTGCTATATCAATAAGATATGCGCCTGGATATAAATCTTTGTTATCTATTGGAAATGGTTCGTTATTAATAATTTCCTTTATTCTATAATAAACTGATTTAGTAAAATGAGAAATTTGATTTCCATAGTCATTTACATAATATTCTCTAGTAACTTTGTGACCATTGAATGCTAATAGATTTGAAATAACGTCACCAAGTATTGCGCCTCTTGAATGACCTACATGAAGTGGTCCTGTCGGGTTTGCTGAGACAAACTCAACTAAAAAACTATCTTTTTTGCCACTTAAATTACTTCCATAAAAAGGTTTTTTTAGCACATCTAATATAAAAGTGTTCCAAAATTCTTTTTTAAATTTTAAATTAATAAAACCTGGTTTCTCAATACTAATGTGATCAATATTTTTATCGTTTTTTTTTAATAATCCTGAAATAATTTCTGCAAGCTCTATTGGTGGTTTTTTATTAATTTTTGATAAAACCATCGCAACATTTGTAGATACATCAGCATTAAATTTAGCGGGAGGAATATCAACATTTATACCAGATAAATTATCTGGTAATTCCAACAAATTATCTTTATTTGCTGTCTTAATAGTATTTTCAATTTTTATTAAATAATCTTCAAAAATATTCATTTTGACATATTGTATAGTTGTATTGCATATCTATCAGTCATACCTGAGA